>JAIYAO010000005.1 GCA_027488965.1 Alphaproteobacteria bacterium
CAGGAACCAGATCAGCTCCGCCACGATGGCCTTCGTGAAGAGCTTCTTGGTGGTGAGGAGCGGGAAGCCTTCCGACAGGTCGAACCGCAGCTGCCGGCCGAACAGGCTGCGTGCGCCCGTGCCGGTGCGATCGTTGCGATCGTCCCCGTTCGCCAAGACATCGCGCAGCAACGCCAAGTACTGGACGTCCGCGTGCGTGGGCGACGGCGTGAAGATCTCGGCGGCCAGTGTCATGTCCCTGCAATATGGAGTGACTCGGGGAGCATGTCGCGCCGGGATGTCTTGCGGACTGCGCCCGCCCGCACCCGGGTGCAGGATGGCGCCGCACGCTCCACCTGCGCAACCAGCCAGTCGCCGCGATAGACCCACGCCGCGTTCACCCCGACGCCCGCCTGCCGCAGCACCCGCGCCGCCCACTGGTTGCAGACGTTGAACAGGTTGAACTCCCCCCGCCCCGCCAGGAAGCGGCTCCCGCCGCCGTGCTGGCCGGGGGCGATGGGGATGGCGTCGCCCGCCGCATCGCGCGCCAGCGAGTCCGCCAGCGCCTCCGCCAGCTGCGCCGCACCCGCGTGCGACAGGCCCACGGCGGCGAGTTGCGCCGGGATGAAGGTGTCGGCCACGGGGCTGGCCGCCGCGATCACGTGCACGGTCGTCGCTCCGCCCGGCAGCAGCGCCTTGAGGCCGCGCGCGAGGTCGGTCCCGTCGGAGCGGTAGAAGTCGGCATCGCCCCAGCCCACCAGGAAGTGGCGGGCGCCGGGATAGAGCCGCCGCAGCGGATGCGCCGGCGGCAGGCGGGCGGCCTCCAGGCCGAAGCTCGCGTGCCAGCCGTTGCTCCAGATCTGGACGTCGACGCAATCGTCCGCGCTGGCCCGCGGCGCGCCGAGCGGCGGCTGCGTCCCGGTCCAGAACCAGAAGGCGAGCGCAGCCAGCAGGCCGGCCGGAAGGATCGCCCACCGTCTCACGCGGCGAGGTGTTTCTGCCGGAACAGCCATCCCGCCGCCGCCGCGCCGAGAAGCGGCGCCACGATGAACAGCCACAGCTGCGCCAGCGCCTTGCCCTGCACCAGGAGCGCCGGCCCCAGGCTGCGCGCGGGGTTCACCGACACGCCCGTGATCTGGATGCCGACGATGTGGATGACCGTGAGCGTGAGCCCGATGGCCAGCCCCGCAATCATCGCCGGCGCGCCCGCCTGCGTGGCGCCCAGCACCACCACGACGAAGAGGAAGGTGGCCACCGCCTCCCAAGTGAACGCAGCCACGATGCCGTACTCGCCCAGATAGCCCTCTCCCCAGCCGTTCTGGCCGAGGCCGTCCAGCCCGATGGCGTAGTCGCTCCGGCCCGACGCGATCAGCAGCAGCACGCACGCGCCGGCGAAGCCGCCCAGCGCCTGCGCCGCCCAGTAGCGCAGCATGTCGGCGCGGGTCATGCGCCCCGCCGCCCAGGCGCCGAAGGAGATCGCCGGGTTGATGTGGCAGCCGGAGACCGGCCCGATGCCGTAGGCCATCGCCACCACCGCCAGCCCGAACGCCAGCGAGATCCCGAGCTGGCCCACCGCCTCGCCCGCCAGCACCGCCGACCCGCAGCCGAACAGCACCAGCGCCGCCGTGCCGATGAACTCCGCCAGCAAGGGCTTCCACACCCGTTTTACCGTCGCCATGGGCCGTCTCCCGAGCCGCCGAATCCCGGGCCAGACTATCACGGCCCCCGGTGCGCGGGCGCGCGGGCGCCATGTATGGCCGCCGTTCTTCCCCCGTTCAGCAAACACCCCTATGTTGGTCAGGCCCGGAGCAATCCTGGCTATGGCGATAAACGCGCGGAGATAGGCGGATCGGACCCGGGTGCGATTCCCGGCGGCTCCACCAGTTACCCACCCAGTCGTTGGATGGTCAGCGGGGCCGAAATAGGATCGACGGACGTTGAAGGACGATGCTTTTGCCCGGGTGGTCCCGTCACAGGCCAAACAGCAATAGTTGCCAACGACAACACTGCTGAGGGTTATGCTCTGGCCGCGTAAGCGGTTCGAGGAAAACCCACTTTAAGTCCTGACGAGTAGCATCGTCAGGCGGGGCCCCCCGGCGCCTGGCAACAGAAGCCGGGGACTTTGCGTTCTCCCCCCATGTCTGACGCACCCCTGCTCTACGCGGCCCCGGGGCGGCGGCTCGATGATCATCGAAGCGGCCTACGCCATCGCCGGCGCCCCGCTCCGGCTGCACGCCCTTGCGTGGTCCGACGACTGGGAGACAAGCGCGCTGGCGGCGGTGAACCCGCTGCTGCAGGTCCCCGCGCTGGTGTTTGCCGACGGCGTTGTGATGACCGAGAGCGCGGCGATCCTGCTGGACCTTGCCGACCGGCATCCCGACGCCGACCTCGCGCCGCCGGCGAGCCATCCCGCGCGGCGCGCCTTCCTGCGCAGGCTGATTATGCTAGTGGCCGCCGTGTACCCCACGTTCACCTACGGCGATCTCCCGACCCGCTTTGTGGAGGGCGACGCGGCTGCCGGCGAAAAACTCCGGCGCGCCACCGATGCCCGCCGAGAGTACATCTATCGCCTGATCGAGGGTGCATCCGGGACCCCCTGGTTTCTGGGCGACACCTTCTCGGCGCTCGATCTTTACGTCTGGGCGATAAACGGTTGGCGGCCACGAGAGGCATGGTTCGCCGCACACGCGCCGCGCATGGCCGCGATCGCCGGCCGGGTGGGCGCGCTCGCCGCGCTGCAACCCGTGATCGCGCGCAACGCAGCGGGCGCACAGCCGCCAGCCTAGCCATCCCTCTCCGCGATCAGCTTCCGGGTCGCGCTGCGTCGCCACGCCCGCTCGATGAGCGCCGCAAGCTCCCTGCGCGAGATGTGAGACAGCCGGACCAGCAGCACGGGCCAGCCCCTGTAGTGATCGGTGATGAAGAAGACCTCGGGATCGCGCTCCAGCAGGAGATCGCGTTCATCGAGCGTGCCCGCGCCGATCACCAGCACGGCGTCGATTTTCTCCTTTTCCCGCATCAGGAATTTGCGGCCGACCTTCCAGCCGCGCGTCCCGTAGGACACGCCCTCCGTCACGCCCGGCAGCGCCGCCGCGATCGCTGCGGCGTCGTCGATGGTGAGCGTGCGGCGCGGCATGTTTCCCGTTACAACCATGCGCGCTACAGGAGAAGCGCGTTCATGCCCGTCGCGTCGCACGCGGAAAAGTGCGCGAGGACTGCAGCGGCGCGCCGGAACGCACGCGCCACGGCCCGCGGAGCGGTTCGCGCACAGCGCGCGACGCGCCCCACAGGCCCTGTGCAATTCGCGTCGCGTGCAGGCGAAATCGCTGCGCACTCGCGCGAGGTGGAACAGGCGTTGACTGGCGCGTGGGCCACGGTAAGTGTGCGGCGGGCCATCGAGGGCCAAGGAGGGGCGGCGTGGCCGAAGACCTGATCGGATACGACAGCCTGACGCAGGACGCCATGCGCGGCGTCGTGCGCGCGGCGCTCTCGCGTGCGGCGGCGCAGCGGTCGCTGCCGGGCAAGCACCATTTCTACATCACCTTCCGCACCCGCGCGGCCGGCGTCGTGATCCCCGAGCATCTCGGCAGCCGCTACCCCGACGAAATGACCATCGTCCTCGAGCACCAGTTCTGGGACCTGGAAGTCTTTCCGGATCGCTTCCGCGTGATCCTGAAGTTCGGCGGACAGCCCAGCCCCATCGTGATCCCCTTCGCCGCGCTCACCCGGTTCTACGACCCCTCGGTGCGCTTCGGCCTCCAGTTCGACCAGACGGCCGCGGACGTCCCGGCCGCCGCGGAGGAGGCCCTGCCCGCCGCCGTGCAGGCGGCCGTGGGCGAGGACCGCGACACGCGCGTCCAGCCCGCCGCCTCCGTGGTCAGCCTCGACGCGTTCCGGAAGAAGTGAGCGAACAGCCGCCCGCTGTCGCCGACGAGGAGATCCTCGCCCGTTTCCGCGCCTCCGTGAATCCGCCGAAGGGCTCGTCCCTGCTCGGCTTCGAGATGATCGCGGTGAACCAGGCTGACCGCACCGTCGAGGCGACGTTCGTGGCCAGGCCCGATTTCGCCAACCCCATGCGCCAGGTCCAGGGCGGCTACCTGTGCGCCATGCTCGATGACGTCATGAGCGTGGCGTGCATGATCACCTCCGGCATGACGCACGTGGCGCCCACGCTGGAGATGAAGACGAGCTTCCTGCGCCCCGCGCCGGCCGACGGCGGCGCCCTGCGCGCCGTGGGCCGCGTGGTGAAGTGGGGCCGCACCATCGCGTTCACCGAGGGCGAACTGTTCGACGGCGAAGGCAAACTTCTCGCCAAGGCCAGCGGCACCGCGATGCCCGCGCCGTTCGCCAACTACAAGAAGAAGGACTAGGCGCCATGCCGGAAGTCGTCGTCTATGCACTCCAGGGCCGCACCGTCGACCAGAAGCGCGCGCTGGTGAAGGACATCACGGACGCCGTGGTGAAGAACTTCGGCGCCCCGCTCGACGCCGTCACCGTGCAGATCGTGGAATGCCCGCCCACGGACAAGGGCAAGGGCAAGGGCGGCGTGCTGTTCTCGGACCGCTAGGCGCCGCCCCGCGCCCGCACCGCCACGAAGATCCTGTCGCGCTCGGCGCCCACGCGCTCCACCAGCAGCCGCGCGATCTGCACGTCGTCGAAGAACACGAAGCCCTTGATGGCGTCGAGCAGCGCCTTCGCCAGATTGTCGAGATCGAGCTGCGGCGCCTCGCCCGCGTGCTCAAGGCGGATGTCCACCTCGAAATCGCCCCAGCGCGGCCGGACCTGAAACTCCTTGCGGAAGAACTCGTACACCAGCGGCTTGTAATAGCGCGCCTGTGTGGTGATGCCGTCGACGGCGATCTCAAGCTCATCGCGCGCGCGCCACCGCGCGCGCACCTTGCCCCTGCCCTGCCACTCCGGCTCGCTCATGGCCCTCGCTAGCGAGGTCGCCGCCCTTTGTGAAGCACGGCTCAGCCGGCGGTGCGCGCCACAGGGATGAAAACCTCATTGCGGCGCAGGAACCACAGCGTCCATGGCGGATCATAGCGCGCCAGCGACGGCTGGCCTGCTGGGCGCAGCGACCTGCGCGCCATGAAGGCCTCCAGTTCCGCAGTCCGCCGCGCGACATCGGCGGCGCCCGCGAGACCCGAGAACCGCACGACCGCCATCCGCGCAGGCGCAACCGGCACGAGATGCACGCGCGCATCGTTCGGCGTCGGCAGGGTTTGCATCGTGTACTGCGCCGGCATGATGAAGCGCACGGTCCAGCCGCGGGCATCGCCCGACTGGATGACCGGCGCCGTCATGGCGATCTTCTCGCTGGCGGTCTGCACGACGGGGGCCGTCATCGCGATGCTCTGCTTGCGGGTGTTGCCGCCGAAGATGTAGCCCGCCAGAAGCTTGAATCCCGCGCTCGACGCCTCGTCGCGGTCGCCGCCGACGGAGACCTCCGCCGCCACCAGCGCCGGATAGTCACGCACCTCGATGGCGGCTTCCTTCAGGATGACCGAGTGCGCCGGTTCTTCGACGGCCATGGCGGGACCTCCTGACAGGACAAGCGCGATCAGGAACAGGCCGAGCAAGTGCTTCATGGCGCCAACAACGTCAGTTCCACCGTAAAGGTCCTTCCAGGCGCAGGTTCAGTTCGTACCGCCCTGGGCGCTCGGAAACAACGTGAAGAAGTCCACGTCGTAGGCGCCCGCCGGATCCTTGCGCACGAACTCGTCCAGACGGTGCGCGTCCTCGCCCACCAAGATGCGCCACGTCCCGGCCTTCACGCCGTCGAGGATCACCTTGGAGGCTGCGGCCGCCGTCATGGGCGCGTTGTCGCGGAAGCCGTCGGCCATGGCCTTGCCGAGCTGGGCGAGCATCTCGTCGCTGATGTGGGTATCGTCCATGCCCTGCGCCTTCACGCGGGCGCGGAAGAACCTGATGTCGTCGGCGGACAGCTCGTCGCTCTCGGTGTTCTGGATCACCTTGCGGGAGTTGGCGACGATGTCGGTGCCGATGTGGCCGGGCATCACCACCGAGCACTTCACGTGCGGGGCGTTGACCTTGAGGTCCGTCATCAGCGCCTCGGTGAACCCCTTCACGGCGAACTTCGCGGCGCTGTAGGCGGTGCGCGGGGTGTTGTTGCCGATGGAGGCGTAGAAGCCGTTCACGCTCGAGGTGTTGATGATGTGCGCTTCGCTGGCCTTCACCAGCATGGGCAGGAACGTGCGCACGCCGAGGTACACCCCGCCCCAGCAGATGTTGAACGTGCGTTCCCAGTTTTCGCGGCTGTCGGTGAACAGCGAGCCGCCGCCGCCGACGCCGGCGTTGTTGAACAGGAGATGGATCTTGTCGGTGTCCATTTCCTTCGCCACCTCGTCGCGGAAGCGCAGGAGCTGGTCCTCCATCGACACATCGGCGATGTGCGCGGACACCTTCGTGCCCTGCGGCGGGCCGTCGGCCGCGCAGAGGCGCTGGGTCTCGGCCATGTTCTTCGCCGACACGTCGCACATGGCGACGTTGCAGCCCTCCGCCACCAGCTGGCGCACCAGTTCGCGCCCCATGCCCGTGCCGCCGCCCGTGACGACCGCGATCTTGCCGGCGAAATCCTTCATGGCGCGCGCTCCCTGCTGTCTTTGTGTTGCCTGAGAAAGACCCCTTCGCGCCCCGTGGCGCAAGGCTGTCGCGGCGTGAAAGGCCGGGGTCCGGCCCGCAAACCACGGCGATCCGCTCGCCCCTCGGGGGAGCCCGAATCGACGGGCGCCGCCCGCTTTGCTAAGTCTGGGCTGCGCGCCGAAGGGGTGAGGCCGCGCGGGGAGTTCGGAATGGGACGCTGGACGGGACGGCTTCTGCGCGCGGCCCTGGCCGCGTTGGGAGCCATGGCGTTCGCAGGGCCCGCCCGGGCCCAGGACGCCGCCCCGCCGCCCGCCGCAGATCTCGATGGATACGTCGACGGCATGGTCGAGGCGGCCATGCGGACCGAACGGATCGCCGGCGTCGGCGTGGCGGTGGTCCGCAACGGCCAGGTGATGCTGCTGAAGGGCTACGGCCAGGCCGACGGCGCCGGCCGCCCGGTGGATCCCGAGCGCACGCTGTTCCGCATCGCCTCCATCTCCAAGACGTTCACCTGGATCGCGCTGATGCAACAGGTGGAGGCGGGCCGCGTCGATCTGGAAAAGCCCGCCAACGACTATCTCCCCCCGACGTTGCAGATCCCCGCCGGCCGGTTCGCCCAGCCTGTCCTGGTGCGCCACCTGCTCACGCATTCCGCCGGGTTCGAGGACCTGGTGGCCGGCCATCTCTTCGTCGCCAACCCGGCGGCGGCGGTGCCGCTGGTGGATGCGCTGGTGCGCCACCGCCCGGCCCGCGTGCGCCCGCCGGGCGTCGCCAGCGTCTATTCCAACTACGGGGTGGCGCTGGCCGGGGCGATCGTGGCGGAGGTCTCGGGCGTCGCGTTCGAGGACTACGTGGAGCAGCGGGTGCTCGCACCGCTCGGCCTGCAGAACACCACGTTCCGCGAACCTTACGCGCCGGGACTGGTGCAGGGCCGCGGCCTGCCCTCGCCCATGTCGCCCGCGCTGGCGGCCGACGTGGCCGACGGCTTCCGCTGGCAAGGCGGCGCCTACGTGCGCCAGGGGTTTGAGTACACGGTGCAGTTCGCGCCGGCGGGGTCGGCCTCGGCCACGCCCGCGGACATGGCGCGCTACATGATCGCGCTGCTCGCGGGCGGCGCGGGCGTGGCGAAGCCTGAAACCATCGCGCTGTTTGCGCGCCCGACGCCGCTGTTCGCCAACGCGCCGGGGCTCAACGGCTCGGCGTGGGGCATGCTGCAGGGCCGCTCCGAGGGCGGCTGGCGCCACTGGGGCCACAGCGGCGACACGCTGCGCTTCCACTCCGCGCTCACGCTCTTCCCCGATCTCGATCTCGGCGTGTTCGTCACCACCAACGCCGAAGCGGGTGGCGCGCTGCGCGACATCCTGCCCGGCGCCATCGCCGACCGCCTCGGCGGGCGCAACCCCGCCGCCCCGCAGACGCCCGCCGCCGATGCGTCGAAGGCCGGCGCGCTGCGCAAGTTCGCCGGCGCCTACCTGTCGGACCGGCGCGCCTACACCACCATCGAGAAGGCGTTCTGCCTCGTGCGCTGCACCATCGATGTGTCGGTGGCCCCGGAGGGACGCCTTGTGCTCGCTACGGGCGGCGAGGCGGCGCGGCTGGCGCCCGTCGACCACGTGGACCGCGCACCCGGCGTACGCATCCACCGCTTCCGCAACATCGAGTCCGGCGAAATCTCTGCATTCGAGGAACGCGGCGGGCGCGTGGTGCGCTACATCCACGCCTGGGGCGCCAACCGCGCCACGAAGATCAGCCGGTTCGCCGCGCCGCAGGGGTTCCTGCCCGTGGCGCTGATCGGCCTCCTCGCATCGGTCGGCGCCGTCTTCTCCGGTGCAGCGCGCCTGTTCGGCCCGGCGCAGACGCGGGCGCCGGCGCGGCTGGCGGGGCTGCTGATGCCGGTGGCCGGCGCGGCGTGGCTGGCGGCGCTCGGCTTCTATGCCGCCTACTTCCTGCGTGCGTCCGCCGATTCCTGGACTGTCTTCATCGCCTGGCCGGACGTGATGCGCCTCGGCGCGTTCGCGGCGATGGCGGCGGCGGTGGCCACGGGGCTTGCGGCGCTGTCGGTGGCGCTCGCCTGGCTCAGGGCGGACTGGTCGGTATGGCGGCGCGCGCGCATCGTGGCGACGCTTGCGGCCATGGGCGCGCTGGGCCTTGCGCTGAACGGGTGGAACCTCGTGGGCCCGCGGTTTTAGAGCATTTTCCGACGAAGTGGATGCCGGTTCGTCGAAAGAAAATGCGACCAAGCAAGAAACCAGAGCCCCGATCCGATTCAATCGGATCGGAAAAGGCTCTAGAGCCTGCGTTGCGCCGCCGCGCGCATCGCGCTAACCGGGCGCGCGACAGCGACAGCGAGGCGGCCATGACGACGCGCACCGAAACCGACACCTTCGGCCCCATCGAGGTCGCCGCCGACAGGTACTGGGGCGCGCAGGCGCAACGCTCGCTGGGCAACTTCAGGATCGGCGAGGAGAAGATGCCCCGCCCGCTCATCCGCGCGCTCGGCATCGTCAAGCGCGCGGCGGCGGAAACCAATCTCGCCCTCGGCAAGCTGGACGCGAAGATCGCGGAGACGATCATCGCCGCCGCGCAGGAAGTGATCGACGGCAAGCTCGACGCGCACTTCCCGCTCAGCGTGTGGCAGACCGGCTCCGGCACGCAGACCAACATGAACGCCAACGAGGTGATCTCGAACCGCGCCATCGAACTGCTCGGGGGCGCCATGGGCTCGAAAAAGCCCGTGCACCCGAACGATCACGTCAACATGAGCCAGTCGTCCAACGACGTCTTCCCCACGGCCATGCACATCGCGGCGGCGGAATACCTTGTGCGCGAGACGCTGCCGGGCCTGACGAAACTGTCCGCCGCGCTGGCCGCAAAGCAGGAGGCGTTCAAGGACATCATCAAGATCGGCCGCACGCACACGCAGGATGCGACGCCGCTGACGCTGGGCCAGGAATTCTCCGGCTATGCCCACGCGGTGGAGAACGGCATCCGCCGCATCGAGGAGAGCATGGTCGATCTCTTCGAACTCGCGCAGGGCGGCACGGCGGTAGGCACGGGGCTGAACGCCCCGGTGGGCTTCGCCGAACAGTTCGCCGACCAGGTGGCCAGAATCACCAACCTGCCCTTCGTCACCGCGCCGAACAAGTTCGAGGCGCTCGCGTCTCACGGCGCGCTCGCGTACGCGCACGGCGCGCTGAACGCGTGCGCGATGGACCTGTTCAAGATCGCCAACGACATCCGCTTCCTGGGCTCGGGCCCGCGCTCGGGCCTCGGCGAACTGGCTTTGCCGGAGAACGAGCCGGGCTCGTCCATCATGCCGGGCAAGGTGAACCCCACGCAGTCGGAAGCGCTGACGATGGTGTGCGCACAGGTGCTGGGCAACCAGACCACCATCGGCTTCGCGGCAAGCCAGGGCCACTTTGAACTCAACGTGTTCAAGCCGGTGGTGATCTACAATTTCATCCAGTCCGCCCGCCTGATCGGCGACGCGGCGGTGAGCTTCGCGGACCATTGCGTCGCCGGCATCGAAGCGCGCGAGGACAATATCAAGGCAGCGATGGAAAAGAGCCTGATGCTCGTCACCGCGCTCGCGCCGAAGATCGGCTACGACAACGCAGCCAAGATCGCCAAGACCGCGCACAAGAACGGCACGACGCTGAAGCAGGAAGCCGTGGGCGGCGGCTACGTGACGGAGGCGGAGTTCGACGCCATCGTGCGCCCGGAACAGATGATCGCGCCGGGGTAAGGCGGAGCGCGGTCGACCTGGCCCGCGTGGCCGCCGGCGCAAAAAACGCGGGCGACCTTGCCCACGCTCAGGAAGTTCACCGAGCAAGATAGAACGCTAACTCGTGCGCGAAACTTCACATGCGCCCGGCGTGCTCGCGATCGACTTTACGCGCTGCAGGACGCGTTCTTCCTCGTCCGTCAGGCCTTCAAAGAAGAACGGAATGACAAGCTGGTAACGGGTCCGATCCGTCAACGCCCGAAACGCTGCTGCGCTTTCGCGGCGCATACGATACTCCTTGGAAAGCCCAAGTCCGGCGGCGCCGTAGCCCATCCCCTTCGGCCACTCCGCCTCAAGGTCGCAATCGAGGTTACCGTCTTCCTGAACGCGGCAACACAACAAGGCTACCGCCGGGTGACCAGTGCGCAGACCCTCGGGAGGCCACAGCCGCTCCACATCACGCCCACTCGGACGCGCGGCCCACTCCGCCCTGAAGGGCGAAAGCATCTCTTGAGCAGTGGCAACCGCGAGTATCGCACCCTGCAGTAACAGCGCCATGCCTACAAACAGCGCCCGCCTCACCCCCCGAACACCTTCTTCTCACGCGCGATCCATGTGGCGAAGCTCTCCCTCGCGTGCATCTTCGCCACGAAGGCGGCGAGCTTCGGATGCGTCGCCGCGTTGGGCGCGATGCCGGTGTGGGCGAGGTTCACGAACGGGCTCGCCACCGCGATGTCGGCGAGCGTCAGGCGGTCCTCCACGAGGAAGCCCGAGGCGGGCAGCACGCTCTCGATGTAGTCCAGCGCCGGCGGCAGCTGCTCGGCCTCGGCCTTCGCCGCCGCCGCCTCGTCGCCCTCGCGCCCGAGGAAGCGCGGCGCCACCACGCGGTTGAAGAAGATCGCGCCGCCCGCGGCGGTGAGGATGGTGTCGGCGAACTCGTCGTACCACACCGTGCGGCCGCGGGCCTTTGCGGCGGTGGGGATCAGGCCGGGGTCGGGGTGCTTGGCCTCAAGGTACGTCACGATGGCGGTGGAATCCGACAGCGTGAAATCCCCGTCACGGAAGCCGGGGATCTTGCCGAAGGGGCTTGCCTCCAGGAACTCCGGATCGCGGGCGCCGAGGCCCACCTGCTTCAGCTCCAGCGCGAGGCCCTTCTCGGCGCCGAACACCAGCACCTTGCGCACGAACGGCGAGATCGAACTTCCATAGACCAGCATGTGCGTTCCCCAACGAATTCAGAGTGCAAGATTGGACGGCGCCTCGATCTCCAGATCGAGCAGCATCTGCGCGAAGCCCTTGGCGAGGGGATCGTTGCGCAGGCTTGCCGCCCCGCCCCCGCCCAGCGCCTTCGTCATGAGAAAGTTCATCGCGTGAAAGCCGGGCAGATCATAGCGCGTCACCTCGCCATCCACCAGATGCGCGAAGTAGGCCTTCACCCGCTCCGGCGTCAGCTCGCGACGCAGCACGGGCAGCAGCGCGGGATCACGCGCGATGATGCCGATGTTGGCGCTGTCGCCCTTGTCGCCGCTGCGCGCCCACGCCAGCTCGATGAGGCGGCGTGACGTGGTGAGCGCCGTGGGATCGTCCCCCGCCGGGGGCGCCACGTCGAGCACATGCGGCGCCGGCAGCTCGGCTGCGCCGCGGGGCACATCCACGGCCATGCGTTCGTTGTCGATGACCACCACCGGCGTCGTCACGCCCTTGTCCACGAGGAAGGAGAAGAGCCGCACCACCGGCGCAGGGTCCGGTCGGCCGCCGCCGAAATTGCCCGTGGTGCCGGGCGACCAGGACGTGCCCGCCGGCGAGATCTCGCGCGCGAACAGCTCCAGCGCCGCCCTGTCGACGTGCTTGACGCCCAGCTTCATCACCACCTCGCGCGCCTCCCGCGCGCGCGAATGCGGGCCGTACTGCTGCTCGCCACCGAGGATCTCGATGGACGTCTCGCTGTAGTCGCCGAAGTTGTGGTCGCGAAACATCGTGCGCGTGCGCGCGAGGATCGCCTCCGCCGTGCGTTGCGCCTTCTTCACCGCATCGATGCCCACGATGGTGAGATTGCCGAAGGCGCGCCAGCCATCCATGTACGTGGCCGACACCTTGTAGGTTGACGTGGCGGGCCGCCCGCGCACGCCTTTCACCTCGACGCGATCGGCGCCGACCTGCGCGATGCGCACATCGCGGAAATCGCACACCACGTCGGGCACGATGTAGGCGCCGGGATCGCCGATCTCGTAGAGGAGCTGTTCGCCCACCGTCGCGGGCGTGACGAGGCCGCCGGTGCCTTCGGGCTTGGTCACCACGAACGAGCCGTCCGCGCGGCATTCCGCGATCGGGTAGCCGATGTCGTCCCACCGCTCGACCTTCTCCCAGTCCGTGTGCAGCCCGCCCGTCGCCTGCGCGCCGCATTCCAGGATGTGGCCCACCAGCGTGCCCGCCGCGAGCCGGTCCCAGTCGTCGGCGGCCCAGCCGAACTCGTGGATCAGCGGTCCCAACGCCATGGCGGAATCTGCGCAGCGCCCCGTCACCACGATGTCGGCGCCCCCCGCGAGCGCCGCGGCGATAGGCAGCGCGCCGAGGTAGGCGTTGATCGACACGATGGTCTCCGGCATCGCCGCGCCGGAGAACATCTCCTTCGTGTCGCGCAGCACGTCGCGGTGCGCGAAGAGATCGTCACCCTCCACATGCGCGATGCGCACGTCCACGCCCTGCTCCGCCGCCAGCGCCTTGAGCGCCTCCACGCACGCCGCCGGGTTCATGCCGCCCGCATTGGCGACGACGCGGATGCCCTTCTCCTTGCACTCGCGCATCACCTGCGCCATCGCCACGGTGACGAAATCCCCGGCATAGCCCTTGGTGGGATCGCGCCGGCGGGCGTTGACCATGATCGACAGCGTCACTTCCGCGAGGAAATCGAACATCAGGTAATCGACCCGCCCGCGCCGCACGAGCTGCGGCGCGGCCACGCCGCTGTCGCCCCAGAACGCGGACGCGCCGCCGATGCGCACGATCTTGTCGCTCATGGTGCTAGTTCCCTGTCCAGCGCGGGGGGCGCTTCTCGCCGAACGCGGCGACGCCTTCCTTCGCATCTTCCGTCAGCGCCACCAGCCGGATCTGCGTCTCCGCATAGGCCAGCGCCTCGTCCCAGCCCATGCCCAGCATCGCCGTCATCGCACGCTTGCCGAGGCGCAGCGCCGTGGGCGAGCGCGACGCGAGCTTCTCCACCAGCGCATCGACGGCGCCGTCGAGATCGGCCGTCACGGTGTTCACCAGGCCCAGCGCCAGCGCCTCTTCCGCGGTGATGGGATCGCCGGTGAGGCACATGTGCGCGAGCGTGCGCGCGGGGATGGCGAGGCGGTTCTGCAGCACGGCGGCCACCATCATCGGGAACACGCCGATGCCCACTTCCGGCAGGCCGAACTTTGCGGTGGGCACGGTGACCGCGAGATCGGCTGCGCCAAGCAGGCCCATACCGCCGGCCATGCACGCGCCGTTGATGCGCGCAATGATGGGCTTGTCGCACGCGATCATCGCACGCAGCAGGTCCGCGTAGGCGAGGCGCGACTGGGCGGGATCCATCTGGAACGGCGCCGATTTCGGATCGAGATCGGCGCCGGCGCAGAACGCCTTGTCGCCCGCGCCGGTGATCACGATGGCGGCGATCTCCGCATCCGCCGCGCCCTGCCGGAGGCCTTCGCCGATGCCCTCCACCACCGCGCCGCTCAGCGCGTTGCGCTTGGCCTCGCGGTCGATGGTCAGCACCAGCGCGCGCCCGCGCTTCTCGCTTTTCAGATCGGCGTTCATGCGGAGTCTCCCGCATCCGGTTCCAGTTCCACGAGCACGCGGCCCGGCGCCACCTGCTCGCCCACCGCCACGCCGATGGCTTTCACGCGCGCGGCGGCGGGCGCGGCCATGACGTGTTCCATCTTCATCGCCTCCAGCGTCACCAGCGCATCGCCCGCCTTCACCCGCGCGCCGGGCGCCACGAGGATCGCGGCGATCTTGCCGTTCATCCGCGCGATCACCGCGCCGGCCTCGGCCTTCACATCCCGCGCCGGCGGCTGCAGGCGCAGGTCCGCGAAGGTGTGATCGCCGCGGTGCGACAGCCAGAGCGCGCCATCGCTCCAGGCATACGCGATACGGGCGAACGCGCCGCCCACGCGCACGTCGAACATCTCGCCCGCCACGGCGGGCACACCGTCGATGACGACTGTGCGGGCCCCTTCGCTCACGCGCGCCCCATCGCGGCTCGCGAGAACGAGGCCCTCGCGCGTCACATCGCCATGCGCGAGCTTCCAGCGCAGCGGTGCAGGCGCAGCGCTTGACCAGCCACGCCAGGTTTCCGGAACCGCAAACCGTACCGGCTGCGCGACGGCGGAGAGCCACGCCGCGATGGCCCACGCCGCATCGTCCGGCGCCGTTGCGCGCACAGCGACATCGGCGAAGTGTTCGGCGAGGAACGCGGTGGTGACGTCCTCGCCGGAAATGAACGCCGGATGGCGCGCCAGCCGCGCGAGGAACGCACGGTTGGTTTCGACGCCGAGCAGGGTCGTCGCATCGAGGGCGCGGGCCAGCATGTCTGCGGCTTCTTCCCGCGTGCGGCCATGGACGATCACCTTGCCCAGCATCGAATCGTAGTGCGGGCCGACCACGGCGCCATCGGCCAGCGCATGGTCGGTGCGCACGAACGGTGCAGGCCGCCATGCGGCGACGACGCCGGTGCGCGGCATGTAGTTCTCAGCCGGTGACTCCGCGCACAGCCGCGCCTCGATGGCGTGCCCGGAGAACCAGACGTCGTCCTGCGTGATGTCGAGCGCCTCGCCCATCGCCACGCGCAGCTGCTGCTCCACGAGATCGACGCCGGTGATCATCTCGGTGACGGGATGCTCCACCTGCAGCCGCGTGTTCATCTCCATGAACGTGAAGGCGCCGTGCGCATCGAGCAGAAACTCCACGGTGCCTGCGCCCACATAGCCGATCTTCTCCGCGATCATCACCGCGCACGCACCCATCTTCTGGCGCGTGGCTTCATCGAGCGCGGGGCTGGGCGCCTCCTCGATGATCTTCTGGTGGCGGCGCTGGATGGAGCAGTCGCGCTCGCCGTGATGCACCACATGGCCGTGCGCATCGGCGAGCACCTGAATCTCGATGTGGCGCGGCCGGTCGATGGCTTTCTCCAGCACGAGCCGGCCGTCGCCGAACGCCTTCTGCGCCTCGCTCGCTGCGCTTTTCAGCGCCTCGGGGAAATCCTTCGCCTTCTCCACGCGCCGCATGCCGCGCCC
>JAIYAO010000100.1 GCA_027488965.1 Alphaproteobacteria bacterium
GCCTTCATCGATCGGATCTTCGTGATCAAGGTGCCTTACTGCCTGCGGGTGGCCGAGGAAGAGCGCATCTATCAGAAGCTGATCTCCACCTCGGAGTTGGCCGGAACGCCCTGCGCGCCGGGCACGCTGGAGATGCTGGCGCGGTTTTCGGTGTTGTCGCGCCTGAAGGTGCACGAGAACTCCAATCAATACGCCAAGATGCGCGTCTATGATGGGGAAAGCCTCAAGGAAGTGGACCCTAAAGCCCGCTCGCTGCAAGAGTACAAGGACGCGGGCGGCGTCGACGAGGGCATGGACGGCATCTCCACGCGCTTCGCCTTCAAGGTGCTGGCCGCCACGTTCAACTACGACACGACGGAGATCGCCGCCGATCCCGTGCACCTCATGTACGTGCTGGAACAG
This sequence comes from Alphaproteobacteria bacterium, assembly GCA_027488965.1. Lineage (GTDB taxonomy): Bacteria > Pseudomonadota > Alphaproteobacteria > Caulobacterales > Aquidulcibacteraceae > VFBF01. The sequence continues at coordinate 403 of JAIYAO010000100.1, forward strand.
GCCATCAAGCGCGACCAGTTCCCCGCCGAGACGGAGGCCCGGTACCTCGAGTTCATCAAGGCCGATCTGGCGCCCCGCTATGCGGAGTTCATCGGCCACGAGATCCAGAAGGCGTACCTCGAAAGCTACCACGACTACGGCCAGAACCTGTTCGACCGCTACGTGGACTACGCCGACGCCTGGATCGAGGACATCGACTTCAAGGACCCCGACACCGGCCAGCTGCTCAACCGCGAGCTGCTGAACCAGGAGCTGTCCAAGATCGAGAAGGCCGCCGGCATCGCCAACCCGAAGGACTTCCGCAACGAGGTGGTGAAGTTCACCCTGCGCGCGCGCGCCGGCCACGGCGGGCGCAATCCGTCCTGGACCAGCTACGAGAAGATCCGCGAAGTGATCGAGCGGCGGATGTTCAGCCAGGTGGAGGACCTGCTGCCGGTCATCAGCTTCGGCTCCAAGAAGGACAGCGAGACCGAGAAGAAGCACGACGAGTTCGTCCAGCGCATGGTCGAGCGCGGCTACACCGAGCGCCAGGTGCGGCGCCTTGTGGAGTGGTACATGCGCGTGAAGCAGGCGGGGTAAGCGCCCGATGCAGGTCATCGACCGACGCCTCAACCCCGGCGGCAAGTCCCTCGCCAACCGCCAGCGCTTCATCCGCCGCGCCCGCGCGCAGGTGAAGCGCGCGGTGCGGGAGGCCACGTCCGGGCGCTCCATCAAGGACATCGACAAGGGCGGCGAAGTCACCATCCCGTCGGACGGCGTGCGTGAGCCCACGCTGCGGCGCTCCTCCGAAGGCGGCACGCGCGACTACGTGCTGCCCGGCAACAAGGAGTACATCGAGGGCGACAGCATCCAGCGCCCGCCGCGCGGCGGCGGTGCGGGCAACGAGGGCGCCGAGGACGGAGGCGGCGAGGACGAGTTCCGCTTCGCCCTGTCGGACGAGGAATTCCTCGATCTCTTCCTGGAAGATCTCGAACTGCCCGATCTCGCCAAGCGGCAGCTGAAGGGCGAAGGCATCCCGCAATGGCGCCGCGCGGGGTATTCCACCTCGGGTTCGCCGTCGAACATGTCGCTCTCGCGCACCATGCGCAATTCGCTGTCGCGCCGCATCGCGCTGAAGCGGCCGAAGGTGGGCGAGATCGCCGCCCTGCTGGAGGAGATCGCGGCGCTGGAGGAAAGCGGCGCCGACCCCGAGCGTCTGGCCGCCGCGCGCGAGGAGCTGGCCCGCCAGCAGAAGCGCACGAAACTCATCCCGTTCATCGATCCGCTCGACGTGCGCTACCGCCGCCTGGAGTCCACGCCCAAGCCTGTGGCGCAGGCGGTGATGTTCTGCCTCATGGACGTGTCCGGCTCCATGTCGGAGCACATGAAGGATCTCGCCAAGCGCTTCTACGCCCTGCTCTATCTGTTCCTGAAACGCCGCTACAAGCATGTGGAGGTGGTGTTCATCCGCCACACCCACGAAGCCGAAGAGGTGGACGAGCAGACCTTCTTCTATTCCCGCGAGACCGGCGGCACCGTGGTGTCCACGGCGCTGGAGGAGATGGCGCGCATCCTGGAAGCGCGCTTCAAGCCGGCCGACTGGAACATCTACGCCGCGCAGGCGTCCGACGGCGACAACGCGCCAAGCGACAACGCCAAGACCGCCGCCCTGCTCACGAGCGCGATCCTGCCGCTGTGCCAGTACTACGCCTATCTCGAAGTGGGCGCCGACGACGACGGCCCCGCCAGCGAACGTCCCACCACGCTGTGGCGCACCTACGCCATCGTCAACGGCCCCGAGAGCCCGATCGCCATGCGGAAGGTGCGCCACCGTCGCGACATCTTCCCGGTGTTCCGTGAGCTGTTCCAGAAGAAAGACCAGATGGCGGAGGCCTGATGTCGCTGAAAACCGCGCCCCCGAAGATCATCGACCCGAAGCTGCTCTACACGGGCGGCGACTGGAACTTCGAGACGATCAACAAGGTCTACGCAGCGATCGAGGAGATCGGCCGCGGCGAACTCAACCTCGACATCTACAGAAACCAGATCGAGGTGATCACGGCCGAGCAGATGCTCGACGCGTACTCCTCCGGCGGCATGCCGCTGTTCTACAAGCACTGGAGCTTCGGCAAGCACTTCGCCCGCGACGAGGCGATGTACCGGAAGGGCTACACGGGCCTCGCGTACGAGATCGTCATCAACTCCGATCCGTGCGTGGTGTACATCATGGAGGAGAACACGATCACCATGCAGACGCTGGTGATCGCGCACGCGGGCTTCGGCCACAACCACTTCTTCAAGAACAACTACTGTTTCAAGCAGTGGACGGACGCCAGCGGCATCCTCGACTACCTCGATTTCGCCAAGGCCTACATCGCCCAGTGCGAGGACCGCTACGGCCAGACGGCGGTGGAGCGCGTGATCGACAGCGCCCACGCCCTGCAGAGCCACGGCGTCCACCGCTTCCCGCGCAAGCGCATGCCGGACCTCCGCTCGGAACAGAAGCGCGCCGAGGAGCGCCGCGCCCACGGCGAGCGCATCTTCAACGACCTCTGGCGCACCGTCCCCACCAAGAAGGCGCGCACCCGCGACAAGGCTGAGGAAGAGCGCCGCCGCGCGCTGCTGGGCCTGCCGGAGGAGAACATCCTCTACTTCCTGGAAAAGACCGCCCCGCGCCTGCAGGGCTGGCAGCGCGAGATCCTGCGCATCGTGCGCAACGTGGCGCAGTATTTCTATCCGCAGCGCATGACCAAGATGATGAACGAGGGCTGCGCCACGTTCGTCCACCACCGCATCATGACCCGCCTGCACGAGCAGGGCAAAATCGACGACGGCGCGTTCCTGGAGTTCCTGCACTCGCACACCGGCGTGGTGTTCCAGCCCACCTTCGACGACCGCCGCTATTCCGGCATCAACCCCTACGCGCTCGGCTTCGCCATGATGCAGGACATCGAGCGCATCGTCCTGTCGCCCACCGACGAGGACCGCGAGTGGATGCCCGACATCGCCGGCGCGGGCGATCCCTACAACGTGCTGAAGGACTGCTGGGCCAACTACCGCGACGAAAGCTTCGTGTCGCAGTATCTCTCGCCGCGCCTGATCCGCAGCCTGGGCCTGTTCAACCTGCGCGACGACGAGGAAGAGGCCGAGCTCAACGTCACCCACATCCACAACGAGCGCGGTTACCGCGAGGTGCGCCGCGCGCTGTCGCGCCACTACGACGTCGCCCGCCGCGATCCCGACATCCAGATCGTCGACGTGGACCTCACCGGAGACCGCCGCCTCATCCTCCACCACCGCGTCCTCGACGGCGTGCTGCTGGAGGAAGCCGACACCGACCACGTGCTCCAGCACCTTGCCGACCTCTGGGGCTACGACGTGCTCCTGCTGGAAATGGACGAGGCCGAGGACGTGGTGATGAACGAACACACCGCCAAGCCGCGGGCGACGTTCGGGTAGGAGGCCGGTTATACGGTTGTCACAATAAGCCGCATACTTAGCGAAAAGCGGGGCGCTTCTTGTGAAACCACAAACCTTACTCGCCGCTGTGGCGGCGCTCACACTCGCCTTGGCGCCAGTCGCCTACGCCCAATCCGCCGCGGATCTGCGAGCGCGCGCCGAGGCGCTGGGGCAAATTACGAACCCATTTGCGCGCCAGCCTCAGGTCGAAAGGCTTACAGCCGAGATTGAACGCCGCATAAGCGCTGCCCCGCGTAGTTCGTCGGAGTGGGGCCGACTGCAGCTCGCGCTCGCCACAGCGCTCGACCAGGGCGACGGTGGCCGCGAAGTCGATGAACGCATCCTAAAGGCCGCCCAGGGTGCTCTCGGCGCACTGCGCAAGACCGACAACGCGCAGGATTGGGCGCTTGCTCAACTCGCGCTCGCCGGCGCGCTGTTTGAAATGGCGGGCTACGCGAAGGAAGACGCCGATGAAAACCCCGCTCAAGCGCGCGCTGCAATTTCCTTTGACCAGCGGGCACGGGCCGCTCTGCGCGAAGCGCTGACCGTGTTTACGCTTGAAGCCGATCCAAAGCGGTACGTGAGCGCGCGCTGCCTCGAGGGGTTCAACACCACGCCGCAACTCACTGGCGAAGGCTCGTCATTGCAGATGAGCAGCACACTGCAGGCGATCTGGGGCGCGTGCGGGGCGACGCGCTACGGCATGGAGGCGATGGCCATACCCATGGCCAACATGCGTGCTGGCTCATTTGCGCTGGCGGCAATGCTCGCAGATTCTTCTGACGGCATGACCGCTGAGGACCGCGCGGAACTCGCGCAGGCGGGCCAGATTGTGGCCATCGACAACCCGATGCGTGCGGTGTTCCTGTCCACGCTTCTTGGACTGGAGGCTTCAGGGCTCGACGAAGAGAGTGTGGCGACGGCGCGGCTTCTACGGGCGCGGGCGGACCGCTTGGCGCCAGACTACATGGCGCCCATGACACCCGAGATCGCGGAAGGCTGGCGCGCACGCGCCCGGCTGGTCGATCTATTGGTCGCCGCCCAGATGCGACCATCACCGCCAAGTGCGCGCTCGGCGCCGGTACTCTCAATCACTATGCTCGACAGGAGTCGGGGCATTGTGAACGCGCTGCCTGTCGATGCACCGGTCATGCCGTTGCTCACGCCAGGCGATTGGCCCCAGCCACTCATGCAGGAGATGGCGCAAAGAGCAATTCAGACATATAACGGGGCCGCATCTGGACCAGACCCATTCGACACGACCAATGCCGTGAGGCAATGGCTGACAGACTACAGACAAAAGGCGTTCTCGCAGGCGGTTGGAAGCTTCCGGGCAGCATTTGAGCCCGCATGGGGTGCTACGCTCGCGTCTGCGGCGCGTCAGGCCGGCGCGAAATCCGGTCAGCGTCTTGTGATTGCGCCCGATGGCCCAGCGACGATCATGCCCGTGGCGTTGCTCCGTGATCCCATCTCCGGTCGCGCGCTGATCGACGACTACGAGATCGTGTTCTCACCTACCGCGTCACTTCTGCAACGTCTTGAGGCGCGCGCCAGCCGAGCAACACAGCGGCGGATCGCGTTCGTGGCGCCGCCGCAGTCAGAGACGGGACTTGCCTTCGTCCCAGCGGAAGTCGCCGCCGTCGGGCGTCACTTTTCAGGAATGGTCACCGCCGCACAGGCGCCGAAAGCGCGCGTCATGGCCGATCTGCGCAACGCATCCTACTGGCACTTCGCCACCCACGGCTCCTTCAACGCCAACGCGCCACTAGACTCCTGGCTGCAGATTCCAGGCGGCCCCTCTCCACAGGCGTGCGTCACGGACGGCCCCCCGCCGCCGCACTGCCTCACCCTGCGCGAACTGCTCAACTCCGAGGAGGGTCTCGGCGCGCCGCGGCTGGTCGTCCTCTCCGCCTGCGAAACCGGCCTCATCGGCCTCGACCGCAATCCCGACGAGTTCATCGGCATGCCTGCTGCCTTCCTTGCGCTTGGCGCCGCCGGCGTCATCGCCTCGCTCTGGGAGGTGGACGACGCGGCAACAGCTCTTCTGATGGCGAAGCTCTACGATCTACACCTGCGCGGCGGCGAGACTCCGCCGACCGCGCTGCGTCACGCGCAGCTCTGGCTCCGGGATGCCGACAAGGCCGCACTCACGGCCTTCGTCGACGCCGCAGGCCTCGCGCCCGGAGAAGCCGGCAAGTTGCGTGCGGCGATTACCGCACAACCGGCGCAGCGCCCCTTTGCCGACCCGGTGTTCTGGGGCGCCTTCGTTTACTTCGGCGCGTAGTGGTGACTGACAGGCCGCCCGTCGGCGCCCCTTCGGCGCCGCCGCGGTCCATCCGCCTGCAATGACGGTTCATCACCCTGTTCCCGCGCCCGCCACGCCGCGACAATCGGCGCTGGCAGCCTTGTTGTTTCTGTCACATTCCCCGTGCTTAAGGGGCGCATGAGCAAGCGTTTCGTCTTCCCCGTTCTCGCCGCCCTCGCCGCCCTCCCCGGGGCCGCCCACGCGCAGGCCCCCTCGCGCACGGAGGACGACGAGATCGTCGTGTCCGTGGAGCGGCCCCGCGGCAGCGTGCCCGGCGACATCCCCCCCGAATCCACCCTCAGCGGCGCCGATGTGCGCGCCTACGGGGCGACCTCCATCTTCCAGATTCTCGGCGCACTTGCGCCGCAGACGGGCTCTGCCTCCATCCGCGGCGGCGGCCAGCCCATCGTGCTCGTGAACGGCCGGCGCATCAGCGGCCTCCAGGAAATCCGGGACCTGCCGCCGGACGTGATCTCCCGCGTGGACGTGTTCGACGAGCAGCTGTCCCTCCAGTACGGTTACTCCGCCGAGCAGCGCGTGGTGAACCTCGTGCTGGAGAAGACCTACGACGCCCAGTCCATCGAAGCGTCCGGCGGCGTGGCCGACGGCGACGCCCGCGCCAACACGCGGTTCGACGTGCGCACCACGCAGATCGACGAGGGCAACCGGTTCGCCGCCGGGCTCACGCGCGAGGACGAAAGCGCCGTCTCCGAACTGGAGCGCGGCATCGCCCCGCCCACCAGCGGACCGGACGCCCGCTACGCCCGCACGCTGGCGCCCGAGACGGGCGAGTGGCGCGCCAACGCCACCCTCTCCCGCGCGCTCAGCGAACGCGTCACCGGCAACGCGTCCCTCCGCGTGGAGCAGGAAAACCAGCGCGACCTGCTGGGCCTCGACGGCGCCTTTGCGCCGCGCCCGCGCACCACCGAAACGCACAACGTGCGCGCCGTGGCGGGCCTCGACGGCGCGCAGGACGGCTGGCAGTGGACCACGACCGCCACCGCCGACGTCACGCGCCAGAACAGCCTCACGGTCGACAGCCTCGCGCCCTCGCGCAGCGAGTCCGAGCAGCGGCTGTATGACGTCACCGCCAACGCCAACGGCGCCACCATCGACCTGCCCAGCGGCGTCGTGCGCGCCAGCCTGCGGCTCGGCGTCGAACACCGCGAGATCGACAGCTTCTCCGCGGACCGCTTCGGCCGGCGCGGCGTCGATCTCGAACGCACCACGCCCTCTGGCCGCGCCACGCTCTCGGCCCCCATCACCAGCCGCCGGCGCGAGTTCGGCGAAGCCTTCGGCGACATCTCGGTGAACGCCACCGCGTCCTTCGCCGATCCCAGCGATGTGGCGGCGCTCAACAGTCTTGGGTACGGCGCTTCATGGTCTCCCGTGCGGCCGCTGCGCTTCACGCTGCAGGCGGAGAACAGCGAGGCTGCGGCCACGCTGCAGCAGCTGGGCGATCCGCTGTTCGTAACGCCGGACGTGACCTTCTTCGACTCCGTGCTGGGCCAGTCCGTCCGCGTGACGCGCACTACCGGCGGCAACCCCGCGCTCGTCTCCGAGGAGCGCGAGGACCTCACGTTCAACGCCAGCTTCTCGCCGCCGCAGGTGCAGGGCCTGTCGCTGCAGGCGAGCTGGGCGCGCAACGACTCCACCAACGTCGCCGTGGCGCTGCCCACGGCGTTGACCGAAACCCAGCTGGCGTTCCCCGGACGCTTCCAGCGCGACGGATCGGGCACTCTGGTGGCGGTGGATTCCCGGCCCATCAACCTCGCGGAGCGCAACATCGAGAGCGTGCGCGTGGGCTTCAGCTATTCGCGCTCCATCGGCGGCCAGCGTCCGCCGGGCGGCCAGGCGCGCGGTGCGGAGACCGCGCCGCGCCGCGGCCCGCCCACGGACGCCGCCCCCGGCCAGGCCGCCGACGGCCCACCCTCCCCCGCCGAACAGCGCGCCGGACTCGGCGGCGGCGGCCGCGCGGGCGGCCGCTGGAACGTGTCGGTGTTCTACCGCACGCGCCTCATGGACGACGCGGTGCTCGCGCAGGGCCAGGCGCCCATCGACCTGCTCGACCGCGGCGGCCTCGAAGGCCGCGGCGACACCGCCAGCGCCATCGAGTTCGAGGGCGGCCTGTTCAGCCGCGGCCTTGGCCTGCGCTTCAGCGGCGGCTGGACGGACGGCTTCGAACTGCCGGTGGCCACGGGCGGTGCGCTCGACTTCTCCGACCGCTGGACGCTGAACGCCCGCCTGTTCGTCAACGTCGATGCGCGGCCCGGTCTGTTGCGCGCGGCGCCGCTGCTGAAGGGCGGGCGCATCGGCCTCAGCATCGACAACCTCACCGACAGCTTCGTGGAGGTGCGCGACGCCACCGGCGCCACGCCCACGGCCTACCAAGAGGGCTACCAGAATCCGCTGGGGCGCGTGGTGCAGGTGAGTTTCCGCAAGCAGTTCTGAGCAGTCAGCGCACGATGAAGCGCACGGTGAACGAAAGAGTCTCGCCGGGCGCCAGCGCCGTAGCCGCCCCGCGGTTCACCGCATCGGGCGGCGCGCTTTGCGGCTCCAGGCAGAAGAAGTCCGCGCCCGGCGGGGCATAGACCTGCACGAAGCGCTGCGGCGGCGCGGTCTCGATGCGCATGCGCAGGTCCGGCCACACGATCTCGGCGGCGCCGTCCCAGCCTTCTAGGCAGTGATCGAGCGCGAGCCCGCCCGCCGGCGCGCCCGCCGCCAGCGCCGCCAGCACGGGCGTGTGCACCGCCTGCGTCGGCACGCCGTCGCCCGTGGTCATGAGCTGGGCGTCTGCATGCAGCCGCACGATCGCGTCCTTCGCGGGAAAGTACGGATGCGAGCCGAGCGACGCCGGCATCGGGCGCGCATCGTCGTTGGTGACCGCCAGCGCGATCTCCAGCGCATCGGGGTGCAGCGTGACGGTGCGCGTCATCGTCACCGCCCAGGGCCAGGCAGGCTGGGCCTTCGCCTGCAGCGTCATCACCGCCTTGCCAGCATGCACGATGGTGCAGCCCCACCGCGACTGCCAGCCGAACCCATGCAGCGGGTGGGGATGATCGCCGAAGTTGCGCGGCACCGCGACGGTCTCGCCGTCCCACTCGAACGTTCCGTACGCGATGCGGTTCACGTACGGGCCCATGGGGAACTCGCCGAGCCCGCGGGCGCCCCAGGCGCGCAGCGCATCGGGATGGAACACGGGCCGCCCGCCGACGCGAAACGCCGCCACGCCCCCGCCCACATCCGGCGCGAGGATCGCCTCAAGCGAATCGCATTTGAGTGACGCCCACATCGGGGCAACATCCGTCTGCAGGGGCGTCGCCACAAGCGTTGACAAGACGTTAACCGGTTCACCCCGAGGGTCCGCCCCAGCCGTTCCTGCATGCGATATTCTCCCATCCTCCTTGCGCTTCCCGCCGCAGCGCTGGCCTGGGCGCTCGCCGCGAGCGCGCTGGACGCCGCCTCCCCCGTGACCATCGAGGGCGTGAGCGGCGAGGTGCGCGCCGACATCGCCCGCGTCCTGCCGGAGCGCGATGCGCCGCAATCGCTGTTCGACGCCGAACGCCTCGCCGAAGAGGCCGCGGAGCGCGCGCGCAAGTGGCTGCGCGCGGAGGGCTGGTACGCCGCCGAAGTCACGCCCGAGGCCGACGAGGCGCCCCCCGCCGCGCGCGTGCGCATCGCGCCGGGCCCACGTTTCACGCTGGCGGCGCCCACGCTGGCGTTCGGCGGCGCAAGCCCCGATGAAGCCGCGGCCGCCGCCGCCCGCGCCGCCATCGCCCGTCTTGAGACCGGCGCGCCCGCGCGCGCCGCCGATGTGCTGGCCGCGGAAGCCGCCGCGGTCGCGGCGCTGCGCGAGGCCGGCTATCCCGACGCCGCCGCCGGCGCCCGCCGCGTGGTCGTCGATCACGACACAAGGCAGATGAGCGCAGCCTTCGCCATCGACGCCGGCGCGCAGGTGCGCCTGGGCGCTGTGCAGGTGTCGCCGCCCGGCGCGCTGCGGGCGCAGTACATCGCACGCCTCGCCGGCTGGGAGCGCGGCGCCACGTTCAAGCCCGAGACGCTCGCACTGCTGCGCCGCGACCTCGCCTCCACCGGCGCGTTCTCACTCGTCACCACCACGCTGGCGCCGGAGGCGGGCGCGGACGGCACACGCGACGTGATCGTCACGCTGGAAAGCGCAAAGCCGCGGGTGCTGGAAGTGGGCGCCGGCTGGTCCACCACCGAAGGCTTCGGCGTGGAGGCGGAGTGGACGCGTCGCAACGTCACGCGCCAGGCGGACTCGCTGACCGTCGGCGCCGTGCTGGGCGAAGAGGCTCAAAGCCTGACGGCCGAACTTGCGCGGCCCAACGCGCTCGGCCCCGGACGCACGCGCCGCATCGCCGCCGCCATCTCCCACGACAACACCGGCCCGTTCGAGCGCACGGGCTTCACCGTCTCCACCACGGTGGATGCCGCGCGGCGACTGCGCTTTGCGCTGAGCTACGGCCTTGCGGCCTCCGCCGACGTCTACAGCCAGTCCGAAGGCGTGGAGAACGCCTACGTGTTCTCGGGCTTCGCCGATGTGCGCCGCGACGAAACCGACAGCCCGCTCGACGCGCGCAACGGCTATCTCCTGCAGGCGCGGCTGGAGCCCGCGGTGTCCACCGGCGACGCCACCGTGGCCTTCGCCCGCGCCACAGCCCAGGCGCGCGCCTACATCACGCCGGAAGGCGCCGACCGCTACACCTTCGCTGCGCGCGTGCGCACGGGCTACATCGCGCCGCTGAGCGGCGAAGCCAACGACCTCCCGCCCGATCGCCTGTTCTACGCCGGCGGCGGCGGCTCCGTGCGCGGCTACGACTTCAACTCCATCTTCCCCGAGACGCAATTCAAGATCGCCACCCCACCCGGCGGGCGCGCGCTGCTGGAGACATCGGGCGAGGTGCGCGCGCGCTTCACCGACCGCATCGGCGGCGTGGCCTTCGTGGACGGCGGCAACGCCTTCAACGACCTTGAGGAGGCCACCAGCCTGCGCTGGGGCGTGGGCGCCGGCGTGCGCTACGATCTGGGCTTTGCGCCGCTGCGCTTCGATGTGGCGGCCCCGCTCGATCCCGATCCCGGCGCACCGCGCGTGGCGTTCTACGTCAGCATCGGGCAGGCGTTTTGACGGAGGCGCCCCTGCCTCCGCCGCCGCGCCGGCGACGCCGCGCGCTGATGGCCACCGCGGGCGCGGCCGCACTGTTGCTCGGCGCGGTGCTGGTGGTGCTGGGGCCGGGCGGGCCGTTCCTGGTGGCGCAGCTGGCGAACGGACGCACCGTGTGGCGCCTCGGCGAACTGCAGCTTGAGGGCGTCACCGGCGGAAGGCTGGGAGACCTGCGCGCGGCGCGCGCCACGCTCCGCGACGAAGACGGCGTGTGGGCCGAAGCCCGCGACATCACGCTGGGCTGGGATCCGCTGCGCATACCTTTCGGCGTGGTCTCCATCCGCGCGGCGGGCGCGCAGTCGCTGCGCATCTACCGCCAGCCTGTGCTGTCGGCGCCAAGGCCGCCCGGACGCGCCATCGAGGTGAACCTGGAAGGCCTCGCCATCGCCCGCATCGACGTGGACGCACCGGTGTTCGGCGAGGCGGCGGCGCTGACGCTGTCGGGCGGCCTTGCGGCGCGCGGCGCACACGTGGATCGCGCGACACTGGACCTCAAGCGGCTCGACGCCGCCGGCGACACGCTGACGCTCGACTTCACGCGCGTGGATGATGTGCGGCTCGATCTTAAGCTCGACAGCCCCGCAGGCGGCTTCTTCGCCGCCGCCCTCGACACCGAAGCACCCGTCGCCATCACCGCCACCGCGCGCGGCGACCAGACCGCCGGCGACGGCGTGCTGGCCGCGAAGGTGGGCGCGGCCGATCTCGCCCGCGGCGCCTTCTCGTGGACGCAAGGGCAGTGGCGCGCGGGCGCCGATCTCGATCTTTCCGCCGCGCCCGTCTTCGCGCCCATCGCCGACGCGACCGGCGCCAAAGTCCGTCTGGACGGCGGCGGCGACCGGACGGGCGATCGCGCATTCACCGCCTCACTGGCGGCGCCGCACGCCGCGCTGGAGGCCAGCGGACGCCTCGGCGCAGACTTCACGCCCGATGGCGCCATCGCGCTGAAGGCCAGCGCCGACCGGCTCGATGCGTTCACCCCCGGCGTCTCCGCCGGCGGCGCGCGGTTCGACGGCGCAATGCTGCGCGAAGGTGACGTCACGGCCTTCGAGGGAAGCCTCCAGGGCGCGGGCGTCACCACCGCCGACATCCGCACCACGTTCAACGGGCCGCTGCGCGTGCGCATGACGCGCGCGCTGATCGACGTCGACGCACAGGTGGCCATCACCGGCGCCGCCGGCCTGCCCGCGGTGACGCGCCTGCTGCGCAACGGCACGCTCGACATCGCCGGCCGGTTCGACCGCGCGGCGCAGCGCTTTGTGGTGCGCACCGCGCATCTCACCTCCCCGCAGGCCGATGTGATCGCCGACGGCGCGCTGGGCGAGGGCGCGCCGGGGCTGAAGGGGCGCTGGCGCATCGCGCGGCTCGACGCCGTCGATCCCGCCATCTCAGGCGAAGGCTCGGGCACATGGACGCTCACCGGCGGCTTCAACGACCGCCCCTTCGCACTCGATCTCGATGGCGCCGCGCGCCGCTTCACCACCACGCTGCAACCGCTCGACCAGCTGCTGGGCCAGGCGCCGCGACTGGAAGGGCAGTTCACCATCGATGGCGGCGCCATCGCGGTGCGCCGACTCATCGTGTCGGCCCCGAAGCTGCGACTGGGCGCCGCCGGCGCCCTCAACCGCGGCGTGGCGGCGCTGACGTTGGAAGCCACGGCGCAAGGCCCCGTCCGCGTGGGCGCAGCAAGTTTCGACGGCGTAGCGGATGCGACGGGCGCGCTGAACGGGCGGCTCGACAACCCCGCGCTCACGGCCGAGGCGCGGATGACGCGGCTCGACGTGGCCGGCCTTGCGGTGGATGCGCCGGTGGTGACGCTGACGTTTGCACCCACACGCACAGGCCGCGAAGGCCGCATCGATATCGCGGGCCTTGTGGCCGGCGAACCCGCCACGGCCGCCGCGCTGATCGCCGCCGACGACGACGGGCTGATGCTGAACGACCTGCGCCTTTCGGCCGCCGGCTTCACCGCCCAGGGGGACGCTGCGTTCACGCGCGCAGGGCCGACGCTCGACGTGGCGTTCTCCGGCGCCGTCGACACCATCGCTGCACCGCTGACGGGGCGGTTCGCGGGCGTAGCCAAGCTGCGGCCGGCCGCCAACGGCGAACCGGTGCTCGATGCGGACGCCCATGTGGTGCAGGGCCGGATCGGCACGTTCGCGTTCTCCCGGCTCGACGCGCGCGCGAAAGGGGCGCTCGACGACATCACCGTGCAGGCCGGCGTGCGCGGCGCGACCTCCGGCGCCCCCGTCTCGTTCGATGCCACGGGCGCCATCACCCGCGTGGGCGACGCGACGCGCGTGCGCCTTGAAGGCCGCGGCGCCGTGGGCGACACGCAGGTCGTGACGCGCGGGCCGTTCGAAGCGACCATCGACGGGGTCACCACCGTGCGCGGCGCGTTCTCGCTCGGCGATGGCGCTGCAAGCTTCGACTACGCCGACACGCCCGCGCGCCTGTCCTTCTCCGCGAAGCTCGACAACGCCCCCATCGCACCCATCTTCGCGCTGCTGGGCGAGCGCGCCACCGGCCGCGCCACGGGCACGCTGACCGCTTCCGGCAACGGCGCGCTTGAAGGCGCCATCGACATGAAGGTGGCGGATGCGCTGTTTGCCCGGCGCGCGCGAGACCCGCTCTCGATGGATGTGACCGGCGCGATCGACAACGGGGCGCTGCGCCTGCGCGCGGAGGTGAGCTCCCGCAACGGCCTCGACGCCGCCGTCGATGCCCGCGCGCCCGTGGATGCGCGCGCGCGGCCGCTGCGCGTGGCGCTGGCCGGCGAAGGCCGCGCGACCTGGCGCGCGAAGGGCCCCGCCGAGGCGCTGTGGGGCCTTGTGGGATCGCTCGACCAGTCGGTGGCGGGCGATGTGGACGGCGCGGGCGAGATCCGCTTCGCGGTGGGCCGGCTGTCCGGGTCCGGGGGCCTCACGCTGGCGCGGGGCAGCTTCGCCGACAAGCCCACGGGCATCGTGCTGCGCGACGTCGGCGCGCGCATCACCTTCGACAACGACGCCGCGCGGCTCGAATCGTTCAGCGCCCGCGACATGCGCGGCGGCGCGATCACCGCCACCGGCGCCTCGCGCGGCCTCACCGACGGCAGCATCGACCTTGTCGCGCGCGATGTGCAGTTGCTGGGCCGGCCAGACGCGCGCGCCATGGCGAGCGGGCCCCTTTCGCTGAAGTGGACCGCGCAAGGCGCCACGCTCAGCGGCGATCTCGCCATCTCCGAAGCCACGCTGGCCCCGCCGCGCGCGGCGGAAAGCGTGGCCGAGCTCGACGTGATCGAGATCAACCGGCCGGTGACCTTGATCGTGGAGGAGCGACCGAGCGCCGTGCTGCCGGAGACGAGGCTCGACGTGCGCGTGCGCGCGCCGGGACGCGTGTTCGTGCGCGGCCGCGGGCTCGATACGGAATGGTCGCTGGACATGCGCGTAGGCGGCACGGCGGCCGCGCCGCAGGTGTACGGCGAAGCGCGCCTGGTGCGCGGGCGCTTCACGCTGGCGGGCCGGCCCTTCGAGGCCGAGCGCGGGATCATCCGCTTCAACGGCGATCCGGAGGAGGCGCTGGTCGATCTCGTGGCCGAACTGAGTTCACCCGAGATCACCGCGCGCGTGGCGCTGAGCGGGCCGGTGAACGATCCAGAGATCACGCTGTCGTCCAGCCCGTCGCTGCCGGAGGACGAGGTGTTGCCGCAGGCGCTGTTCGGACGCGCTTCGGAAGATCTCTCGGCGCTGGAAGCAGCGCAGCTGGCGGGAAGCCTTGCGGAACTGGCGGGCCAGGCGTCTCTCAACATCGCCGGCGCCGCGCGCGATCTCGTGGGCCTCGACCGGCTCGATGTCCGCGACGAGGCGGGCGTGGGCCTGCGCGTGGCGGGCGGCAAGTATCTCACGCGCGATGTCTATCTGGAGGTGGCGCGCACCGGCATCGGCGAGACCGAGACGCAGGTGGAATGGCGCGTGCGGCCGCAGCTGTACCTGATCTCCGCCTTCGAGCCCACCGGCGACCGCAGGCTTTCCGTGCGCTGGCGGCGGGAGTACTGAGACGGCCACCCCCATCCTGAGCGTGTCGACGGATGAGGCTTGGCGCCGCCGTCGAAACGCCGTCATGCTTCGGCGGGCTCAGGACGAGGACCGGCATGAAACTCTATCACTGCGCCGATGCGCGCTCGCTCCGCCCGCTGTGGGCGCTGGAGGAGCTTGGGCTCGACTACGAGCTTGTGCTTCTGCCCTTCCCGCCGCGGGTGTTTGCGAAGGAGTACCTGGCGATCAATCCGCTGGGCACGATCCCGTTCTTCGAGGACGGCGCGGCGCGCATGACGGAATCGTCCGGCATCTGCGCCTATCTGGCCGAAAAGCACGCGCCCACGCCGCTGCGCGTGGCGCCCGACGAGGCGGACTATGCGAGCTACCTCAACTGGCTGTTCTTTTCGGACGCGACGCTGACGTTCCCGCAGACGCTGGTGCTGCGCTACACGCAGCTGGAGCCGCCGGAGCGGCGCCTGCCGCAGGCCGCGACCGACTACGCCAAGTGGTTTCAGGGGCGGCTGCGCCACGTGGAGGCGGCGCTGGCGGACGGGCGCAAGACGCTGGCGGCGGGCCGCTTCACCATGGCCGACATCTGCATCTCTTACGCCCTGCATCTCGCCCAGAGCCTGCCGCCGCTGCGCGATACACTGCCCGAAAAGAGCGTGGCCTATCTCGCCCGCTGCCGGGCGCGCCCCGCGTTCCAGCGCGCGATGGAGAAGCAGAAGGGGTGACGCACCCTCCTGTCATCCCGGCCGCAGCGCAGCGGAGAGCCGGGACCCCGTGCAGGAAAGGGTGCAAACGGAACGGGCTCCCGGATCTATCGCTCCGCGATCGTCCGGGATGACACGAGTTCAGCCCAGCGACGCGCGCGCCCTTGCAAGCCTTTCAACGCCTGCGTCCAGCGTGGCGTCACGCTTGGCGAAGCACAGGCGCAGGAAGCGCGTCTCGGGCGCTGAATCGTAGAACGCCGACAGCGGGATCGCGGCGACGCCGGCGTGCTTTACCGCGTGCAGCGCGAACGCTGCATCGTCCAGCACAACACCCGACGCCGGCAGATCAATGTTGACGAAGTACGTGCCGGCGCAGGGCGTGGTGATGAAACCCTCGCGCGCGAGGCCCGCCACGAGCCGGTCGCGCGCGCGGGCGAAACCATCGCGCATCGCAGCAAAGTGCGCGGCCTCCTTGGCGAGGCCGTAGGCGACCGCCGACTGCAGGTGCGGCGGCGTGGGGAAGGTGAGGAACTGGTGGGCCTTCGCCACCGCGTCGGTGAGCGGCGGGGCGGCGCAGA
>JAIYAO010000131.1 GCA_027488965.1 Alphaproteobacteria bacterium
GGGCGCAGGGCGCGGCCTTCATCTCCGACGAGATCTATCACGGTCTCACCTATGAAGGCCCTGCCGCGACGGCCTTGGCGGCAGATCCTGACGCTGTGGTGATTTCCAGCTTCTCCAAATACTGGGCGATGACGGGCTGGCGCGTGGGCTGGATCGTCGCGCCCGAACGCCTCGTCAAACCTATCGAGCGCCTGGCGCAAAACCTCACCGTGGCGCCGCCCACCATCAGCCAGGCCGCCGCCCTCGGCGCCCTTGAGGCGCGCGATGAATGCGAGGCGCGCCGCGAGGTCTATGCCGCCAACCGCGCGCTGATGCTGGCGGAACTGCCGGGCCTGCGCCTCCCGCCCGTGGTGCGCCCGGACGGCGCCTTCTACGTGCTCGTGGACGTGTCCGCGCACGGGGATGACAGCATGGCGCTGGCGCGTCGCGTGCTCGACGAGGCCCGCGTGACCATCACGCCCGGCGTCGATTTCTGCGAAACACACGGCCGGCGCTGGGCGCGGCTCGCGTACTGCCGTCCGCGCGAAGAGGTGGAGGCGGGGCTGGAGCGGCTCGCGCAGTTCTTCGCGCGCTGATTCCTGCGCGCTGTGATCAGGCGGCTTCGGCCAGCGGGACGCTGCGCGTGCGGTCGCGGTTGAGGCGTGACGCCACCATGCCGATGAGGCCGGCCACGATGACCGCGACGACGATTGCGCCGAAGCCCGCCACTGCGCCCGCGATCCCCGCGGGGCCGTTGCTGGGGGCAAACAGCGCCGCCAGTTGCGCCGGGTTCACCAGCGCCGACAGTCCGAACTGGAACGCCATGAACGACACGCCTGTCAGCACCAGCGCTCCCGCCACGGCGCTGCGCGTGTAGCGGTTCAGGTAGCGCCCGATCACCACCGCCATCAGCAGGGTCATCACCACCATGATGATCGACGACGACAGCTGCACCGCCTGGCCGAGCGCCTCGCGGTTGGTGCCCGTCTCCAGGATGGCCGAACGGTCGATGCCGATCTGGAAGGCGATCTGCACCACGAACGAGACAAACCAGTTCCAGGCCAGCAGGATCGCGCCTCCGGCGATGCCTGTGACGAACCAGGGCGGCAGGTCCGTGCGTCCTGCGCCGCCGTTGCCCGCGGCCCGCCGGCTGATCAGGCTGTGGAAACTTGAGTTGAGGACAGGGACAGCCCCCAGCGGCAGACCGTTGAGGTAGCCGCTCAAATGCTCCGGGATGGCCTCCACCCCGCCCAGCACCAGCGAAATGGCGTAGGAGGCGCCGACGCACACCGTGAAGGCGAGCCCCAGCGCGGCCATTTCGGTCGGCGTGCGCGGCGCCCGCAGCTTGCCGCCATCGGTGCGCCCGGTCGTGTCGCTCATGGCTTTCCCCTTCGTCGGGAACCTAAGGCAAGGCGGCGTCCGGACGCAATCGGGGCCGCGGCGGGGGGTTGACGGCGTCGGAGCCGGGGCCTATCTCCCGCTCGTTAGCAGTCGGGCAGGGTGAGTGCCAAAGCGCTGGGAAACCAGCGAAGAGGTCCGCCGCCGCTGCGAAAGCTCAAAACTGGTAAGTTGTACCTCAAGGAGGGTGAATTGGCGAATTTCCGGCCTCTCGGCGATCGCGTGCTCGTGAAGCGCGTCAAGGAAGAAGAAAAGACCAAGGGCGGGATCATCATTCCCGATACGGCCCAGGAAAAGCCCCAGGAAGGCGAAGTCATCGCCGTGGGCCCCGGCGCCCGTGACGAGGACGGCGAGCGCATCGAAATGGATGTGAAGGTCGGCGACCGCATCCTGTTCGGCAAATGGTCGGGCACGGAAGTGAAGGTCGACGGCGACGATCTCCTGATCATGAAGGAGAGCGACATCCTCGGCGTGATCGAAGGCGCCGCCGCCAAGGGCAAGAAGGCCGCCTGAGCGCCACTACCGCAAATCACGCGGGCAAGGTCGCTCGCGACCACAGACAAAAAGAGGAACTCACATGGCTGCGAAAGTCGTGAATTTTGGCGCGGATGCGCGCGAACGGATGCTGCAGGGCGTCGACATCCTGGCGAACGCCGTGAAGGTCACCCTCGGCCCCAAGGGTCGCAACGTCGTCATCGAAAAGTCCTTCGGCGCCCCGCGCACCACGAAGGACGGCGTTACGGTCGCCAAGGAAATCGAGCTCGAAGACAAGTTTATGAACATGGGCGCCCAGCTCATCCGTGAGGTGGCGTCCAAGACCAACGACGAGGCGGGCGACGGCACGACGACCGCTACGGTGCTGGCGCAAGCCATCGTCCGCGAAGGCATGAAGGCGGTCTCCGCTGGCCGCAACCCCATGGACCTGCGCCGTGGCGTGGAAAAGGCCGTGCTCGCCGTCGTGGAAGACCTGAAGGGCCGCGCCCGCAAGGTCAAAGGCTCCGACGAGATCGCTCAGGTCGGCACAATCTCCGCCAATGGCGACAAGGACATCGGCAAGTTTCTTGCCGATGCGATGGCGAAGGTGGGGAATGAGGGGGTGATCACGGTCGAGGAGGCCAAGTCCCTCGAGACCGAGCTGGAAGTGGTCGAGGGCATGCAGTTCGACCGCGGCTACCTCTCGCCGTACTTCATCACCAACGCCGACAAGATGGAGGCCATCCTCGAGGAGCCCTACATCCTGCTGTTCGAGAAGAAGCTCTCCAGCCTGCAGCCCATGCTGCCGATCCTGGAAGCCATCGTCCAGAACGGCCGCCCGCTGCTGATCATCGCCGAGGACGTGGAAGGCGAAGCGCTGGCCACCCTCGTGGTCAACAAGCTCCGCGGCGGCCTCAAGGTCGTGGCCGTGAAGGCGCCGGGCTTCGGCGACCGCCGCAAGGCCATGCTGGAAGACATCGCCATCCTCACGGGCGGCCAGGTCATCAGCGAAGACCTCGGCATCAAGCTTGAGAACGTCACCCTCGACATGCTCGGTAAGGCCAAGAAGGTCGTCGTCAAGAAGGACGATACCACCGTCGTCGACGGCCACGGCGACAAGAAGGACATCGCCGCCCGCGTGTCCCAGATCCGTGCGCAGATCGAGGAAACCACCTCCGACTACGACAAGGAAAAGCTGCAGGAGCGTCTCGCGAAGCTCGCCGGCGGCGTGGCCGTGATCAAGGTCGGCGGCGCCACCGAAGTGGAAGTGAAGGAGCGCAAGGACCGCGTGGACGACGCGCTCAACGCCACCCGCGCTGCGGTGGAGGAAGGCATCGTCCCCGGCGGCGGCGTGGCGCTGTTCCGCGCGGCGCAGAAGCTGTCCGTGAAGGGCGACAACGAAGACCAGAACGTCGGCATCAACATCGTGCGCAAGGCGCTCGAGGCCCCGATCCGTCAGATCGCGGAAAACGCCGGCGTGGAAGGCTCCATCGTGGTCGGCAAGTTGCGTGAGTCGAAGGACGACAACCACGGCTTCAACGCCCAGACCGAAGAGTACGTGGACATGATCAAGGCGGGCATCATCGATCCCGTGAAGGTCGTGCGCACGGCCCTCCAGGACGCGGCCTCCGTCGCCGGCCTCATCATCACCACCGAAGCCACGATCGCCGAAGCGCCCAAGCGCGACAAGGGCGGCGCCGGCGGCGGCGGCGGCATGGGCGGCATGGGCGGCATGGGCGACATGGACTTCTAAAGTCCCCCGTCATCCCGGACGGCGCGAGAGCGCTGCGCCGGGACCCCGTTCAGAACCAAACGCGGAAAGGGCGGTGCGCAAGCGCCGCCCTTTTTTGCTCGCGCCATAGTTCTGCGCCCTACTCCTTGACCTGACCTGTCCGGTCGGCAATGAATTCAAGTACGTAGGCATGGCGCGGGGGCAGCATGTTCGGGCTGAACAAGCAGACATTCTTTTTCTTCGGGTCTCGCGGCCATCCTGACCCCGATCCGACGGGCCAGAACAAGGCGTGGGCTGTGCTGGCGCTTCTCTATGCCGCCGCAAGGTCCGACGCAGCGACGGACAGCGACATGCGGGCTGAAGAGGAAGTCACGATCGACTCGCTGACGATCCGCACGCACACGCTCTTTGGCATCTCCCAGGAGACGGTCAGCGCGTTCATGGGCGAGTATCGGGAGATCCTGAGGGGGCGGAACTCCGTGAGCCCATTGATCGAGGCCGCCTGTACGCGTTTGCCGCGCGAGGAGGGCTTGGCCGAGGCCATTTTTGCGCAATGCGCCGACGTCGTCATGGCGGACCGCGAGGTCGTCGGCATCGAGGACGAGTTTTTGCGCGAACTGGCCGACGAGTTGCGCCTGTCTCCGGGGCGACGCCGCGACATCGTCGAGGTCATGCTTTGGAAGAACGAAATGAAGGCAAGCGCCTGATGGCCCGCCGCGCCCTTGTCCCGCGCTGGTCGCCTGCGCAATGCCAGTTCACGTTCATCGCGATCACCGCACTGATCGACCGCAAGCTGACGGCGGAGGAGGAGTTCGAGGCGCTTGCGCTGGGGGCGCGCGGTCAGACGATGCAGGAACTCGACCTGCCGACCATGCAGGGCTGGCTGCGAGACGTGATCGCCGAGCGCACCGATGAAGCGGCGCTTTGGCGGCGGGCGCGCAAGGCGGCGGCCGACTTTCCGCAGGACCTTGCGATGCGACGCGCGATCTATGCGCACTGCGCCGACATTGCCCATGCTGACCGCACGGTGAAACGGCGCGAGCTTCGCGTTCTCAAATTCATTGCGCGTGAATTGCGGCTGCCGGGCGAGGATCGCAGGAAGATCGACTTGGTCATGGACCTGAAGAACCGCCACTAGGAGGGTGCGTGTCAGTTCAGGCATCGCCATGGCCGTACCTGCTGGGCCTGCTCGCGCTGTTTCTGGGTTCCGCAAGCATTGCGCTGGGCGCGGGTGTATCGCTGCCGGGGCTTCAGGGTTTCGACTGGACCAGCGATGCCGTCGCCGGGCGCGACGTTATCAACTGGCTCGCCCAGCTTTCGGGGGGCGGGATCGATACTATCCCGGTCGGCATCCTGTTCGTCCTGCCCGTCTTTGCCGCCCGCTTCCTTATGGTTCAGGGCAGGAAGCTGACCCCCGAGCAGGCGTGGGAGGAGCGGCACGGAGCCAACCTCCTGTCACGGAGCGTCACTCGCCTGGTCCAGGCCGTTGGTCTCGTCGTCATCGTCGCGCTCCTGCTAGGGACGCCGCTTATTCTTTATCTTAAATCCTTTGTCCTGCCAGCAGGTGCTGTCGACGACAGCTTCCTGCAAGATAGCCTTGTGGCCATCGTCGTCGCCTCGGTGCTCTATCTCCTTCTGGCCCTTGTGATCGAGGCGCTGACATCCGCGGATGGCGCCATGGTCATCACGTTCTGCGGCGCAGCTGCGACGTTCGGCCGGGCCGTGACGTCTGCGACGGGGATGACATTCCTGCCTGTTGGCGACATGGCGCCCGAGGCGGCGCGCGCCATGTCGTTAAGCGCCCTTGCCCTTCCGGCCGTGATCTTCGTTCTGATGGCGCGACGCCCCTTCGTTGTGATGAGGACCCGCTCTCTCGCTCGGAGCACAAAATCGATCCCGGCTGGGACGGGGGAGACGGAGCTGCCTTTCCCGCTCATTCCAACCAATACTCTGCGGGTCGCGGTCGGGCTGCTGCTCTGGGTTGTCACTGCTGTTGCAGTGACGATGGCCATCGCAAATCACACGAGCATCGACATCCCGCATGCGTTCGATTGGTTTGCATTTCCGCTCCAGCCAATCGTCATCGCGCTCACACTTTACGTCCTCGCGACCGGTCGGCTGAAAGAGGAAATGGAGGCTTTTGCCGACAGGCTGCGGCGCGAAGGTACCTATCTCCCCGACTGCTTGCCGGGTGCGGAAACAGCCAAGCGTCTTGTTGTTGAGTTCCGCTGGATGCTCATGCGCGCCGCCCTCACCGCGGGAGCAATCTCTGCGGTCGTCACGGCAGCTTACTGGGCCAGCGGCGCTTCGGCGCTGGAGAGCCTTCAAGGACTTGCCTGGCTATGGACCTTGGGCGTTTCGGGCTATGCCTTGATGCTACCGCTCCAGGCTCGTGTGGCTGGCGCCTCGGTCCTGTCGAGGCCCTTGCCGCGTCTGCGTTGGTCGCCTGCGCGCGCCCACTTCACTATCCTGTGTGTGGCTGCAGCCATCGACCGGGATGTTGCCCACGAAGAGCGGTTCGAATCGCTCGCGCTGGGGCGGCGGACGCGCGCGCTGCATGAAGTTGATCGTCAATCGCTTTACCGTTGGCTGTCGGAAGTCGAGGCGAAACAGGGCGATCGCCGCGAACTCATCGACCTTGCGACACGCGCGATCGAGGACTACCCCGCCGATCCCAACATGCGTCGCGCCATTTACACGCAATGCGCAGACATCGCGCATGCCGACCGCAAGTTGAAAGGCATGGAGACATGGTTCCTCAAGTATCTGGCCACCGGACTTGGACTGGCAAGGAGTGAGCGGGCGCGGATCGACGGCGTCGTTGGCGCCAAGAACCGTCACTGACCCCCCAAAAATACGGGGATAACACCCCGCGCTATCCCACACCCGCCGCCATGGCCCCCAACGCAAACAAACAAAAATCGCCCGTCCAATCCGGGGGGTGAGCGGCCGGCCGCATACTTCCGGCATGAGCAAGGACACCGTCGCCGGCGGGGGGACGTTAAACCCCGCACCTGAAACCCCGCCGCGCAGGAAGGGCGCGCCCATCGCGCCGGAGGTCATGGCCGCCGCGCTCGACGCCTACCGCGCCGGCGGCTCCGCCACCGACATCGCGCTGCAGTTCGGATTCTCGCGCAATCATCTGTACGAGCGCGCTGCCAGGGCCGGCATCCGCAAGGTCGTGCGCGTGGCGCCCGGCGCGCCCGCGTTGGAGCCCTTCGCGGAGCCGCCGCAGAAGGTGGAGATCGCGTTCCATCCCGTGCGCTTCGCGCATCCGCGCGACACCTGGCTCGCCGTGCGGCGCGACTACCTCGCCGGCTATTCCGCGCAGGCGTGCGAGGAACGCTACGGCGTGAAGGAGGCCACGCTGCGTGATCGCGCCGCGCGCGAGGGGTGGCGGCGCAAGGACCGCAAGGTGCGCAAGGTCGAGCCGCTGCACCCCGAGCCCGATCCCGCCCAGGTGCAGGAGACGCCGGAGGGCGCCGCCGTCAGCAAGTGGGACGCCATCGCCCACGAGGCGCAGCGCCCGCCCGCGGCGCTGCCGTCGGGCGCGGCGTGGGCCACGTGGCTGCTGCAGGGCGGGCGCGGCGCGGGCAAGACGCGCGCCGGCGCGGAGTGGCTGGCGGCGCGGGCGGAAGCGTCGCCGCGTGCGCGGTTCGCGCTCGTCGGCGCCACGCTGCACGACGTGCGCGAGGTGATGATCGACGGGCCGTCGGGCCTGCGCAACCTGCCGGGGCGCGTGCGGCCGGTGTATGAAGTGTCGCGCCGGCGCCTCGTGTGGCCCAACCAGGCGGAGGCGTATGCGTTTTCCGCCGAGGAGCCGGAGCGTCTGCGCGGGCCGCAGTTCGAGGCCGCGTGGGCCGACGAGTTCTGTGCGTGGCCGCGGGGCGAGTACACGCTGATGCTGCTGCGCATGGGCCTGCGCCTCGGCGCCGATCCGCGCCTCGTGGTCACCACCACGCCGAAGCCCCAGCCCGCACTGCGCAAGCTGCGCGCCGAGCGCACGTGCGTCACCACGCAGGCGCCCACGCACATCAACGCCGCCCACCTCACGCCCACGTTCCTCGCGGGGCTCGAAGCGCTCTACGGCGGCACGCGCTTCGCCGCGCAGGAGCTGGAGGGCGTGCTGCTGGACGGGGAGGGCGCGCTGTGGCGCGCGCAGGATCTGGCCGCCGCGCGCGGGGCGGCGCCCGCAGCGCTGGATCGCGTGGTGGTGGCGGTGGATCCCCCCGCGGGCAGCGAGGGGGCGGCGTGCGGCATCGTGGTGGCCGGGCGCCTGCATGATCGCGCGTATGTACTTGCCGACCGCACGGTGCGCGGAGAATCGCCGCTGGGCTGGGCCCGCGCCGTCGTCGCCGCCGCGCGCGATCACGGCGCCGTGGAAATCATCGCTGAGGCCAACCAGGGCGGGGACATGGTGCGCGCGGTCCTCGCGCTGGCCGGTGCGCCGTGCGCCCTGCGCCTCGTGCACGCCACCCGCGGCAAGCGCGCCCGCGCCGAACCCGTGGCCGCGCTCTACGAGCAGGGCCGGGTGATCCACGCCGGGGCGTTTGCGGCGCTGGAGGAGGAGATGATGGCGCTGGGCGCGGACGGCGCAGGCCCGCTCGATCGCGCCGATGCCCTCGTCTGGGCGCTCACGGTGCTGCTGCTGGAGGGCCGGGCCGAACCGCGCGTGCTGCAGCTCTAGGGGCGCCGGTTTTGGTGGCCTCCCGCGGCGGAGCAGGCTATCGGCAGGCATGGCCCGCTCAACCTCCTGGTACGCGCGCGACGCGGCCCCCGGCATCATCCTGCTGGGCGCCACCGCGCTCTCGTTCCTGCTGAACAACAGCTTCGCGGGCGATGCCTTCCGCGCCCTGCTGGACGCCGACATTTCGATTCCGCTGGGCGATTTCACCGCCAATACCACGCTGGCGAAGTTCATCAAGAACGCGCTGATGGCGGTGTTTTTCCTCTACGTGGGCCTCGAGCTGAAGCGCGAGTGCATCGAGGGGCCGTTCCGCAACCCGCGCGAGGCGGCGCTGCCCGCCATGGGCGCGCTGGGCGGCATGGCGGCGCCGGCGCTGATCTATCTGGCCATCGCTGCATTTCTGCACCCCGCCGGCGGGCCGGAGTACGCGCGCGGCTGGGCCATCCCCACCGCCACCGACATCGCGTTCGCCATCGGCGTGCTGTCGCTGTTGGGATCGCGGGTGCCGTCGGGCCTGCGCCTGTTCCTGCTCGCGCTCGCCATCGCCGACGATCTCGGCGCCATCCTGGTGATCGCGGTGTTCTATTCGGCGAGCGTGTCGCTGGCGGCGTCGATCGCGGCGGCGTCGATCTTCATCGCGCTGATGGCCATGAACCGGCTGGGCGTCACGCGGCTGTGGCCGTACGTGGCGGGCGGCGTGGCGCTGTGGGTCGCCATGGCCGGCAGCGGCGTGTCGCCCACGCTGGCGGGCGTGCTCACCGCGCTCGCCGTGCCCATGCGCCGGCCGGACGGCGGCTCGCCGCTGATCGATGCGGAGCATGCGCTGAAGGGACCCGTGCAGCTGGGCGTCATGCCGGTGTTTGCACTCGCCGTGGCGGGCGTGGCGGTGGAGGGGCCGGGGTTGGCTGCGGCGCTGGCGCATCCGGTCAGCCTCGGCGTGGCGTTCGGGCTGCTGGTGGGCAAGCCGCTGGGCATCGTGGCGTTCACGTGGGCGGGCGCGATGGTGCTGAAGCAGAAGCCGCCGTGCGCGTGGCCGCACCTGGTGGGCGTGGCGCTGATCGCCGGCGTGGGCTTCACCATGAGCCTCTTTGTGGGCGCGCTCGCGTTTCCCGATCACCCGGACCTGGCCGCGCCCGTGCGCTTCGGCGTGATCGGGGGATCGTTCCTTTCGGCGGCGGTGGGGCTGTTGCTGCTGAACGTGGTGCTGCCGCGCGGCCGTGCGCCCGATCCCCGCACCTCGCTCTCCGCCGACGAGGACCTCGCGGAATCCCGCGGCGTGCTGCAGGACAACGACTAGCGCTTCGCGCGCACGCCCACGGTGATCGCCTGGCCTTCGCCGGGAAAGTACCTGTCATTGCCGAACGCGAAGTCCGCCCGCTCCGCGTAGCGGATATCGGCGAGGTTGCGCACCGCGGCGTTGAACTCGATGGCCTCCGTCGGCGCCCACGCGGCGCGCAGGTCGATGACGTCATGGCCCGGATAGCGGCGCGTGCCGGCGGCGTTGGTGAGATAGTCCCCCACGTGCGTCCAGCCGAGTTCGGCCCGCAGCGCGGCGGTGGGCCGCCACGTCAGCTGCATGTTGGCCAGCCGGCGCGGCGCGCTGTCAATGTCGGCGCCGTCGGCGATGCTTTCGCCCGCCCGCGTCACGGGATCGCTGAAGGCGTAGGTGTGTTCGGCGTAGGTCAGCCACCCCCTGAGTTCGAACCGGTCGCCCAGCGGCGCCACGCCTGAAAGCTCCACGCCCTCATGGCGCGTGCGCGCGAAGGGCACGGTGAAGCCGTCGGCGTTGCGGAACGCGCTGTTCTTCTTCTCCATCGCATAGAGCGCCACTTCCACGCGGGCGCCGCCCAGCTGCGCGCGCCAGCCAAGCTCGGCGCTGTCGATGGTTTCGGCCTTCTGGTCGCCGGGGCGCTGCAGCGTCTGCAGCGAGTACAGATCGGTCACCTGCGGCGCGCGCGCGCCGCGCGCGAGGTTGAGCCAGACCGACGAGGTGTCGTTGATGGTGCGGATCAGCCCCAGCTTGGGCGTCAGCGTCTCGAACGTGTCGGAGCGGTCCGCCGGGCGGCGGAAGCGGCCCACGTCCGTGTTCGGTGCGTGGTTGTCGTAGTCGTATTCCGATTGCTCGCCGCGCACGCCGGCCACCACACGCCATTGCGGCGCGAACGCCCAGCTCGCCTGCGCGTAGGCGGCCAGCACCGTGGCGTCCACGTCGTAGTCGTAGTGCAGGCCTTGCGTGTAGCCGGCGGGCTGCGTCGGCAGGGACTGCACTTCCTTCAGGGACCCGCGGGTGCGATCGGCGTCGACGCCGAGGATGAGGCCGAAGTCCGCCGAAGGATCCCAGTAAAGCGCGGTCTGCACGCCGCCGCCGGTCTGGCCGGTTTCCTCCAGCGCCTTCGACGGCAGGAAGTGCTGCAGCAGGTCGGTGTCCACGTACCGCGCGAACGGCGTGACGGTGAGCGACCAGTCGCCGAACGCGCGCGACAGCGAGGCCTGCCCGCGCAGCACTTTTGAATTGCGGTACGCCTCGGGATTGGCGTTGCGGCGCGACAGCGCTTCGTTGCGGTAGGCGTTGGCGCCTTCCACGAAGCCGGCGGTTTCCTGTTCGAGATTGACGAAGGCGAGGCGCGCGGCGAGGGACCATGGGCCGAGATCAGTGTCGACGCCGACGAGCGCGTGCTGTTCGTCGAGGCCGGCGTTGTCGCGCCAACCGTCTTCATTCTTGAAGGCGAGGCCAGCGAACGCGCCACCATCCCCTGCGCCGCGCAGCGGCGATCCGGGATCTCGCGCCGGTTCAGCCTCGTCCCGCACGGGGTCCCGGCTCTCGCTGCCGCTCGGCCGGGATGACAGAATGATCGATCCGCCGAACCGTCCGAACGATCCTGCGTAGGCCTCAAGCGCGGTTGCGTCCGCCCCCGTCACCATGTTCACCACGCCATGCACGGCGTTCGAGCCGTAGAGCGCGCTGCCCGGCCCGCGCGTCACCTCCACACGCTCCGCGAAATCGAGGCTCGTCTCGTAGAGTTCATTGATGTTCGCCAGGCCCGGCGCGCGGATCGGCACACCGTCCTCCAGGATCAGGAATGAGCCCGCGCCCTGGCCGCCGGTCAGCACCGGGCTGCGGATGGCCGGCAGGCTTTCCACGCCTGAGCCGCGATGGATGGCGACACCGGGGATGCGGTTCAGCGCCTCGCTCGGCGCCTGTGCGCCGATGGTCGCGAGGTCTTCGGCGTCGAGCGACGCTGCGTTGGCGGGCAGCGTGGACAGCGCCTGCGCGCGGCGCTCGGCCGTGACGACGATGGTGTCGTCGGCCTGGGCGGCGCAGGGCGTGAGGGCGAGCGCGGTGAGGAGAAGGGCGGGGAAGCGTCGCATGAAGGGCATTCGTAGGGCGGATGAAGCGCAGCGCAATCCGCCGCAACAGACCGGCGAAGTTGGCGGATTTCGCTACGCTTCATCCGCCCTACGCTCAGAGTTAACGCTTCCGCGCCTTCCATTCCGCCGCCGTCTGGCCCCAGAGATCGATCGGGGCGTTCTCGAACGGCGGCGGCATCCGGCCCGGCCCGCGATTCACCGACCCCAGCCGCTGCGCCACCGCCTGCGAGGGGGTGTTGGCGGGGTCGATGCAGTGGATCACGTCGGTCCAGCCGAGGTGGTCGATGGCCCAGTCGATGCTGGCGGCGGCGCCCTCGGTGGCGTAGCCGCGCCCCTGCGCGTCGCGCACGATCCCCCAGCCCACTTCCGTGCCCGGCCAGCCCTCCGGCTGCCAGGGGCCCAGCCGCCCGATCCACCGTCCGGTGGATTTCTCGATCACCGAGAACATGGAAAACCCGTTCACCATCCAGGCGCCCGCCACCAGCGCCATGTTGCGCCAGGCGCCGGCGCGGGGCTGGTGGCCGCCGATGAAGCGCGCGGCCTCCTCGTCGGCGGCGAACACGGCCCATGCCTCAAAGTCCTCCGGCGCGGGCGGGCGCAGGATGAGACGGGCGGTTTCAAGGGTGGGGCCTAGCATGTGCCACAGACTCCAGAGCGGGGCCGGCTTCAGCCTATATTCCTTCAGTTACGCCAGGCTCGCATCCGCCGCCTTGCAGGCCTCCACCAAGCCCTTCACTGCGTCCACGCTCTTGGCCATCATCGCCTTCTCGGCGTCGTTCAGCGGGGCGTCCACGATGCGTTCGACGCCGCCGGCGCCGATCACGGTCATGACGCCCACGTAGAGGTCGTTCACGCCGTACTGGCGGGTGAGAAGCGCGGCTCAGGACGGCAGGCGCTTCGGGTCCTTCAGGTAGGCGCGCGCCATGGCGATGGCGCTTTCCGCCGGCGCGTAGAAAGCGGAGCCCGTCTTCAGCAGGTTCACGATCTCGGCGCCGCCCTTGCGCGTGCGCTCCACCATCGCGTCCAGTTCGGCCTGCGTGCACCAGCCCATCTGCACCAGCGTCGGCAGCGGCACGCCGCCCACGCTGGAGTTGGAGATCAGCGGCACCATGTCGTCGCCGTGGCCGCCCAGCGTGAAGGCCTGCACGTCCTCCACCGCCACGTTGAACTTCTCCGCCAGGAACCAGCGGAAGCGCGCGCTGTCGAGCACGCCGGCCATGCCCACCACCTTCGCCGGCGGCAGGCCGGAGAACTTCTGCATAGCCCACACCATCGCATCGAGCGGATTGGTGACGACGATGACGAACTCGTTCGGCGAGTACGTCTTGATGCCTGCGGCCACGGATTTCATGACGCCGAGGTTGATGCCGATGAGGTCGTCGCGGCTCATGCCGGGCTTGCGCGCCACGCCCGCGGTGACGATGCACACGTCGGCGCCGGCGATGGCGGCGTAGTCCGCCGGCTCCTTCACGGTGGCGCCGGAGATGTTCACGTCCTTGCCGAACACGGGGGACGCCTCGTCGATGTCGAGCGCCTTGCCCTGCGGGATGCCGTCGGCCACGTCGCACAGGACGATGTCGCCCAGCTCTTCGCGCGCGGCGATGTGGGCCAGCGTGCCGCCGATCATGCCGGCGCCGATCAGCGCGATCTTGTTGCGACGGGCCATGGGCGTGCTCCTTGCTGGACTGAATGCGCGCACGGTCTAGCGGTGGTTACGCGCGCCCGCAATCGCCGACCGGTGCGCGCCCGCGGGGGCTACGACGCGTCGGGTTTGCCCTGCCGGGGATTGGCCTTCTCGGCCGGCGCCAGGCGCAGCACCTCGCCCTGGTACTTCTCGTCCTCGCCGGCCACGAGCAGGGGGGCGGCGTCGGCGCACGCGCGCAGCAACGCCTCCACCCACGGCGCTTCGGCCTTGTGGAAATCGCTCAGCACGTAGCCATGCACAAGGTCCTTGTCGCCGGGGTGGCCCACGCCCATCCGCGCGCGCCGGAAGCCCGGGCCCACGGCGCTGGCTGCGATGGAGCGGATGCCGTTGTGGCCTGCTGCGCCGCCGCCGGTCTTCATCCGGAAGCGGCCGGGCGCCAGGTCGATCTCGTCATAGAAGACAACGACATCGGCGGGATCGCGCTTGAAGAAGGCGGCGGCTTCGCCCACCGCGCGGCCGCTCTCGTTCATGAACGTCTGCGGCTTCATCAGCAGGCACTTCGCGCCGGCGATGTCGCCCTCGGCCACCTCCGCCTGGAAGCGTTTGCGCCACGGCCCGAAGCGGTGGATGCGCGCGATCTCGTCGACGGCCATAAAGCCGATATTGTGGCGGTGGCGGGCGTACTTGGGGCCCGGATTGCCGAGGCCGGCGATGAGCAGCATGGGAAACTCCGCCGCCTCCCTCGCTGGCGGAGACGCAGCCTACTTCTTCTCGTCCTTCGCGGGCGCGGCGGCGGGGGCCGCAGCAGCGGCTTCCGGCTCCGCGGCCTCGGCCATGCGGCCGCCGATGGAGGCGATGGTCAGGTCCCGGTCGCGCACGGCGGGCACGGCGCCTTCCGGCAGCGTGATGTTGGACAGGTGGATCACCGCGCCCACGTCAAGGCCGGTCAGATCCACCACGATCTCTTCGGGGATCTTCGAGGCCGGCACGTTCAGGCGGATGGTGTGCTCCACCACGTTCAGCACGCCGCCGCGCTTCAGGCCGGGGCTCTCGAGCTGGTTCTTGAAGTGCACCACCACGTCCACGCCGATGATGCTGTTCTCCTCCACGCGGTAGAGGTCCACGTGGATCGGCTCGTCCGTCACCGGATGGAACTGGATCGCGCGCGGGATCACCGGCTGGGTTTCGCCCTTATGGTCGATGGTGATCATGTGGGAGATGAACTTGCCGGAGCGCACGGCCTTGATCAGCTCCTTGCGCGCCACGTCGATCGGCACCGGGCCGCGCGGGCCGCCGTAGAGCACCCCAGGGACGCGCTCCTGCCGGCGCGTGGCGCGTGCGCCGCCGCTGCCCGTGCGTTCACGCCGTTCGACCGTCAATACAATGCCTGCCACGGTGTCGTCCTTTCGACCCGGTTGAAGTCTGGGCCGTTCCCGGCCCCGGAGGGCCTGATCCAAAGCGAACGCCGCCCGCGGCGGACGCGAGCGGCTGGAAACGAAGGGGGGCTTCTAGCGGAGCCGGGCGCGGGTTGCAATGGCGGGCGGAGCGGGTTCTTCAGGGAACCGGACGCGTGCGCGCGCGTTCCTGCTTCACTTGAGGGGAGGCCCCGGCCGGGAGGCGGGCGGGGAAAGCCATGAAGTTCTTCAGACGGTCGCTGATCGCGCTCGGCATCGCCGCAATCCTGCCGACGTTGGTGTTCGCCTCCCTCCAGGGGGTTCTGGCGCTCCGTGGGGCGCAGGCGGAGGTGCGCAGCCAGGCCGACGGCCGGGTCCGGCTGATCAACGAGCTGACGGAGGCCGAACTCGGGGCCGACCGCCGGCTGATCCACACCCTCGTCACCTCGCCGCCGCTGGTTGCCGGCGCCTGGCGGGAGTACCGGCCCCGCGCGATCCGGGCGCTGGAGGCCAATCCCACCTGGGACGCGCTGGTGGTCACTGCGCCGGACACGGGCGCGGTGGTCTTCGGCCTGCAGCGCCGCGCGGACGCCATTGTCGATTTCTCCGGCCCTCTGACGCCCACCCCTGCGGTCGGCCCCAAGGGCGGCGTGGGCGGCTCCCTTGTATTCATCTCGGGCGCCCCGCGCGTGGCCATCCAGGCGCCGGTGCTTGCGGAGGGGCGGCCCCGTTACACGTTCCACGTGCTGAAGGACCCCGCGCCCTTCCAGGCGATCCTCGCGCGCTGGGCGCCGAAGGAAGGCGTGTCGGCCATCGTCGACCGCGAGGGGCGCTTCATCGCCCGCACCATCTCGCCGGAGACCCGGATCGGCACGATGGCCTCCGAAGGGCTGCGCGGCGCCATCGCGAAGGGGGCGGGCGGCGAGTATCGCGGCCGCACCCTGGAGGGCATGAAGTCCTACACCCGGTACGAAAGCCTTCCCGACACCGGCTGGTCCAGCCACGTCGCCTACGCAAGTTCGCGGCTCGACGGGCCGGGGGCCTGGTCGCTGGCCGTGGCCGGCCTCGGCGCGCTCGGCGCGCTGGGGCTCGCAGGCCTGCTTGCGGCGCTCATCCTGCGCGACATGGCCGACCGCCGCAAAGCGGAGGATACCCTGCGCCACGCCCAGAAGATGGAGGCCGTGGGCCAGCTCACCGGCGGCATCGCGCACGACTTCAACAACCTGCTCACGCCCATCATCGGCGGGCTGGAGCGGATCAAGGCGCGCCTCGGCGCCGACGAGCGCACCCACCGCATCCTCGACAACGCGCTGGAGGCGGCCCGGCGCGCCGCCAAGCTGACCTCGCAGCTGCTGGCGTTCTCGCGCAGCCAGCGGATGGAGATCGCCACCGTCGACGTGCGGGCGCTGGTGGAGGGCGTGCGCGATCTGCTCACCCACTCCGTGGGCTCTGGCGTGCGCGTGGAGATCAACGCCCAGCAGGGCGTGCACGCGCTCAGCGATGCAAGCCAGCTCGAACTCGCGCTGATCAACCTCGCGGTCAACGCGCGCGACGCGATGCCCGACGGCGGCGTGCTGACCGTCACGGTCAAGGGGATGGACTGGCGCGGCTCCGCGGATGCGCCCGCCGGCGCCTACGTGGACATTGCGGTCGCCGATACCGGCGCGGGCATGACCGAGGAGGTGCGCGCCCGCTCCATGGAGCCGTTCTTCACCACCAAGCCCACGGGCGCGGGCACGGGCCTTGGCCTGGCCCAGGTGTTTGCGCTGGCGCGCCAGTCGGGCGGGGACGTGCTGATCGAAAGTGCGGTGGGCCGCGGGACCACGGTGCACATCCGCCTCCCGCGCGTGGCGGTGGCGGCGGCGCCTACGCCGCTCATTGCCCATCCCGGCAACGTCGATCCCCCGCCCGGCCCGCGTGCGGCGGTGCTGGTGGTGGACGATGACGCCCACGTGCGCGCCCACATCGTCGATACGCTGGAGGCGGCCGGCTTTGCGGTGACGGACGCGCCCAGCGGCGAGGCCGCGCTGATGGCCCTCGATGCGCAGAAGTTCGACGTGCTGCTGGCGGATTTCGCCATGCCCGGCATGAACGGCGCCGAACTCGTCCGCGCCGCCCGCGCCCGCGACAAGGCGCTGCGCGCGCTCATCGTCTCCGGCTATTCCGACAGCGCCGCCATCGATGCGGCGGCGGGAGATGTGCGCGTGCTGCGCAAGCCGTTCGATGTGGCCGCGCTCGTGGCGGCGGTGAAGGACACGGCGGGGAAGTAGGTTTTCGCCACACCGCATCGCACACTCGCCTCGTCATTCCGGGGCGCGCGGAACGCGCGAACCCGGAATCCAGCTAAAGTCTTGCAAGGCCAGGCTGGATTCCGGGCTCATCGCTGCGCGATGCCCCGGAATGACGAAATCCAACCGCTCGGCAACGAGCGCGTTACGCCATCCGGCTCTTGCGCACGCCGTAGAGGAAGTAGAGCGCCAGTCCCACCGCCTGCGCGATGAGGAAGTAGATCTGCGTCTGCGTCGGGAGGGTGGCGAACAGGTAGCCGCATCCGGCGATGGCGAGCACGCCCATCAGAACGCCCAGCGGCGCACGGAACGGGCGCGGGCGGTCCGGTTCGCGCCGCCGCAGCACGATGAGCGAGGCGCCTACGGCGATGAACGCCGCCAGCGTGCCGGCGTTGGCCAGTGCTGCGATCTCCCCCAGCGGAAAGAAGCCCGCGATGGCGGCCACGAAGATCGCGGTGGCGAAGGTCATCGTCAGCGGCGAACCCGTGCGGGCGTTCACGGTGGCGAGGCCGCGCGGCAGCAGGCCGTCGCGCGCCATCACGAAGAAGATGCGGCTCTGGCCGTACATGAAGGCCAGGATCACGGTGGGCAGCGCCACCACCGCCGCGCCCGCCACGATGGCGGCCGGTCCAGGCTGGCCGAGGCTGCGCATCACTTCCGCCAGCGGCTCCTTGCTGGCCGCGAGGTCGCCGAACGGCATGGCCCCGATCGCGGCGGCGCCCACGGCCATGTAGATCAGCGTGCAGATGAGCATGGAGCCCACGATGCCGATGGCGAGATCGCGCTCGGGCCGGCGCGCTTCCTCGGCCGCGGTGGAGACCGCGTCGAACCCGTAGAAGGCGAAGAAGATGATGCTCGCCGCCGGCAGCACGCCCAGCTTGGCGCCCTCCGCGCTTTCGGAATACATCCCGAACGGCAGGAACGGCGTGAAGTTCGCCGCGTCGAACGCCGGCGCCGCGATCGCCACGAACACCGCGAGCGCCGCCACCTTGACCACCACCAGCACCGCGTTCACCGCAGCGCTTTCGCGCGTGCCCACCGCCAGCAGCCCCGCCACCACTGCGATGATGGCCACTGCCGGCAGGTTGAACAGGCCGCCCGCATGCGGGCCCTTCGTCAGCGCCTCCGGCAGCGCCACGCCGAGGCCTTCAAGGAAGCCCGTGGCGTAGCCGGACCATCCCACCGCCACTGCGCTGCACACCACGGAGTATTCCAGCAGCAGGCTCCAGCCCACGATCCAGGCGATGAACTCGCCCAGCGCGGTGTAGCTGTAGGTGTAGGCGCTGCCGGCGGCGGGCATCATGGCCGCCAGCTCCGCGTAGCAGAGCGCTGCGAACACGCACACCAGCCCCGCCAGTACGAACGCCGCCATCACGCCGGGCCCCGCCAGCCCCGCGCCCACGCCGATCAGCGTGTAGATGCCGGTGCCCACGATGGCGCCCACGCCCAGCGCCACGAGGTGCGGCCATGAGAGCGAGCGCTTCAGCGTCGCGTGGCCGGGCTCCACGTGGCCGTCGATGGGTTTGCGGCGCGTGAGAAAGGACATGAGTGGTCAGCCTCCGGCGGGCACTGTGTCGGGAAAATGCCCCTCTCCCGCAAGCGGGGGAGGCGATGCTACCGCCCCTCAGCCGCCGCGATCCCGCGCTCCACCGCGTCCAGCACCGCATCCACGCAGCAGGCGTTGAGGAAATGGTCCCCGCCCGGCGCCACGATGTACTGCGCCTTCGCCTGTGCGGCGAGGCGTTCGGCGGCGGCGGGCACGATGAAGGTGTCCTTGTCGCCGTGCAGCACGATGACCGGCGCCGTCAGCGACGCCAGCGCCGTGCGCGCGGCCGGCAGCTGCGGGGCCTGGCCGCTGATCTCGGCGAGCGAGTTCTGCATGTCGCGCGGCAGCGCCGGGCGCACCAATGAGCCTAGCGCGTCGAGACGGCGGATGGTGGGCCCGCGCTCGCCGTAGAACGCGCTCATCAGCACCAGCGCCTTGATCTTCTCGGGGTGGCGCGCGGCCATGAGCGTGGCGATGGGCCCGCCGTAGCTCTGGCCGATCACGATCACCTTCTGCGCCGCCGGCCCGTCGAGCAGCGCCGCCAGCGCGTCGGCCTGGGCGGCGATGTCCGTCACCGCGCGCTGCGGTTCGCTCTGCGCGAAGCCCGGCCGGTCGGCCACCACCATCTCGCGGTCCGGCCCCACCTTCGCCAGCACCGGCGCCCAGTACTCCGACCACGACGGCGTGCCGGTGACGACCACGATCTTCCACGGCGCAGGCGCAGCCCGCGGCGTCTTGAGCGCCGACAGCTTCCACGGCGTGGCTCCCGCCGCGGTGAAGGACGTGCGCGTCATCACGTCGGCGGTGAAATCCTTCGAGGTGGGGAAGCGGTCGGCCTCCGGCTCGCTCTCGGCGCGCACGACGCAGGCGGCGAGCAGCAGGACGAGCGGAAGAAGCAGGGCCAGACGCATGGCGTTCCCTAACGCAGCGGCGCCCGCGCGCCAAGACCGTGGCGTCCCTGCGCCTGCGCGGGTTAGGATTGCGTCACATTCATCCACGAGGCGATCATCTCATGTCGGATCTTTTCACGCCGCTGACCTTGCCCGGCGGCCATGTCCTGAAGAACCGCTTCATGCTCGCGCCGCTCACCAACCTGCAGAGCGCGCCGGATGGGGTGCTGAGCGATGATGAATTCCGCTGGCTCACCATGCGCGCGCAGGGCGGTTTCGGATTGACCATGACGTGCGCGGCCTCCGTGCAGGCGGCGGGGCTCGGCTTCCCGGGCCAGCTGGGCGCCCACGACGATCAGCATCTGCCCGGGCTCACCCGGCTGGCGGGCGCCCTCCGTGAGGCCGGCAGCCACGCCGTGGTGCAGTTGCACCACGCCGGCATGCGCTCGCCGAAGGATCTTATCGGCCATGCGCCGGTCGCGCCGTCCGACGATGCGGAGACCGGCGCACGGGCGCTGACGACGGCGGAGGTGGAGCAGGTGGCGGCCGATTTCATCGCCGCGGCGCAGCGCTGCCAGCGCGCCGGCTTCGACGGCGTGGAGCTGCACGGCGCCCACGGGTACCTTTTGTGCGCCTTCCTGAGCCCGGAGATCAACCGGCGCGACGACCGCTATGGCGGGGCGCTGGAGAACCGGGCGCGACTGCTGTTCGACATCGTGGAGGGCGTGCGCGCCGCCTGCGGGCCGGGCTTCAGCCTCGGCGTCCGCCTTTCGCCCGAGCGCTTCGGCCTGAAGCTCGACGAGATCCGCACCGTCGCGCAACGCCTCATGCGGGAA
The DNA here is from genome assembly GCA_027488965.1 of Alphaproteobacteria bacterium. Lineage (GTDB taxonomy): Bacteria > Pseudomonadota > Alphaproteobacteria > Caulobacterales > Aquidulcibacteraceae > VFBF01. The sequence goes on from JAIYAO010000131.1 coordinate 20,239, forward strand.
GGCCGCATCGACTATCTCGACATGTCGCTCTGGGACGTCTTCAAGACGCCGGAGGAAGAGGCGTTCAAGGGCCGCCCGCTGGTGGCGTGGTTCACCAATCTGGAGCGCGGGAACGTGCGTCTCGGCGCGGCAGGCAAGATCACCACGGGAGAGGGCTGTTCGCGCGCATTGGAGGCCGGGCTCGACTTTGTGGTGATCGGTCGCGCGGCGATCCTGCACCACGATTTTCCGCAGCAGGTGGCGGCCAATCCGGCGTTCACGCCCGCGCCGTTGCCGGTCAGCCCCGATCACCTGCGCGCGGAGGGGCTTGGGCCCGCGTTCCTCAACTACATGCGCACGTGGAAGGGCTTCGTGGCCGAGGCGGCGTGAGCCTCAGTCGAACAGCTTGCTCACGCTCTCTTCGTTGGCGATGCGCCGGATGGCTTCGCCGATGAGGGGAGCCACGGAGATGGTGCGAATCTTGCGGGCCTTCTTCACGGCCTCGGCGTGGAGGATGGAGTCCGTCACCACGAGCTCGTCGAGGAGGGACTTGTCCACCCGGGCGGCGGCGCCGTTGGACAGCACGCCGTGCGAGACATAGGCCGAGACGCTGACGGCCCCATGTTCCCGCAACGCCACCGCAGCGTTGCACAGCGTGCCCGCGCTGTCGACGATGTCGTCGAAGAGCACGCAGGCGCGGCCCTTCACGTCGCCGATGATGTTCATCACCTCGCTCTCGCCGGCGCGCTCGCGACGCTTGTCGACGATGGCGAGATCGGCGCCGAAACGGTTGGCGAGTGCGCGCGCGCGCACCACGCCGCCCACGTCGGGGGACACGATCATGAGTTCGGCGGCGGATGCGCCGAACTGCTCGCGGATGTCGCGCTCCATCACCGGCGTGCAGAACAGGTTGTCGGTGGGGATGTCGAAGAAGCCCTGGATCTGGCCGGCGTGCAGCTCCATGGTCAGCACCCGGTCGGCGCCGGCCTTGGTGATGAGGTTCGCCACCAGCTTGGCGGAGATGGGGGTGCGGCCGCCCACCTTCCGGTCCTGCCGGGCGTAGCCGAAGTAGGGCACCACCGCCGTGATCCGTCGCGCCGACGCGCGCACCAGCGCATCGATGCAGATCAGCAGCTCCATGAGGTTGTCGTTGGCGGGCGCGGAGGTGGACTGCACCACGAACACATCCTCGCCGCGGACGTTCTCCTCGATCACGGCGAAGATCTCGCCGTCCTTGAAGCGCTTGACGTCGGTCCGGGTCAGCGGCGCGTCCAGATAGTCGCAGATCGCCGCCGCCAGAGGCGGGTTTGCGTTGCCGCACATGAGTTTCATGGGAACGCCCTGCCTTGCCGCCGCTGTGACAGAACGGTGACTTACCAGAGTCTCACCGGGCCGCAATGGCGCGGCTGCGCTCCCGGCCGTTGTCCCGGCGGGTGTGGCGCAGCCGCCACCTACCCCGGCTTTTCGCCCGCGCTGTGCTCACGAACACCCAGCGCGTCGGCGAGGCGCATCTTCGCGCTGCCGGGCTTCAGGGGCTGCTGCTGGCTCTCGTGGGGCCGCCAGCCCGTGGCGGTGAGGATGTCGAAGGTGGCGGGCACGCGGCCGTCGCCGGCGGCGTGGCGGTCCCGGTAGAGGGCCATGGCGCGGAAGAGGGCGGTGCGGGTCAGCGGCGGCGCCCGGTCCATGAGCGCGCTCGTCTCGCCCATGGCGCGCAGGTCCGCCAGCAGGCGGAGGGGGTCGGCGTAGCGCACCGTGGCGGTGTCGCGGTCCGCCACGGGCAGGGCGAAGCCGGCCCGCTGCAGCAGGCCCGCCAGATCCTGCGTGTCGGCGAAAGGGGCGATGCGCAGCGCCGCCCCGCCGCGCGTCTCGCTGTCCGCCACGATCAGGGCGTCGCGCAGTTCGTGCAGCGTGCGTCCGCCGAACAGCGCCCCCAGGAAGAGGCCATCGGGCTTCAGCGCCCGGCGGATCTGGATGAGCGCGCCCGGCAGGTCGTTGACCCAGTGCAACGCCAGGATCGAGACCACGAGATCGAAGGCGTCGTCGGCGAAGGGCAGCTGCTCGGGGTCGCACGCCACGCGGAGGCCGCCGCCTGCGGGCGCGATCCAGTCCGCGTGGATCACCGCGCCGATCTTTTCGGCTGCGCGGGGGTGCGCCGCCAGTGCGGCGTCGAAGGCAGCGCCCCCGCCCAGCACCAGCACCCGCGCGAACGTGCGGTTGACCGCCTCCAGACGCTCGGCCAGATCCTCCGCGACCCGGGCGTGCAGGAAGTCCGCCTGCGTCCCATGGCGCTGCGCACGCGCGCGGTGCAGGCGCACGCGGTTAGGGTCGAACGGGCGGGCGGTCATCGGGGGAGTATGGCGTGGCGGGGAGCCAAGGTCGACAATCCGGTCGACAATCCGGTGCGCGGTCCCTTCTGGCGCGGGCCGCCGACGTGGTCTGGCCGCCGCGCTCGCTGCTGTCGGACGCGATCGTGGACCGGCCGGGCGCCATCGACGCCGCGCACTGGGCGCGGCTGCAGTTCCTGGGCCCGCCATGGTGTGCGGCATGCGGCTTCCCGTTCGCCACGGTGGAGGCCCCGGACGCCCTGTGCGGCGCGTGCACGGCGGCGCCGCCGCCCTACGCCAGCGCCCGCGCGCCGCTGGCCTATGACGATGAGTCCCGCCGTCTCGTGCTCGATCTCAAGCGCAGCGGACGGCGCGACGGGCTGCGCGTGTTCGCGGGCTGGATGGCGGAGGCGGGGGCGGCGATGCTGGCCGAGGCCGATCTCCTGGTCCCCGCGCCGCTGCACTGGACGCGCCTGCTGGAACGGCGGTTCAACCAGTCTGCGTGGCTGGCGCAGGCGGTGGGCGCGCGCGCCGGCATGCCGGTGCTGGTGGATGCGCTGGTGCGGCGTCGCCGACGCCGCAGCCAGCACGGCCTCACCGCCAGCCAGCGCCGCCGCAACGTGGCGGGGGTTTACCGGATCGGGCCCGGCAAGGCCCCGGCGGTGGCGGGGCGAATCGTGCTCCTTGTGGATGACGTCTTCACCACGGGCGCCACGGCGGAGGCGTGCACGCGGGCGCTGCTGCGGGCCAAGGCGCGGAAGGTGCATGTGCTGACGCTGGCGCGCGTTGTCCGGCCCGTGGACGTGGTTATATGAACTTGAGGAGAAGCTGGCGTCCATGAAACCGGTCACCGTCTACACCACCATGTTCTGCCCCTACTGCACGCGCGCGCTGGCCCTGCTGCAGAAGAAGGGCGCGCCGGTGACGGAGATCCAGGCCGGCATGGACGCGGACAAGAAGGCCGAGATGGTGCGCCGCTCCGGCGGGGCGCGGACGTTCCCGCAGATCTTCATCGGCGATGCGCACGTGGGCGGCTGCGACGACCTGCACGCGCTGGACGCCGCGGGCCGCCTCGATCCCCTGCTGGCGGGCGCCTGATGGCGCGCACCCTCCGCGTCGCCGCCGTCCAGTTGCGCTCGGGCATCGCGCTGGAGGCCAACCGCGCCCACGCCCTGCCGCTCCTGCGGGAGGCCGCCGCCGCCGGCGCGCGCCTTGTGGCTACCCCGGAAATGACCTCCCGGCTCGATCTCGACCGCGCCCGCCTGCAGGAAAACCTGTCCCGGGCGGACCTGGTGGCCGAGCAGCGCTCGTGGAGCCGGATCGCGGAGGAGCTGGGCGTGTGGCTTCTGCTGGGGTCCGCGCCGATCCCGGCCGATGCGGGCCGCGTGTACAACCGCAGCCACCTGTTCGCGCCCGACGGGCGCCTCGCGGCCACCTACGACAAGATCAACCTGTTCGACGTGACGTTGGGCGGCACGGAAAACTACCGCGAATCCGCCGGCGTGGCTGCGGGCGCGCGCGCTGTGGTGACGGAGGGGCCCATGGGCGTGAAGCTCGGCCTCACCATCTGCTACGACATGCGTTTTCCCCGGCTGTATCGCGCGCTCGCCAACGCCGGCGCGGAGCTGATCGCCGTGCCGGCGGCGTTCACCGTGCCCACGGGCCGGGCCCACTGGGAAACCCTGCTGCGCGCCCGCGCCATCGAGACGGGCAGCTTCATCATCGCGCCCGCGCAGGGCGGGGTGCATGAGGACGGCCGCGCCACGTGGGGCCATTCCGTGATCATCGGGCCGTGGGGGCAGGTGCTGAAGGCGCTGCCCGACGACGCGCCCGGCGTGATCGTGGCGGACTGCAACCTCGACGAGGTGACCGAAGCCCGCGCGCGGATTCCGGCGTGGAGGACGGAGGGCGAGTTCGAGGCCCCCGAGCCGCGCACATGATCCGCTACGCGCTGACCTGCGCCAACGAGGAGTTGTTCGAGGGCTGGTTCGCCTCCAGCGCGGACTACGACGATCAGGCCGCCCGCGGTCTCGTGGAGTGCCCCCTGTGCGGCTCCCGCGACATTCGCAAGGCGCCGATGGCGCCGGCGGTGGCGCGTTCGCGCGAGGGCGGCGCCAGTCCCGCCGAGTTGGCCGCCCGCGTCCGCGCCCACATCCGCGAAAAATTCGACTACGTAGGGGAAAGCTTCGCCGATGAGGCGCGCGCCATCCACGATGGCGATGCACCCGATCGCCCGATCTGGGGCGAGGCCACCCCGGAAGAAGCCCGTGCGTTGTCCGACGAGGGCGTGCCTGTGGCGCCCCTGCCCGATGCGCTCGCCCCCACGCCGCCGCGCAAGCTCAACTAGGTCCGCGCAGGACGCGCCTAAAAACCGCCGTTCGGCGGTCGCACATGCGCCGCTCGCCTGTTCGATGACGTGACCGACCGATGAAGGGATGGTAATGTATCCCGACGTGCGGGGCCGCGCGGGCGGGCTGGTTTCGGACCGCATGCACAAGGGACGGGGCGATGCCTGAAGAGCTTCTGAACATCGCCGAGGCCATTCGCACGCAACTGTTGGCGCTGGCCCCTGACTCCGTGCGCGCGCAGATCGAGGCGCTGCCGGGCGAGGTGCTGCTGGCGATCCTCGGCGTGCTCGCGCTGGCCGCGCTTCTGGTCGTGTTCTCCCTGCTGGGTGCGCTGTTCGGCGGCGGCCGGCGGCGGCGGGAGGAGGAGCAGGAGGTCGCCAACGACTATCGCCCCGAACCGCGCCCCGAACCGCGCCGCGAGGAGCGCAGGCCGGAGCCCGCGTCCGCCGCCCCGTCCGCATCGCCCGCCAATCTCGCCGCCCGCCACGAGGAACTCATGTCCCGCGGTGAACGCCAGGCGCAGGGCAACGACTTCCAGAGCGCGCTGGCCAGCTTCAAGGAGGCGCTCGACGCGGCCCGCCAGCTGGCCTTCACCCGGCCGGAGGCGCCGGAGCCACAGCGGTTCGTGGCCAAGGCGCTGCACAAGGTGGGCGACGTGAGCGCGCGCCTGGGCGACGGGCACGCCGCCCGGCAGCATCACGAGCAGGCGCTGGTGCTCCTGCGGCGCGTCCACGGCGCCAACCCCCGCGACGCCGCCGTGGCGCGCGAACTCGCCGTGACGCTGGAACGCCTCGGCGGCGCTGCCGCACAAGCGGGTGATCGCGCCGGCGCGCGGAACGCCTTCGAGGAAGAACTGCGCATCGCCGGCGCCATGGCGCAGCAGGAGAACCACGATCTGGCGTGGGTACGGTTCAAGGCGGTCGTCCACATCATGCTGGGCAATCTCAATGATCCCGACAGCCGCGCGCACTACGAACAGGCCCGCCAGCTGTTCGAGACCTTGGAGCGCGCCAACCAGATCCAGACCCAGGACGCCCAGACCCTGCAGCAGCTGCGCGGCGTGCTGAGCGCCTGATCCACCGCTACGGGTGTTTGCGCAGGCGGTGAAACGCGCGTACCACGCGCGATCGCATTCCGGGGACCTTCAAACTTGCGCCTGCAGCGCACCTTCGGCGGGCCTGTGGGCCGGCTCACGCTGGTCATGTCGTGCATCTTCGCAGGCACGGGCATGGCGCTGCCGTTTCTCGCCCGCTGGCTGGAGGAAAAACACGGCCTGTCGGGCATCGAGATCGCGGCGGTGGTGTCGGGCGCGCAGCTGGCGCGGTTCGTGGTGGGGCCCCTGATCGCCGCGTGGGCGGACGGGTTCGCCGATCGCCGCACGCCGCTGCGCGTGCTCTCGGTGGCGGCCGTGGGGCTTTATGCGGCGTTCTTCTATGCCGAAGGATTCTGGGCGCTGCTCATCATGAGCTTTCTCGCGCAGACGGCGGGCATGGCGATGACGCCGCTGGTGGAGGGCGCGATCCTGCGCGGCGCCATCACGCACGGGGGCTTGAGCTACGGCGTCTCGCGCGGCATCGGCTCGCTCGCGTTCATCGTGTCCAACGTCATCGGCGGGGCGATGATCGCGCGCTTCGGGCTCGATGCGGTGGCGGTCTATGTGATCGCGTCGATGGCGGCTGCGATGCTCAGCACGCTGTTCGTGCTCGCGCCCGATCGCGTGGAGACGGGCGAAGGCGGCGGCGGATTCCGCGCGCGGCTGAAGGAGGCGCTCGGCCTCTTCCGCAATCCGGCCTTCGCCATTCCCGTGGCCGCCGCGAGCATCATCCAGTGCGGCCACGCGTTCTACTACGGGTTCTCCACGCTGGTCTGGGTCAAGCAGGGGTTCTCCGATGCGCTGATCGGCTGGCTGTGGGCGTTCGGCGCGATCATCGAGGTGGGCCTTCTGTGGACGCTCCCGAGGTTCGAGCGGCGGTTCACGCCGGAGGCGCTCATTGCGCTGGGCGGGGCGGCAGCCGTGGTGCGCTGGGCGGCGCTGGCGTTCATGCCGCCGGCGGAACTGCTGTGGCCGCTGCAGGCGCTGCACGCGCTCACGTTCGCCGCCACCCACGTGGGCGCGCTCAAGCTTGTGCAGCGGGAGGCCCCGGTGCGGATCGCCGGCGTGGCGCAGACGCTCTACGCCGCGCTGGCTTCGGGCACGCTGGCGGGACTGGCCATGCTCCTGGCGGGGGCGCTCTACGACTCCGTCGGCGCGCTCGGATACCTCGCCATGGCCGCCTTCGGCGCCGCCGGCTGCGCGATGATGGCGGCGGCCATTCGCCTGTCAGGCGCAAAGCGCGTCCGTACGTCCACACCCTGATAATTAATCGCATGGGGCGCAGTACGATCGCGCGCCTGAAGCGTTAGGGGTTCAGGGGACCGCTTATCCTCTGATACGACCAAAGGGTTCATGGGCGAGGCAGACATCATTCCGGACGCCCAGGCGCCCGCCTACGACGTGCGCGGTGACGCGGGCGCGCGGGTGCTTGCGCTGCGGGGCGATTGGACGGTGCGCACCGTGTCCGGGATCGACGCACCGCTGCGCGCCCTGTCCGACGGCATCGACCGGGTCGATGTCACGGGCCTCGGGCGCATGGACGTGGCGGGCGCGTGGCTCATCGTGCGCACCTGCGGGCGCGGGCGAGAGGACATCGCGCTCGACGGCGAACATGAAAACGCCAGCCGTCTCATCGCGGTGGCGCAGCGCGCCACGCACGGCGAACTGGCCCACCCGGAGCGTCCGCACGGCGTCATCGCGGTGTTCGACCGGATCGGCCGCTCGCTCGTCAACATCCGTGACGAGGCGCTGCACACTCTCGGCTTTCTGGGGCTTACGCTCGTCACCTTGCTGCGCCTTGTGCGCCATCCGCGACGCATCCGCTGGATCTCCGTGGTCAGCGTGATGGAGACGGCCGGCCTCAATGCCTTGCCCATCATCATGCTGCTGGCGTTCTTCATCGGCGTGGTGGTGGCGTTCCTCGGCTCGCGCGTGCTGGGCGATTTCGGCGCGGCGGTCTTCACCGTGGAGCTTGTGGCGTTCTCCGTGATGCGGGAGTTCGGCGTCGTCATCACCTGCGTGCTGCTGGCGGGCCGCACCGACAGCGCGTTCACCGCCCAGATCGGCGCCATGAAGATGCGCCAGGAAATCGACGCCATGCGCGTGCTCGGGCTTGATCCGATGGAGGCCATCGTCGTGCCGCGGCTGATCGCCATGGTGGTCATGACGCCGGTGCTTACGTTCGCCGCGACCATGGCGGGCCTGCTGGGCGGGCTGGTGGTCTGCTGGGCCATGCTCGATGTGAGCCCGATCATGTTCTTCACGCGCATCAGCGAAGCGGTGCCCGCGCAGCACTTCTGGGTGGGCATGCTGAAATCGCCGGTGCTGGCGGTGGTGCTGGCGCTGGTGGGCTGCCGCCACGGGCTGGAGACGGGCGACGACGTGACCTCGCTCGGCAAGCGGGTGACCGCATCCGTGGTGCAGTCCATCTTCCTGGTGATCGTGATCGATGCAGCCTTCGCCATCTGGTTTCTGGAGATGGACTGGTGAGTGGCGACGACGACATCGCGATCCGCGTGCGCGGCATCGTCACGCGCTTCGGCGCGCAGACCGTGCACGATGGCGTCGATCTCGACGTGCGCCGCGGCGAGATCCTTGGCGTCGTGGGGCCGTCCGGTTGCGGCAAGTCCGTGCTGCTGCGGGAAATCGTGGGCCTCGATTCGCCGGAGTCCGGTGAGGTGCACGTGTTCGGCGTGGACGTGATCGCGCTCTCGGAAGCAGAACGGCGGGCCACGAACCAGCGCATGGGTGTGATGTTCCAGGACGGTGCGCTCTTCTCGTCCCTAACCGTGCGCGAGAATGTGGAGGCGCCGTTCCGGGAGCACACCACGCTGCCGCTGGAACTGGTGCACGAACTCGCGGCGCTCAAGCTCACAATGGCGGGGCTCGACGAGGGCTCGCACTTAAAGTCTCCCGGGCAGCTGTCTGGCGGCATGCGCAAGCGCGCGGCGCTGGCGCGGGCGCTGGCGCTCGATCCGGAGCTTCTGTTTCTGGACGAACCCACCGCCGGCCTCGATCCCGTCACCGCGGGCAACTTCGATGCGCTCCTGCGCGAGCTCACCGACGCCCTCGATCTCACCGTTTTCCTGGTTACTCACGACCTCGATACCCTCGCGGCCGTGTGCGACCGCATCTGCGTGCTGTACGGCGGCAAGGTCGCCGCGATCGGCACGCTGGATGAGGTCCGCGCCAACGCCACCGGCTGGATCGCCGACTATTTCTCCGGGCCCCGCGGTCGCGCGGCCCTCCGCAGCAAGGAAAGATGAGGCCATGGAGACGCGCGCAAACTATGTGCTGCTCGGCGCCGTGACGGTCGCCGGATTTGCGCTGGTGATGTTGTTCGCCATGTGGCTCGCCCGCGCCACGTTCAACCGGGAGTTCGCCACATACGATGTGGTGTTCGACGGCCCCGCCCGCGGCATCGGCGCCGGTACGGAAGTGCGCTTCAACGGCATCCGCGTGGGCGAAGTCACCGACCTCTTCATGGATCCGGGCCAGGAAACAAACGTCGTGGCGCGCCTGCGGATCGGCGCCACGTGGCCGGTGCGCACCGACAGCGACGTGCGCCTCGAGCCGCTGGGCCTCACGGGCCTCAACCTCATCCAGATCAGCTCCGGCGAAGCCACGGGGCCGCTGTTGCGCCAGCGCATGGGCGATGCCCCGCCGCGCATCGCCGCCCGCGGCGCCGCCCTCGACCAGATCCTGGAGTCCAGCGAAACCATCGCCCGTAACGCCACGGAGGCCCTGGCCGGCGCGCGCGACATTCTCAATCAGGAGAACGCCGCGCGCCTCTCGCGCATCCTCAAGAATCTGGAAGATGTCTCCAACACGCTTTCCGCGGAGCAGGGCGCCATCAACAACACCGCGCGCGCAGCCGAGGAGTTGCGCGTGGCCGCCCGGCAGTTCACCGCCACGGCGCGAGAGTTCGAGCTTCTGGCCAAGGATGGCCGCCAGTCCATCGTGGCGCTCGACACCAACGCCAACCGCGCCCTCACCAGCATCGGGACCGCCGCCGAAAGCCTTGGCGCCGCGTCCACCTTCGCCTCCACCGGCGCGCTGCCGGAGCTCACCGCCGCCTCGCGCGACATGCGCCGCCTTGCGGTGACGCTGGAGCGGGTGGCCACCAATATCGAACGGTCCTCGACGCTGGCGTCGGTGGGCGAGCAGAAGCCGACAGTGAGGGTCAACCCATGAAGCGTCTTGCAGGTCTTGCCGCGATCGCCGCGCTGGCGCTCGGCGGCTGCGTGTCGCTGTTGCCGAAGCCGCCGCCGCCGCCGGCCATCTACAGCCTCCGCGCCGGTGCGGTGGAGCGGATGGCCGGGCCGCCGAAGGATCTGGTGATCGGCGTGACGGCGCCGGAGGCGCCGCGCTCGGTGGCGGGCGCCGACATCGTGTGGCGCACCGGCCCGCAGATCGCATTCATGGAGCGCGCGGCGTGGGACGGTTCGGCCCCGGAGCTGCTGCAGGACATGCTGGTCGACACCATGGATCGCCGCGGCGGCGTGCGCGCCGTCACGCGGGCGGGCGGGGGCGTGCGCTCCGACGCCAATCTCACGTGGGATGTGCTGACGTTCGAGGTGCTGGAGGCGGATGGCAAGCTGGAAGCGCGCATCGAAGTGGTGGCCCGCCTCATCGACCTGCGCACGCGCGCGATCACCGTCGTGCAGCGCTTCAACGCAAACGCCCCGATCTCGGCGAGATCGGGGCGGGCTGCGGCCGCAGCGTTGGAGCGCGCCGCAGGCGCAGCAACCTTGCAGATCGCCGACTGGGCGATCGCGCAGGCGGAAGCGCCTCAGCCGAGTGCGGCGTCCACCAGCAGGTAGGCGATCAGCACTGTCTTGCCGCCCGGCTGGGTGGCGAGGTCGGGCTTGGCGCGGAACGCGACGGCCTCATTGCGGGCATGCACATTGTGCTCGAACAGGCGCTGCAGGCGGGCGACTGCGTCCGGCGCGGCGGCCGTCACGGCCTGGCGGCGCGAGGCGCCGCCCTGGCGGGCGCGGCTGGCGATGAAGTCGAGGTCGGCGGTGGCGAACACATCGCCGGCGCGCACGCCCACCTGCATCAGCATCTCGATGGCCTTTTCCGCCTGGCTCTTCTCGACCAGGTTGAACCGCTCTGCGGGGCCGGCGTCGTTGGCCGAGGCCGGCACAGCCCAGTTCTGGGTGTAGTCCGTGTTGGCGAAGCGCGGGGCTTCCACGGTCTCGGCGACGACCGCAGCGTAGGCGGGACGGCCGCCGGCGCTGGCGTACATCTTCTCCACCACGTGCTGGCTTTCGGCCACGGCTGCGGGCGCAGGTTCCGCCATGACGGGCTTTTGCGCGACCTGGGCGGCCCCTGCCATCGCCGAGAGGCGACGCTGGATCGAGGCGGCGTGACGGTCGGCGGCGGCCTGCGCCTCTTCGGAAGCGCGGCGCGCTTCGTCGGCGGCGTCCTTCAGCTTCGCCAGCGTGGAAACGGCGCTGTCCTCCATCGCCTGCGTTTCGCTGCGGATCATCTGTGCGACGCGGCGTGCGTCGGCGACGGCGCGCTGCGTCGTCTCACGAACAGCGCTTGCAGTGGCGTTGGCGGCCTGGGTGGCGTTCTCGGCGGACTGGCGGGCGGTATCGGTGAGCGTCGTCGCCTGGGTGAGGGCCTCCAGCGCCGACACGATCGTGCCGTCGAGGCGTTGGGCTGCGAGCTGCGTGGCGGTGGCGGCTCCGTCCATGGCTTCGGTGCGCTCGGCCATCAGGGCGGCGGAGGCGGCGAAGTTCGTGAGGTGCGACTGGAAGGTCTCGTCGGCGGCCACGTACTCCTGGCGCACGAGGCGGGAGGCCTCCCGCATGAGGCGGATCTGGCGGCCCACGTTCTCGCCCAGCACATCGGACTGCTGACGCAGTTCGGTGGTGAGATCCTCGAACGCAATCCGTTCGCTCTGCAGCGTGGCCGACAGCGTGCCCGCGCCGTCCTTGGCGCTGGCGACAGCCTGGTCGAACACCACCGCGTTGCGCGCGGCGGCGGCCTCCAGTTCGGCGAAGCGGTCGAGCGCCACTTCGACGACGGACTGCAGCGCGCCGATTTCGGCGCGGACGGTTTCGCCCAGCGAGCGGGCGCGGTCTTCCACGGCGTCGGCGGGCGCCAGAGCCTGGGTGGCGAGCTTCGCCAGCTGCGCAGTCTCGCGCCGCACGCGGTTGGCCTCGCGCGCCGCGGCGGCGGTGAAGAGGATGAGCAGTGCAGGCGCCAGCGCCACCGCCACAATGCCCACGAGTACCGCCGGGTGCTGGTACTGGAGGGCGTCGCGGCCGATGAATGCGAGCGGCGCGCCGAGCGCTGCGCCAATCCACGCGAGCGCGCCCGTCACGCCCCAGAACCCCGCGCCCGCAGGGGCGGGGGTGTCTTCAACGGGATCCGACGCAAGCGCCTCGATCTCCGCGAAGGGGATCATGGTTTCTTCGGCGCCGACGGAGGCCGCTTCCGGCGGGTCTTCCGCGGTCACGGCCGCGGCTTCCGCCAGGTCGCCTTCGCGCAGGGCGGCCTCAAGGTGGGCGAACTCTTCGTCGAGAGTTCCCGGTTTGACATCGTCGTGCATGATCGATCGCTCCAAGATCGGCCTGCGCCGTCGCGGTGTGCAACGGGGGGAGGGCTCGCGGATCAGGGGAAGCAATTCGGGCGCCAGACGAAAAACGCGCCGTGGTTCCCCACGGCGCGTCAATCATGTCCCCCGTGAGGGGCGCCTAGCTTGAGGCGGCGTCGATCAGGAGGAAGGCCCGGGTCTGGTCGGCGCTCATGGAGGCCCGGCCGCGGCCGAGCAGGTCGGCGATGCGGGCGCCTTCGGCTTCGAGGAAGCGGGCGGCTTCCTCGCGGGCGCGGGGGTCCGTATCGAACCGTTCGGCCAGCCGCAGCACCGCCTCGGGGGCCGCGTCGCGGACCGCGCGGCGCCGCGCCTGGGTGCCGTTGCGGGCGCGGGCCCCGATCCGGTCCAGCGCCGCCGTGGAGAACACCTCCGGCAGGCGCACCCCGATGGTCTCCATCATCTGGGCGGTACGCCCGGGGGTCGGGGGCGGACGGTCAAACAGGGGGTCGGCGGGGCGCACGGCGCCGATGGCGGCGGCCGGCGCGCTGTGGTGAAGGGAAAACGTCTGGGGCTGGGCGGCCCCCCGGGCCGAAACCGGCGCGGTCGCCGGCGCCGGCGGCTGCGCAAACGCGTGGGCGAAGCCGGGCATGGCGGGGGTCGCCGCAGCGGCGCTCATCGCCGGGGTCCGCGGGGGCTGCACGGGCGGAGGTTCCGGGGCACGGCGCACGGCCACAGGCGCCTCATACTCGTTGGGGGCGGCGGTCACGAGCGGCCGGCCGGCCGGCTCCCGCAACTGGCTGACGGCAGGCTCGGCGTCGACGCTGCGCAGCATGTCGCGCCAGCTCCAGCGGTCGGCGTTGCCCCGCTCGGCGTTGACCTTCTCTTCAAGCGTCGCCCGTCCGTCGGCGCGGGACTGGATGCGCGGGCCGATGCCGAACTGTTCGCCGAAGCCTGGGCGGCGCTGATCCGCCGGCAGGGCGGCGACCCGGGCCACCTGCTCCTCGAAGCGCTGGGCTTCCATCCGCTCCACGTCGCGACGGGCGGTTTCGGCCCGCGCCGCTTCCCGGGCTGCACGATCCTTGCCGCCCTGGATGAAGCTGAAGGTGCGGTTCTGGGCGGGTTTGCGGGAGGGCGGCGGCAGGGCGCCGGTCGCCTCGCGGGCGTCCACGGCGGCGCCGCGGGCCGCTTCAGCCGCTTCGCGCAGGCGCTCCAGCGCCACGGCGGCTTCCCGCTCCACGGTCTGGGCCTCGGCGCGGATGAGTTCGGCCACCCGGCGGGCATCGTCGATGGCGCGGTTGGTCGTCTCGCGCACCGCGCCGGCAGTGGTGTTGGCGGCCAGCGTCGCGGCCTCGGTGGATTTCTTGGCGGCCTCGGTGAGGCTGGTGGCCTGGGCCAGCGTGTCCAGTGCGCCCGACAGCGCGCCCTCCAGGCGCTGGGTGCTCTCGGCGGTGGAGGCGGCGGCCTGGGTCAGCAGGCCGGTGCGTTCGCCGATGGACTGGGCTGTGGCCCCGATCGCCTGCAGGCGGCCGTCCAGCACCTGGTCGACTGCACGCAGCTGCACTTCCGCTTCGCGGGCCGCCGCCGTGATCGAGTGGGACTGGCGTTGGATGGTCTCGCCCAGCCGCGCCACGTTGGTGTTGAGGTCGCCGGAGATCTGCATGAGCACCGCGCGCTCGCGCTCCAGACCGCTGATCATGGCGCCTGCGCCCTGTTGGGCGGTGGCGGCGGCCTGGTCGATGGCGGCCTTCTGGCGGGTGACGACAGTCTCCACCGCCGCGAGCTTGGCGAGGGCTTCCTCGAGGGACTTGTCGAGCGCCGCGATCTCCCCGCGCATGGAGATGCCAAGGCGGCGCGCCGCAGCCTCCGCTACCGGGGACGGATTCATCATGCGGTCCGCCGCGTCGGCCAGCCGGCGCGCCTGCGCCTGCGCCCGTACGCCTTCACGCACTGCTGCGCCGGCAAAAAGCAGGAGGCCGGCGGGCAGGAGTGCGGTGAACGCCAGCGCCGCGCCCTGAATGAACGTCATGGCGCCCAGGGCGCCAAATCCCACGAGGGCCGCCGTCACGCAAAGCACCGCCGCCACCCAGGCCAGGGCCAGGAACGCGGCTGCGCGCGCCATCCAGCCGCCGGCCTGCGCCGTCTCCGCGGCGGGCTCCAGCGGGCGGTCCATCACGGCGTGCTCGGCCGGGACCGGGGTGATGTCGTCGCGTTCCGGAATGATCCGCCCCATCGCGCTGTCTTTCCCGTGGCGTCCGCCGGAGTCACCCGGCCATACGACCCGCAGGGGTCGCGCAGGGACGCGCGTAACGGAAACCCGGAAATCGTGTCAGGACAAGGGCGCCAACGCCCTCGCGCGCTTTCCTCGCCCCTCGATTGCGCAGAATACGCCAGAGGCGAACAACAAACCGTAAGCGTGCCGAAACTTCAGGCGGACGGCTCAGCCGTTGGGGCACGCGCCAGGCGATTGCAGCTCCATCCCGAAGCCGGCCACATTGAAACTCGGCGCCCGGGCGCTCGAACACATGGCGGGGGCGCTGTCTGCGCCCTTCACGGGGCAGGCCGCTTCCTCGGCGGCCGGGACGATGGTCACCCCGATCCAACCCAGCGCCAAGGCAATCACCAGGTCGCGTATCAGAACCACGACGCGGATCATCTGCGACTCCCTCGCTCCCACAACCAAGCTTTTGCGCCCAACGCGTCCTGCGGGCAAGTCCTTGTCTCGCCCGGCCCGCCTGAATTCCGCGCCGGTGTGGCGACAGGGTTGACGGAGTACGCCTGATGGGGGAAGGTGCAAGCGTTACATTATAACGGATCAATGATGCTGGATGGACAGGCCCGCGCCGATGCCCTCGCGGCCCCTGCGCCGCGGGGCGGCGGGGCGCACTGGGCGCACGTGGCGATGGTCGCGCTGCACACCCTGTGCTGCGCGCTGCCTGTTCTGGCGTCGCTGATGGGGCTGGCCGCGAGCGCCGCTCTGGTCGGCGGCGTGCTGCGCATCCACGATGTCCTGCACGGTCGGGAGTTCATCCTGCTGGGGGCCTCCGCCGTACTGGTGGCGTTCGGCGGGTTGGCCGAGTGGCGGCTTTACGGGGCGGGTCGGCGGCGCATCTCGGTCCTGTTCGCCATTTCGTTGGCCTGTTTCGCGTTCAACGCGGCGATCGTGTTCGGCCACCGGGCCCGCGCGGCTGAGATGGTCGTCGCGCCCGTGGTTGCGCCGCTGGTCTGAAGCCGCAAGGCGCGTGTTGCATTTCGGGGCGCCGCCGCTATGGTCCGCCCCCTTCGGCAGGCGCGCGAGTGAGTCGCGCACCTGAAGACGGGCCTCAGGGTTCGGCGGGTGATTAGCTCAGTTGGTAGAGCAGCTGACTCTTAATCAGCGGGTCGCAGGTTCGAATCCTGCATCACCCACCAAGGTGCCTCATGGTTATGGGCGCACCACCGGGTCCGGCCCGGTTCACCACTCTCCGCCGCGCGGCTTTCGCGCCGGGATTTCCTCGCCCATAGTCTGCGCCAGACAAAGACTCCGGAGGGGGCATGGGAGAGACGCCGTGGCAGGACTGGGTCGGGCGCACCGACGTCCAGACCGACGTGATCACCGCGGCCCCGGTGCGGGCGCTCGCCGCCACGCTCAACCAGGCTGACGCCATCGCCGCCGAGGCGGGCGCGCCGCTGCCGCCGCCGTGGATCTGGCTGTATTTCCTGCCGTTTGCGCCCATGGCGGAGGTGGGCCCGGATGGGCACCCCAAACGCGGCGGGTTCCTGCCGCCCATTCCGTTGCCCCGGCGCATGTGGGCGGGCAGCGCGTGCACCTTCCACGCGCCCGTGCGCATCGGCGATACGGTGACGCGCACCTCCACCATCGCCAACGTTGCGGAGAAGTCCGGCAAGACCGGCGCCATGGTGTTCGCCACGGTGCGCCATGAGGTGCGCGTGGGAGATGTGCTCGCCATCGAGGAAACGCAGGACATCGTCTATCTGCCGATCCCGGACCGCTTCGCCCCGCCGCCGCCCACGCCGGTCCCCGCGTGCGACTGGCGAGAACCCGTCGCGATCGATCCCGTGCTTCTGTTCCGGTTTTCGGCGCTCACCTTCAACGGCCACCGCATTCACTATGACCGCACCTACGCCACCGAGGTGGAGAAGTATCCGGGCCTTGTAGTGCATGGACCGCTGCAGGCGGTGCTGTTGTTCGACGCTGCACGCCGCCACGCGCCGGGGCGAACGCCCACGCGATTTGCGTTCCGTGGTCTGCGGCCGCTGTTCGATTTCGATGCGGTGACTTTGCAGGGCCGCGCGCGCGAGGATGGCGGCGCGGATCTCTTTTCCGCCAACGCAGAGGGCGCCATCGGCATGCAGGCGTCCGTGCACTGGGCGACGCCATGAGCGCCGCGGCCCCGCCTCGGCTGGAGCGGTCGATCCTCATCGTGCCCGCCTCCAGTCCCGCCATGATCGCCAAGGCCGCCGCCGCGACAGCGGACGCGGTGTGCATCGACTGCGAGGATGCAGTGGCGCCGGACCAGAAGGCTGCGGCGCGCGGCCATGCGGCGCACGCGCTCAACACGCTCGATTTCGGCGGCAAGTTGAAGCTCGTGCGCATCAACGGCCTCGACACGCCGTTCGCATATCGCGACGTGGTGGAGATCGTGGAGGCGGCGGGCGCGCGCCTTGACCTGATCGTCGTGCCCAAGGTCAACGGACGCGACGAGGTGCGCTTCGTCGATACGCTGCTGACGCAGGTGGAAGCGGCGTGCGGCCTTGCACGCGCCATCGGCATCGAGGCGCTCATCGAGACCGCTGCAGGCGTGCTCAACATCCGCGACGTCGTCACCGCGAGTCCGCGCCTGGAGGCGCTCATCTACGGATCGGGGGACTACGCCGCGTCCGTGGGCATGCCGCTCGACGCCATCGGCGCCTTTGACGCGCATGATGCGCTCTATCCCGGCCATCGCTGGCATCACGTGATGGGGGCCGTGGTCAACGCCGCGCACGCGCACGGCCTGCGCGCCATCGACGGGCCTTTCGCGCCGTTCCGGGACGGCGAAGGTCTCGAGAAGGCGGCGCGCATAGCGCGTGTGATGGGCTTTGACGGCAAGTGGTGCATCCACCCCAGTCAGCCCGCCACGGTCGATGCGGTGTTCGCGCCGACGGCGAAAGAGATCGCCTTCGCACAGGAGGTCGTGGCCGCCTATGCGGAAGCCCAGGCGGCAGGCCGCGGGGCCATCTCCGTCCAGGGCCGGATGGTGGACGCCGCGAACCTGCGCATGTGCGGGGAAATCCTGGCGCGCGCGCGTCTCGCGGGTCTCGTGAAATAGCCGGGCCAACCGGCGCGCGGAGGAAACGATGGTCAAGATTCTCGAAGGCCTGCGGATCGTGGAGGGATCGGCCTTCGTGGCCGCGCCGCTCGCCGGCATGACGCTGGCGCAGATGGGCGCCGACGTGATCCGTTTCGATCGCATCCGCGGCGGGCTCGACAATGCGCGGTGGCCGGTCACCGACACGGGCCGCAGCCTGTTCTGGGCCGGGCTCAACAAGGGCAAGCGCAGCCTCGCCGTCGACATGGCCACCCCGCGCGGGCAGGAACTCGTCACCCGCCTCATCTGCGCGCCCGGCGAACAGGCCGGCATTTTCCTCACCAACCTGCGCGTGCGGGGCTGGATGGACTACGACTCGCTGAAGAAACACCGCGCGGATCTCATCATGATGTCCGTCACCGGCGACCGCCGCGGCGGGCCGCAGGTGGACTACACCGTCAACCCCGCCGTCGGTTTTCCCAACGCCACCGGGCCCGAAGGCTCCACCGAGCCGGTGGGCCACGTGCTGCCGGCGTGGGACTGCATCACCGGCCAGCAGGCTGCGCTCGGCATCCTTGCCGCCGAACGGCACCGGCGCCTGACGGGGCAGGGGCAACTGGTGGAGCTGGCGCTGAAGGACATGGCGCTGGCCATGTTGGGCAATCTCGGGATCATCGGGGAAGTCACCGTCAACGGCGTGGACCGGCCGAAGATGGGCAACTCCCTGTACGGCGCCTATGCGCAGGACTTCGTGTGCAAGGACGGTGGCCGCGTCATCGTCGTGGCGCTCACCATCCGCCAGTGGGACAACCTCAAGGCCGCCACGCACACGCAGGTGGCGTTCGATGAACTCGCCGCCGCGCTGGGCGTGAAGCTGAGCCTGGAGGGCGAACGGTTCAAGCACCGCCATGCCATCTCGAAGGTGCTGAAGCCCTTCTTCGACACGCGCCGCGTGGAGGATTTCGCCAAGGCTTTCGACGAGAAGGGCGTGACCTGGTCACGCTACCGCAGCTTCAAGGAAGCCATCGAGCAGGACCCCGACCTCTCCACCGACAACCCCATGTTCTCCATGCTCGAGCACCCGGGCATCGGTACGTATCTTACGCCCGGCAATCCCATCGCCTTCTCGGATGTGGAGCGCATCCCGCCGACGCGCGCGCCGAGCCTCGGCGAGAACACCGACGAGATCCTCACGGAAATCGGCTACACCGACGCCGAGATCGCACGCCTGCACGACGACCAGATTGTCGCCGGCCCGCACTGAAAAACGTCTACTTGCAGCGTGTGGCGGCGGGCCCCAGCAGTTCCGGATTCCATCGCGTCGTCGCCTTGTAGGCGGCGCACTGGCTTTCGCGCGTTTTCAGCGCCGGATCGGCGAACAGATCGGCCACGATGGCGTCCGGAGTCTCCACGGTGGAGATCATGCGCAGGCCGCCGCCGTTGTCGGTGTCCAGCACCATGGCCTTCAGCCCGTCCGGCGCAGCAGACCAGCGCTGCCATTGCGGCAGCCTGCCGTCCACGCCGCGGGCGGGATCGCCGGCAGCGGCGAAATGGGCCCAGTAGCTCATCATCGCATCCGACAGCACCAGCCGGCCCGGGGCGTTCGCTTTCGTGAAGGCGTACTTGTCGAAGGTCCCCAGCAGCTTGAAGTGCCCGAACACGAACGGGATCTCCAGGCTGTGGCCGGCGCCGAGAAGCTCCGCCAGGTTGGTCACGAACACGCGGCCTTCCTCGTCCCAGTCGAAGCGGTAGGTCCACACATCCGGATGGCCGCCCGCCACCATGCGGGCCGCCGGCCGGTCCACGCCGGCGGCGCGCCAGAAGCGGCTGGGGTAGGCGGACATCGCCTCGTACACGGCCTTGTCGCGGGCCTGCGGGAAAAGGCCCAGCGTGCGCGTCACCAGTTCGGGGTTCAGCACGTTGAACAGTTTCATCTCATCGCGGTTCGTGCCGAGGATCACCGGCACGGCGTTGTAGGCGCCCGGGCTGTCGAGCAGCGGATGAATGCCCCCGGCGGGAATGACGATGCCGTCGGCTATCACGCGCGGCGGATCGAACGCGCCACGGCTGGTGTCGTAGGCGCCGTAAACGTCCGTCAGCGGCACGGCGCGCAGCGCTTCGCCCGTCACCGCGCCGCCGCGAACGAGCTTGGCGGCGATGGCGGCGCCGGAGTCCGGGCGGTCGCCGCTCTCGGCCTCCGCCAGCGGCACGGTGTTAAACGAACCGGACTGCACGATGGCGCGGTGGAAGAGGCCCTTCGCCAGCGGGCTCGCCATCAGCGCCGCCACGTCGTGGCCGCCGGCGCTTTCACCGAAGATCGTCACCCGGCCGGCGTCGCCGCCGAACACGGCGATCTCGTCGCGGATCCATTCCAGTGCGCGGATGTGATCGAGGGCGGCGAAGTTCGGCGAGGCGTCCTGCGGCGTCTCGGCGCCTTCGCGCAGCGCGGCGTGCGCAAACCACCCCATGGGACCGAGGCGGTACTGCACGATGACCACGATCACGTTGCGCTTCGCCGCCAGCGTCGCCCCGTCATACTGTTCAGCGCGGCCCCACGTGTTGGCCCCGCCGTGGATCCACATCATCACCGGCAGCTTCGCGCCGCGCGCGGCGTCGGCCGTCATCGGCGGGGCGTAGACGTCGAGGTAGAGGCAGTCTTCCTGGCCGGCGATCTCGCCCCAGCGCTTCTCGTCGACGCCATCGAGCGCGTTGAGCACCTGCGGGCACCAGGGCGCGGGCGCGAGCGCTGCGCGCTCTCCCGTCCATGCGGCGGGCGGGCGCGGCGCGCGCCAGCGCAGGGCCCCCACGGGCGGGGCCGCGAAGGGAATGGCGCGCCAGACGTGCGCGCCGCTCGCCGCCACGTAGCCCACAAGCGCGCCGGTAGAGACGGTGCGGGCGGTGGCGGCGTCGGCTTGCGGCGGCGGCGCCTCGGCGGCGGGCGCGCACGCAGCGACCAGCAGCGCGACAAGCGCGGTCAGGATCCGGATCATGTGTTTCCCCGCAAGTTTCGCCACGATTAGCCGCTGGCGCGGGGCGCGCCAAGGGTGGGGCGGTTGGGCAGGCGGCTCAGGCGCGTTGCGCGCGGGCGCCGGCGTTGCGCATGAAGTGGATGAAGTCACCTACGGGCATGGGCCGGCCGATGAAGTAGCCCTGCGCGAGGTCGCAGCCCATGGTCTGCAGCACGGCCAGCGCCTCGGCGCTCTCCACCCCCTCCGCCGTCACCTTCAGCCCCAGGCTGTGGGCCAGATCGATGGTGGATTTCACCAGCAGCGCGTCGCGGTGGCTCTGTGCAAGCGAGAGCACGAACGCCTTGTCGATCTTCAGCTCGTCGGCGCGGATCTGCTTGAGGTAGGCCAGCGACGAGAGGCCCGAGCCGTAGTCGTCGATGGAGATGGAGATGCCCGCCGCCGCATACAGGTCGATCAGCCGCAGCGCCACGTCCGGGTTGTCGATGACGGCGGTCTCCGTGATCTCGAAGCAGATGCGGGCGCGGGCGCTGCGCACCATGTCGATGGCGCGCTCTGCGAAGTCCTGGTCGTTCATCAGGCGCCCGGAGATGTTCACCGCGATGGCGAGGTCGTGGCCGTCTTCGCGCAGCATCGCCTGCGTGCGGATCGCCTGCGCCAGTACCCAGTCTGTCAGCGGCCGGATATGGCCGGTCTCCTCCGCCATGCCGATGAAGAGATCGGGCGGCACCATGCCGCGGCGCGGGTCGCGCCAGCGAAGCAGGGCTTCCGCGCCGGTCACTGCGCCGCGGCGCAGGTCGAACTTCGGCTGCAGGTGGATCGACAATCCACCGCTGGCGATGGCGCCCATCATGTCGCTGGTCAGCGACAGGTTGCTCGTGGGATCGCCGTAGGCTTCGGCGTCGAACACGGCGATCTTGCGTCGTCCCGCCCGCGCCTGGTCGAGCGCGATGCTGGCGCGGTCGATGATGCTTTCGGTGGTCTTGCCGGCCTCGTGCGCCGCAAGACCGATGGTGACGCTTGCATCCACGCTGTCGCCGTTGAGCCGGATCGGCTGGTCGAGATCGGCTTGCAGGGCGGCCGCGAAGCGCTGCGCGTCTTCGGTGTCGCTGGCCTCGAACACAAACCCCAGCACGCTGGTGGCCAGCCGTGCGACCCGTGTGCTGGCGTGCCGGCGCCCCAGGCGGTCGCCGATCTCGCGCACCAGCGTGTTGGCCAGGGTGTAGCCGATGGCGGAACGCACCTGGTGGAAGCGGTCGACGCCCAGCGCCGCCACGAACGTGACGCCGCCGGCGTTCTCGCGCAGCGATGCTTCGGCGAAGTTGCGCAGGGCGACGCGGTTCGGCAGTCCGGACTCCGAGTCGTGCAGCGCCAGGTGCGTGATCGTGCGTTCGCGCGTGCGGATCTCGGTGGCCATGGCGTTGAACGTGCCCGCAAGCCGACCGATCTCGTCGTTCGTCTCCACCGGCACCGACACGTCGGCGCCGTGGCGCAGCCGCTGGGCCGCCGCGTCCAGCGCAATGATCGGCCGCGTGACGCCGCGCGCCAGCAGCCAGCTGCCCCCGATCACCATTGCGACGCCGATCAGGCCCACCAGCACCACAGCCACAAGGATGGGCTGGTAAGGAGCCAGCGCCCGCGCAAGCGGATAGCGGAGCAGCAGTGCAGAGTGTTCGCCGCCGCCGAGGTCGGCCAGCGGCTTCGCCAGCGCGATGGCGCGCCCGTTGATCGTCTGCAATTCCCTCGCGCTGCCGTCGGCGCGGCCGAGGGCGGCGTCTATGAAGCGGTGCAGCCCTGCGGCATCGGCGAACGCCTTCTCGCCGCGCACGGGCGCCCATGCGCCATCGCCGTTGCGCTGCACCACCGTCGCCTGCAGCGGGATCGAGGAGAGCTTTTCGAGGCGGCGCATTTCCGCGGCGTCGAGTCGCGTGGCGAACACCACCCATCCGCTCAGCGTCGGGCTCATGATCGGCGCCGAGATCGCCTGGTAGGGCTGATCGGCGATGGCGATCACGCCGGCGGCGTTCTCCTGGCTGTCGAGCGCGGTCCATAGCGCCGTCGCACGGTCTGCGTCGATGGGGGTGTCGAGGCCGGTAATGGCGCCGTCCATGCCGACGATGAAGGCAAGGTGGAGATCAAGGCGGTTGCGGAGGTTGTCGAGCGCTGAGCGCACGGTCGCCTCGTCGCGCGTGGCCACCGCCTCGCGGAAGCCGAAGTCGCGCGCCAGCAGGTTGGCGCTGTCGCGCAGCTGGCTGGAGCGCATCTCCCACAGACGGTCGAAAACGATTCCGCTGGTCTGCAATTCGCTGCGCACCGTGCGCGCGGCGTTCTTGGAGATCTCCATGTAGACGACGGCGCCGGTCAGCAGCATCGCCAGGCAGAACAGCCCCGCGAACAGGACCACGAGCCGGGTCTGGAGGCGCGTGAACTTCATGGCAGCCGCCTAGTGGCGGCTTCCGGCCGCGGCGCGGCGGTCGATCGTCACGGCTTCGCCTGCCGGCGGGCGCGCGGCGGTAATCTGGCGGGTGCTCTGGTTGGACGGTGCGCGCAGATCCGCGTGCCAGACGGTGAGTGCGCCCGCGCCTTCGGCGCCGCTCAGCACGGCACGTCCGTCCGGGCCTGTCTTTGCGGCGTAGGGCGTGTCGACCACCACAATGAACGCCGACATGCGGTCGTGGATATTGCACCCGATGGCGGCTACGCCGGGCGCTGTGAAGCGATAGCTGCGCGTCTCGTCGCGGCCGAACAGCCGCAGCTCGAACCGGTTGCCGGTGGAGAACGAGTAGACGTGGTGGCGCACGCTGTCGAAGTTCGGAAACGAGACCTCGGCGCCGACGGGTACGATCAGCACGTGCGGCTCGAACGCGATCTCGCGCTGCGACATGCGCATGGGCCAGTCGAAGCGGATCGGCCCCTTCGCGCCGCCCGCGGCAGGGCGAAAGGTGACCACGGCGTTCTCCACGGCCGCGCCCGCCTTGTCGCGCACCGTCACGGTGAGGTCGGCGGCGTGCGCTGCGCCGGCGAACAGCACGGCGACGGCCAGGGCGAGGCGACGGATCATCCCGACGCCGTACCAGTTCGCCCATAAGGTTCCGTAAATTGTGCCCGGAGCGCGGTGCGGCAACGCGGTGTTAACCAATGTCCGGCTTGTGCTTGCAAGAATGGGCAACAATCACTCCATCCGCGGGCGTGTCGCGGCGCCTTTCCTGCTCGCAGGGCTCATGGCGGGGGCGGGCCTTGCGGGCGAGGCGTCCGCGAAACCTCTGGTGAACGGCGGCAAGCTGCTGCTGACGCGCGGCGTGTCCGCCGTGGAGGGCAGCGGCGGCGGCGGCCTCTCCACTTGGGCGCTGATCACCGGCAATGAAACGGAGGACGGCGTCGGCGCCACAGCCTTCGTCACCCACGCGCCGCTGCCGGACTATGACCTCACGGTCGTGGGCGCCGCAGTCGGCCTGCGCGACCGCTTCGAGATTTCCTACGCACACCAGGAGTTCGACACAGGCGCCACCGGGCCCGCACTGGGGCTGCGGGGCAATTTCACTTTCGTGCAGGACGTGATCGGCGTGAAGGTCCGCGTGGCGGGCGACGCCGTGTACGACCAGGACCGCCTACTGCCGCAGATCGCCGTCGGCGCCCAGTTCAAGCAGAACACCCAGAGCAACGTGCTGCGCGCCATCGGGGCCGGCAATGACAGCGGCGTCGACGTTTACCTGTCGGCAACCAAGCTGCTGCTGGCGCAGAGCCTGCTGTTGTCGGGCACGCTGCGCTATACGGAAGCCAACCAGACAGGGCTGCTAGGGTTCGGCGGCGACCGCAACGACGGCCATTCGCTGCAGGTGGAGGCGTCGGCGGCCTACATGCTGTCGCAGCGCTTCATTGTCGGGGCCGAGTACCGCACGAAGCCGGACAACCTGCTCTTTGCGAAGGAAGACGACGCCTACGACGTCTTTGCCGCCTACGCCGTGTCGCCGAACCTCACAGGCACGCTGGCCTATGTGGACCTTGGCGACATCGCCACGCGCGAAGGCGAGCGCGGCATCTATCTGTCGCTGCAGGTGGGATACTAGGGATGCGCATCCTGCTGCTGAGCGCGATGATTCTAAGCATCGCCGCCGCGCCGCGTGCGCGGGCGGAGGAAAAGCCCGTGGCGCCCTACACCCAATCGAACGCGAACGCCGGCGCACGGCCGCTGGAAGGGACCGCCGTCTTCGACGCGATGAACGGCCTCGACGGCATCCAGCGGATCGTGGACGATCTCGTCGACCACTCCGTCGCCGACCCTGTGATCGGGGATATCTTCGTCAATCAGGATATCGCGCGCTTGCGCCGCACGCTGGGCGAACAGATCTGCTATCTCGCGGGCGGCCCCTGCACATATACCGGGCGCACCATGGCGGACGCGCATAAGGACATGGGCGTCACCACCAGGGACTTCAACGTGCTGGTGGAGCATTTGCGCGCCGCGATGGACAAGGAAGGCGTGCCGTTCGTGCAGCAAAATCGCCTGCTTGCGCGCCTTGCGCCGATGCACCGCACGATTGTGGAGCCGAGGTAGACGGTGCGCCAGCGGCGGCGCGGCCCTGTCAACGCCATGAACCTCACAGATGTGATCACGTCGCCGGGCAGGTGAGCCGAAGCGCGGGCGTGTAGTGGGCGTCTTCCAGCAGGTGCAGCGCCACTTCCAGCGCGTCGGGGTGGACGTCGATCTCCACAAACCCATGGCCCGCGCTGCGGCTGCGACCTGAGGACAGCGTCGGCGCCACGATCATCCGGGCATGCAGCAGCGGCGGCACGCGCATCACGGCGAAGCGGTGGAGGTGCCCGCAGAGCAGCAACGTTCGGCGTGCGCGGCCGAGCGCATCCCAGGACTCCGGCCCGCGCTGGGAATCGCTGCGCACGTGTGCGCCGCCCATGGACACCGGCGGATGGTGCGCCGCCACAATGCGCCAGGCGCCGTCGGTGTGGTCGTCGGCAAAGGCTGCGAACGCGCCGCGGGGATAGACGCCCTGCGACCAGTCCCTGCGCGCCTGAATGGGCCGTGCGGTGTTCAGCGTGCTGATCTCCACCGCCGGATCGGCGCCGCGCCAGTCGGTCGCCATGCCCAGCGTGTCGAAGCGTTCGAACGGCGTGAACACGCGTGCGATCACGTTGTAGACGGGGGAATCGTGATTGCCCGGCGTGCCGACGATGGGGCTCTCGATCAGCGAGAGAAAGCGTGCGGCCTCGGCAAACTCCCGCACGCGGCCGGCCTGCGTGAGATCGCCGCTGAGCACGACCACGTCGGGTCGCAGCGCGTTGACGGCCCCCGCCGCCGTTTCCAGGCGCGACCAGGGTGAATCGCCCACGTGCACGTCGCTGATGTGAACGATCTTCATCGTCCCGCACCAAAGCGCGCGCGACCCGACCGCGCAAGGGTCCGCGGCGGCGATGCGCAGTGGGAACCGCCCGGCGCCGGTGGCGTTGTTGGCCGAACGGGGAGAGTGTCGTGTTGGAACCTGTGCGGACTGACGGAGAAGAGCGCATCGATCCGCGCACCGGGACGATCGTGGCCATCGCCAATCCTGTGGCGGGTGCAGCGTCGAAGCTCGACCTTCCTGCGCTGGAGGCGCGCCTGCGCGATACGCTGGGCGAACGCTTCGACCGCATGGAGGTCGCGCCGCCGGACGCCATCGCCGCCACCATGAAGGCGCTCCTGGCCTCCGCACCGGCGGCGCTTCTCGTCATCGGCGGCGACGGTACGGCGCGGGCGGCGGCGAAGGCCGTCATGGCCGGCGGCGGCGCGACTGCGATCATTCCGCTGCCCGCCGGCACCATGAACATCCTGCCCCGCCTCGTCTTCGGGCACGCCGATCTCAATCGTGCGGTGGACGAACTTGCCGATCTCGCGCCCGACACGCTGCCTGCCGGGATGGTGGGGGGCGAGCCCTTCTTTCTGTCGGCGGCCTTCGGCTTTGCGGCCTCGCTGGCGCGACTGCGTGAGGCGCTGCGGCCGCCGCGGGTCTGGCCCGATGTGGCGGCGGCGGCCGGTGCGTGCGCACGCGCGAGCCTGCACTCCCTGCGCGGAGGGCCGCACTACACTCTGGATGGCGGCCGCTGGCGGCGCGCGCATACGCTCGTGGTGGCCGTGGGCTCCGTCGCTCGGGTGGCGGCGCCCGACGATGCGGCGCCACCGGCGGAAGCCTTCGAAGTGGCGGCGTTGCATCTGCGCTCCGCCGTGGACGCGTTGCGCGCCGGCGGCGTGGCTCTCACCAGCGACTGGCGCAAGTCGCGTCACCTGCGGATCGCCAATGCATCAGAGGTGGGCATCCGCATGCGGTCCCACCGCCCGATGATCGTGCTGGACGGGGAGCCCGTGCGGGTCGCGCGCATGGACCAGATCACGTTCGTGCCGGACGCCGTGCCGATCCTGGCGCCGGCGTCGCGGCTT
Organism: Alphaproteobacteria bacterium; assembly: GCA_027488965.1. Lineage (GTDB taxonomy): Bacteria > Pseudomonadota > Alphaproteobacteria > Caulobacterales > Aquidulcibacteraceae > VFBF01. Next base: position 47,214 of record JAIYAO010000131.1, read on the forward strand.
GCGCCGCGCGCCGCGCACGCCTGACCTGCTACGCCGCCTCTGCGGTGGAGTTGAAGAACAGCGCTTGGCTGACGGCGGCGCGCACGGTGTCTTCCGCATACGGCTTGGTGATGAGGAAGGTGGGTTCCGGGCGCTCGCCGGTGAGCAGGCGATCGGGGAACGCGGTGATGAAGATCACCGGCACTGTGATCTGCGACAGGATGTCGTGAACGGCGTCGACGCCGGAGGAGCCGTCGGCCAGCTGGATATCAGCGAGGACGAGATCGGGCTGGTGCGCCTTCGCCGCCGCCACCGCGCGGCTGGCGGTGTCCGCCGTGGCGACCACCGTATGGCCGAGGTTGGTGACGATGTCGCTCAGGTCCATGGCGATCAGCGTTTCGTCCTCGATGATGAGGACGCGGGCCCGCGTCTGGGCCGCGATTTCCGCGCGCGCATCGGCCACCAGGTCGGCGACCTTGTCGGGACCGGCGCCGAAGATCTGGCCCGCCTCGGTGAGGGAGAAGCCTTCCACCGCCGTCAGCAGCAGCGCCTGGCGGCTCATGGGCGTCAGATGCTGCAGCCGTTCGTGCGCGCGCGCGGCGGCCCCAACGTCCTGCGCCGGCGGAGCTTCCACGTTGCCGGTGGACCAGATGGTGTGGAAGAGCTTGTAGAGCGCCACGCGGGGCGCGACCTCGGGATCGAGCGCCTCGCGCGATTCAAGGATCGCCCTGAGGGAGGCCGCTACGAAAGCGTCGCCGCTCTTTTGTGAACCTGTGAGCGCCCTGGCGTAACGGCGCAGCAGGGGAAGGTGGGGCGCAATCATCTGCGAAGAAGTCATGTGGGCTCCGGCCTCTGGTCTCTTCCTGGTTGGTACTGCAATGCTGTCGCCCCCCGCCTGTCGCGTCGTTGCGGCCTGGAACATCGGACCGGTCCGGTGCGTTCAAAAGCAGTCGGAAAAGCGTTCTGAGGGTACAAACCCCGCATCCGCCCAATGGTTCCCGGCCGTGGGAACCAACCGCCCCCCGACGCGTTACCATCGCGAAACCCGATGCACCGAAAACAGAGGCGCATGATATGGGCATGATCAAGTCATCTGCCGGAAGCCACAACATGGAACGTGACACACCACCCCGGTCCCAGCCCCCGAAGTCCGCGCCCGATGCGCCTGCGCCCCCCAAGCGCGCGCGGCTCCGGCAGGACTTCGCCTCCCAGAAGGACCTCCACGTGGATCCCATCACCCGGAACTTGCGCAAGGCGTTCGACGAGGTGGCCGCCGAGCCGCTTCCCGAGGAGTTTCTCGATCTGCTTCGCCAGATCGACGAATCTGCGGGAGGCGAGAATGAGCGCTGAACCCGTGTCCGTCGCCGCCAGGCCCATGCCCGCCCAGGGAGTCGCGGACGTCCGCGCCGGCTTCGTGGAGGCCGTGCCGCACCTTCGCCTGTTCGCCCGGTCGCTCACCCGAAACTTCGTGGAGGCCGACGATCTCGTGCAGGAGACGATGCTGAAGGCCTTGGCCAACATCGACCGGTTCGAGCCCGGCACGCGTCTGCGCCCATGGCTTTTCACCATCATGCGCAACACTTTCTATTCGGACCTGCGCAAGCGGCGTCGCGAGGTGCAGGACGTGGACGGCGAACACGCCGCGCGCCTCGTGCAGGCGCCGCGCCAGGACAGCAGCGTCGACTTCGAGGACTTCAAGCAGGCCTTCGCCCAGCTCCATAGCGATCACCGCGAAGTGCTGACGCTGATCGGCGCTTCGGGTTGCTCCTACGAGGAAGCCGCCAACATCTGCGGCTGCGCCGTGGGCACGATCAAGAGTCGCGTCAACCGTGCGCGGCGGCGCCTGGAGGAGATCATGAACGGTGCGGCCGGCGGGGCCGGGGCCGATGCCGATCAAGAGACGCCCCCGTCGCAGGACGCCATCGCCGGCGCCTGGTGAGTCCGTGACAGGTGTGGGGCCGCCACGCCCCTTCCTCGGCATGTTTTCCCTGCATTCACTGCGGGGACGGATGGCGCTGCTCCTCGGGGCGGCGCTTTTGCCGATGGGGCTCATGACTCTCAACGCCGGCCTGCGCGCGGCGACGCTCGCGGAGGCGGCTTCCCAGGGTGAGATCGCTGCGCACGTGCAGGAAAGCATGCTGCAGCGCGAACGCGATGTGGTGCGCTTGCGGACGGTCACGCGCACCATCGCTGCGAACTCCACGTTCGCGCGCGGCGGCGCTGCGCAGTGCAATTCCGTGATGAACACTCTCGGCAAGGAGTTCGCCGAGTTCGCCGTGGTGACGATCCTGGACCGGGGCTCGCGGATCGTGTGCGCCTCGCGCCCTGACGCGGTCGGTCGCGTGGCCGCATCCGGCGGTCTGGTGGAGGCCGCAACGGCCAGTGGCGACGTGGCCATCGGTTTCGTGCCCGCGCCGCGGATCAGCGAGGAGCCGGTGCTTGCGGCCGTTGCGCCCATCGGCGCCGCGGGCAGCGCCGCGAGGCTCTTTGTCGGCGTCACCCGCACCAGCGCGCCGCTCCTTGCACGCGCTTCGGGCGTGGATTCGGTGTTCGCCGCGCTCACGGATTCGAACGGTCGGGTGCTCCAGGTCTCCGGTCTCGATGTGCAGGGAGAAGACTATCGCGCGCTGATCCGCACGCTGGCCGCGCAGTCCCTGCGCAGCCGCGATGCGCCGTTCCGCGTGGGCAACCTGTGGGCGGTGACGGCAGAGCTCGCTGACGCCGACATCTACCTCGTGGAGGGCTGGCGCCGCCCGCCGCTGACCGCGGGCAGCGTGGCGCGCACGGTGTGGGCGATCTCCGCGCCGGTGCTGGTCTGGCTCATCGCGGTGCTGGCCACATGGTTCGCGGTGGAAATCTACATCGCGCGCCCGCTTACCGCGCTGGAGCTTCTGGCGCGCGCCTACGCGCGCGGGGAAGACACCACGACGCCGGAGTCCTTCCGCAACGCGCCGGTGGAGATTTCCTCCCTGCGTCGCACGCTGGCGGCGATGGCCAAGACGCTGCGCGGGCGGGAACATCGCCTCGCGGAGGCGCTGCAGGAGGAGCGTGCGCTTCTGCGGGAGGTGAACCATCGCGTGAACAACAACCTGCAGCTCGTGGCCAGCCTGCTGTCCATCCAGTCGCGCGCGACCACGGTGGAGCAACAGGCCGTCGGCCTTGCCCGCGCACACGATCGCATCCAGCTGCTGGCGCTCGCGCACAACCAGATCTACGGGTCGGGGCAAGTGCACGATGTGCGGGTGGACGACCTGGCCGGAGAGATCGCCCGCGCGCTGACGGCGGCCCGCGGCGCGAACACGGGGCGCATCGTGCTGAACCTCGACATGCAGCCGGCGCACGCGCCGGTCGATCATGCGGTGCCGCTGGCGTTCCTGATCGGCGAGAGCGTCTCGCAGGCGCTCGACATGCTGGAGGGGGCGGAGCGGGCGACGCTGAACGTCGCGCTGCACTGCGAACCGAATGGGGACGTGACGTTCACCGTATCCTCCCCGGAGCACGGCCCGCGCAAGGTGCCGGCCTCGCCGGCCAAGCGCATCATCGAGGCGTTCGCGCGCCAGATCGGCGTCACCGTCGGCTACGATCCGCAGGATCCCCTCAGCGTGCGGCTGGTGATGAAGATGGCGTCGGCGGAGGTCGAAACGGCCCCTGCATGAACCGGTCGCGCGGCGGGAACGAGGGCGCGTGCAAGCCGTTGTTCGAGTGCGGGACGCACCCGCAGACATTCGGAAAGGCTTACGCATGAATTGGACACAGGTTGAAGGCAAATGGGACCAGCTCAAGGGCAGCGCCCAGAAGCAGTGGGGCAAGCTGACCGATGACGATCTGGCCGTCGCCCGCGGCAGCCGCGACGAGTTCGTCGGACGCGTCAAGGAGCGCTACGGCATCGCGAAGGAAGAGGCCGAGCGCCAGGTCGACGACTTCATGAAGCATCAGGGCTGAGACGTAGGCCACTGCTGTCGACGTCGACACGGAACGCCGCGACGCAAGTCGCGGCGTTTCTCGTTTCCGGACCGCTCCCATGGGCGGCTAGATGGGCGGGCGCTGTGCACGGCGCACAAGGAAGCGGCGGCCCCCTGTGGGAGCCGCCGCCCTTTTCGTCTCTCGCCAGGCGCCTAGCGGCGCGCGAGCATCAGCCCGATCAGCACGCCGACGCCGGCGGCCACGCCGACCGCGAGGGTGGGCCGTTCGCGGACCGTTTCCTTCATGGCGCCGTAGCTGCGCGAAGCCTGGTGCTCCACCTTCGCCACCAGCTGGTCGGCCTGGTCGCCCAGGCCCACCTGGTCGGCGATCTTGTGGACCTGCCGCTGCGCCTTCGCCGCCAGATCGCCAAAGCGCTTGCCGGCTTCCTGGGCGCCGTTCTCGTGGGTCGTGTCGCCTGTCATGGGCATGAAAGCCTCCATTGCCACGGCCTGTCCGCCGTCGCCTGAGAAACGTGGTTCGTGCGGTCAAGTTCCGTGTCCGGGCGCGATGCCGCAGCCGCGGGAACCGAAGCGGCGACGCGGCGCTTTAGAGGGGTGAGGCGACCGCATCGAGACGATGCAGAGGAGACCACGATGGACATCGACATGAGCACGCTCGACCAGAAGATGCTCAATCCGTCCCGGGCCTACACGTCGCCCGGGCATGTGCTGCTGGACAGCGGCCTGACCTGGGACCAGAAGCGCGACGTGCTCGCCGCCTGGCGGCTCGACGCCGAGCGGATGGCGGAGTCGAGCAACGAAGGCATGGGCGGCGGCGAACAGTCCCGCCTGCGCGAGGTGGCCATCGCCCAGCAGCAGCTTGCCGCGCTGGTCTCCGACTAGACCTCGCCGACTAGACCAGCGACGCAAGCAGCCGCGTAATGTCGATCAGCGCGAACGCCACGGAGCTGTCGGCCACGCCGTAGGGCAGAAGCAGGCAGTCCCCGTGCCGCAGCGCGCCGCACGTATAGACGACGTTCGGCACATAGCCCTCCCGGCTCGCCGCGGAGGGGGAGAGCACCGGCGTACGCGACCGCGCCAGCACCTTGCGCGGATCGGCCTTGTCCAGCAGGGCGGCGCCGATGGCGTACTTGCGCATGGCGCCCACGCCGTGGGTCAGCAGCAGCCAGCCCTCGTCCAGTTCGATGGGCGCGCCGCAGTTGCCCATCTGAACGTACTCCCAGGGGTACTTCGGCGTCATCATCTTCTCGCCGCCGGACCAGCGCGTGAGGTCGCGGGAGCGAAGCAGGAACATGCTTTCGTTGTCCTGCCGGCCGATCATCGCATAGTCGCCGTCCAGCAGGCGCGGGAACAGGGCCATGCCCTTGGCGAGCACGGCGTCCCCGTCCAGCGGCGAGAGCGAGAAGTCCCGGAAGTCCGCGGTCGTCAGCAGCTCCGAGCGCACGCCGGCGCCGGAGTAGGCGGTGTATGTGCCGTAGTAGGTGGCGCGCCCCTCGTCTTCGAACCGTACGAGGCGCAGATCCTCCAGGCCGTTGCGCTGCGCCGGCGTGAACGGGAAGATCACCATGCCGGAGACGGCCACGGAGTCTGGCCGCGTGGCGCGCACGGCGCCGTCGGCGGTGATCTCGGTGGCGTCCAGCGCGAGCGAGAACGGCGGCTGCGGCCACAGCGACAGCTGGTTGCGGCCGTCGATGATGCCTTCGCGGAACACGATGGAGGAGATGTGGCCCTCGCCCACGGCGCGCAGCGACAGCACGAAGCGCTGGCTCCCGCGGGGCAGGCCCGACTGGTCCGGGTGCATCACGATGGACGGATTCATCAGCGCCGCGGCGGCGTAGGAGTATTCATGGCAGAAGTGGGCGCCGATCAGCTGGCGGCGCGTGTCGCTCATCTGCGCGTCGAGGCTCACTTCCGCAGCGATACGGCTGTAGCGCTCGAGATAGACGGCGCGGGTCTGCCAGTGGCGCTGCTCGAAGTCGACGTTGAGCGCCTGCAGCATGTCGGCGCAGTCTTCTTCCGAGAGATTCAGGATCGCATCGATGATGCGGTTGGCCCGCGCGTTGCTGGGCGGGTTCTTGTCGCGCGGCTCGGAGGCAAGGTGGAACGGCCGCAGCACGACGCGGGTGGCGTCGGCGGAGAGCCGGACGGGATAGTGGCGCAGGATCGGCATGGAAACGAGGGCCCCCGGGCGCGCCGCTAGTCGCGGACGCGCCCCTTGATGACGTCGAGACCGGCGATGGCGCACGCCGACATCTGCACGGCGAGCACCGATTCCGCGCCCTGGTTGAGGTTGAGCCCGTCCGCCGTGAGACCGTCGTGGCACGATCCCTCCTCGTCCACCAGCACCGCGCCTAGCGCATTGGCGCCGTGGAACCACGCGTGCGCGCGCAGCGCCTCCGTGCGCCAGAACGGATCGCCGGTGGCCTGGAACGCGCGGACGCACGCTTCCGCCGTGGCGGTGGCCTCCAGCGGCTGCTGGTCGAACGGCGCGGGCGAGGCGTAGCGGTCGTTGAACGAGGCGTTGCCCGCCGGCTGCAGCACGCCGCCCGGGCCCGTCTGCACGCCGGCCAGCCAACGGAGCGCGCAGAGCGCATCGTCGCGCATGCGCGTGTCGCCCAGCTGGGCTGCGCACACCAGCAGCGCCTCGGGAAGGCGCGCGTTGTCGTACGTCAGCGTCGGTTCGAACCAGGTCCAGCCCGGCTTGCGCGTGGCGTGCAGCGCCCGCTGCAGCGCAGCCCCCACCCGGGCCGCCAGCGTGGTGTCGCGCACGCCCAGCGCCGTGAACGCCTGCGCGCGCAGCGCAACCACCTTGTCGAGCGCGGGCCTGGCTTCCACCAGCAACCGCTGCGCCCAGGCGCCCATGGCGGGCGTCATCGGCCGGTGCGCGGCCTCGCCCAGCGCCCAGAAGGCGCGGCCCATGCTGTCGTTGGAGCCTGCATCCTCCAGCCACCGGCGGTCATAGCTCATGAAGTTGCGGAACGCCGCGTGCGGGCCATTCCAGGCGTGCTGGATGAACGCCGCGTAGGTGTGGGCCAGCCTGCGCGCCTGCGGGGTGCGGATGCCCAGCGCGTGCATCCGGTGCACCAGGATCAGGCCGCGCGCGGCGTCGTCCAGGCAGTAGCCGTGGGCGCGATCGGCCACCACGCCGCAGCCGTGCTGCATGATTCCGCAGTCGTCGGTGATGCGCAGCACCGCAGTGAGGCCCGGCGACGGCGCGGGCGTGCGCACCGGCGGTCTGTTCTGCTCGCGCAGCGCGGCATCGAAGGCTGCACGGTAGGCCTCGCCGGACCGGGCCCAGATGGTGGCGCGTCCGCGCGCATAGGCCCGCGACGCCATGTCCGCGCACGCCGCGTCGTCGCCCAGCAGGGCGCCGATGGCGGCGGCAAGCGCCGGCGCGTCGTCGAACGGCACCAGCGCGCCCACGCCGTCGGCGAGCAGTTCGCGCGCATGCCAGTACGGCGTCGAGACCACGGGCTTTCCGAGCGCCACGGCGTACGCCAGCGTGCCGGACGTGATCTGCGCCTCGTTGCGGTAGGGCGTCACGTAGATGTCGGCCGCATCCAGGAAGTCGAGCAGTTCCGGCTGGTCGGTGTAGCGATGTTCGAACCGCACATGCGCGCCGACGCCGAGCGCATCGGCGTGCGCCTTCAGGCTCTGAAGGTAGGCCTCGCCCTCGCGGCGCAGCAGGTGCGGGTGCGTGGCGCCGAGCACCAGATACGTGATGTCGGGGTGCGCCTTCACCAGGTCTGGCAGCCCGGAGATGACGGATTCGATCCCTTTGTTCGGCGAAAGCAGGCCGAACGTCATGAGCACGCGGCGACCTTCGAGGCCCAGCGCCGCCTTGGCGGCCGCGCCTGAGGTGAGCGGGCGGTCCGGCGCGCCATGGGGGATCACCACGATGCGGTCGCGCGGCGCGTTGAAGCGCTCGATGAGGATGTTGCGCCCGAACTCGGACATGACGATCACCCGCGCAGAGCGCCGCACGATCGCCGACAGCACGCGGCGCTGGTCTTCGTCGGGCGCCTGCAGCACGGTGTGCAGCGTGCTGACGACGGGGCAGTCCAGCGCGTCCAGCAGCGTCAGGATGTGGTCGCCGGCGGCCCCGCCGAAGATGCCGAACTCGTGCTGGAGCGACACCACGTCCACGCGCGCGCGGTTCAGGGCGCGTGCGGCGGCGCGATAGTCCTCGATCTCGTCCTGGCGGATGATGTCGGTAACGGGTGCATCGTAGGCCTGCGGGCCGTCGCTCATGGCCACCACGCGGCAGCGGATGTCGTCGCCGAGGGAGGCGGCGACGTCGGCGGTGAAGGTGGCGATGCCGCAGCGGCGCGGGGGGAAGTTGCCGATCACGGCGATGTGGCGTGCGCCCGCCCGTGCAGCGCCAGGCGGGAGGCCGGCGTCGCCATACGTGCGCGCAGGTGGTGTGACCTCATGGAGCATGGCGGACCTCGATGACTGAAATGGGGGCGGGACACACCGGCGTCCGCGGACGCAACAGATGTCGCGTCCGCAGTTGCCGTGGTGCGTAGTGCGGTCGCTCAACTCCAGTTGCGCGGCGCGCCGTAATAGTCATGCGCCGATTGGCGCCACTGATTGCCGTCATCGCGCGTCAGCACGTCGATGCTGTCGGCGGGTGCGGACTTCAGCTCATCCTTGGTCTTGTGGATGATGTAGGCGCTGTCGGGCTCGTTGTAGTCAAGGCTCGCCCACGGAATGGGGTGGAACTTCTCGCCCATGCCGAGCACGCCGCCGAAGCCGACGACGGCGAAGAGGATGGCGTTGGACGTCTTGTCGAGGACGATATCCTCGATGACGCCGATCTTTTCGCCCTGCGCATCCTTCACCGAAGTGCCGATGACGGTCTTGGCGCGAACGGCCGTGGTGTGTCCAGAGGGGGTGGGCATGATCGTCTCCTGCAAGCGTTGGGGATGTCTGAGCAACGCGATGTACGCGCGTGCGGTTCCTGCGGCGGATGCTGCACGGCGCCGCCGACGCACAAACGCCCGCACCTTGCGGTGCGGGCGTTGCGCCAGGCGATATGGCCCTGCGTTACTTCGGCGGATCTTTCGGCGTGTTCTCGTCGATCGCCTTTTCCACGCTGTTCTGCGCATCCTTGGCGGCCTCGGCCGCATCGGCGCCCGCAGCGTCGATGGCTTCGCCTGCGTTCTCCATCGGGCCGTCCGTCATGTCCTTCTGGCCCTGAGTCGTTTCTTCGAACGCGCTGTCGGCGTTCTCGCCGGCTTTCTCCGCCGTGCCCGGCGAGCATGCGGCGATGGCTGCAGCGACGAAACCGGCGGCGATGGCGAGGGCGATCTTCTTCATGGGATTTCCTTCAGGACTGAGAAAAGTTGCGATGCGCGAAAGTTACGCGAGGGGCGGCTTGCCGCGGAGAGCGCCAGCAAGGACGCTGACGGCGAACAGCACTATGAATACTAGGAACAGCAGCTTGGCGATACCGGCAGAGGCCGCAGCGATGCCGCCGAAGCCGAAGACCGCGGCGACGAGCGCCAGGACGAGAAAGACCAGGGCGTAGTGCAACATCGACGATCCTTTCCACTGCAGGAGCCAGACGGGGGCGTCTTACATGGACAAACGCGTCATGCTCCGTGCGGTTCCGTGCAGTGTTGCGCGTGGCGAAAGAGATCGCGGCGCCGAAGCGCCTCGGAGGGGACATTCGACGCGCCGCGCCGCCCGAGGGGCAGGCCCGAAAGGCAGGATCGGGCGGTCCTGTGGCCGGCCGTCGCGGTTCCGGCGCTACGCCGCCGGTGCGCGCTCCGCCGCCGTCCTTGCCGGCGCGGCCCCCGCGGCCGCCGGCGGGTTTGCGTAGACCATCTCGTCGTCCACTGCGCCGAAGCGCAGGTTCACGAGATCGAGCGCGTAGTTCTGGTGCAGCCGCCACGGCGCCCGCGCGCCCTGCTTGGGCAGGATATGGAGCGCCCGCTGGAAGTAGCCGGAGGAGAAGTCCACCCACGACTCGCGCGGCATGTCCGGATCGGCCAGCCGCGGCGTGCAGATGCGCACGCCCTGCGCGTCCATGTGCTTGAGCAACCGGCACACGTACTCGCAGATGAGGTCCGCCTTCAGCGTCCACGAGGCGTTGGTGTAGCCAAACACCGAGGCAAGGTTCGGCACGCCCGAATACATCATGCCCTTGTAGTTCACGGTGTCGGCGAGATCGACCTTCGCGCCGTCGACCGCGATCTCGACGCCGCCCAGCATCTGCAGCTTGAGGCCCGTGGCGGTGACGATGACGTCCGCCTCCAGCGTCTCGCCGCTCTTCAGGCGGATGCCGGTTTCGGTGAAGCTGTCGATATGGTCGGTCACGACCGCGGCGCGGCCGTCGACGATGGCCCGGAAGAGGTCTCCGTCCGGCACCATGCACAGGCGCTGGTCCCACGGGTTGTAGGTGGGGGTGAAGTGCTTCTCCACCATCTCTGCGGGCAGGTAGGCGCGGACGCCCTTTTCGATGAAGGCGCGCACCTTGTCGGGCGCGGACTTGCACATGCGGAAGAAGTACATGCCGAACAGCACGTTCTTCCAGCGGGTCATGGAGTAGGCCATGCGCCGGGGCAGCCAGCGACGCAGCGCGTGCGCGATGGGATCCTTTGCGGGGCGCGAGGCGATGTAGGTGGGCGAGCGCTGCAGCATCGTCACGTGCGCCGCCGTCTGCGCCATGGCGGGCACGAGGGTGACGGCGGTGGCGCCGCTGCCGACGACGATGACTCGCTTGCCCGCGTAGTCGAGGTCTTCCGGCCACTTCTGCGGATGGACGATTGCGCCCTTGAACGTGTCGGCGCCGGGGAAGTCCGGCGTGTAGCCGCCGGCGTAGTCATAGTAGCCGCTGCACATGAACAGGAAGCCGCAGGTGAAGCGCAGGGCCTCGCCCGCCGGGCCGCTGACGTCCACCGTCCACAGCGCTTCCGCGCTCGACCACGCCGCGCGCGCCACGCGGTGTTTGAAGCGGATCTTGCGGTCGATGCCGAAGTCGGCGGCCACCTCGGTCACGTACTTGCGGATCAGCGGGCCATCCGCCAGCGCGTTGTCCTCCAGCCACGGACGGAAGGCGTAGCCGAAGGTGTACATGTCGCTGTCGGAGCGGATGCCGGGATAGCGGAACAGGTCCCATGTGCCGCCGATGGCGTCGCGCGCCTCCAGGATCGCGAAGGACTTGTCCGGGCACTTGTCCTGCAGGTGCCAGCCCGCGCCGATGCCGGAAATGCCGGCGCCGACGATGAGCACGTCCACGTGCTCCGTGCGTGTGATGGGCGGGTCGGCGGCGAAGCTGTCCATGATGGGGGTCCTCGCTTGTCAGGCCTAGCTCACCAGGCCGGCGAGGCGGCTTTTGATCAGCGCTTCGGCCTCGGCCATGATGCGGTCGATCAGGTCTTTCACGGTCGGTACGTCGTGGATGAGGCCCTGGATCATGCCGGCCGACCAGATGCCCGCGTCGGTGTCGCCCGTGCCCAGCGCCTCACGCCCGCGCGTGCCGGCCACGAGGTGCATGACATCCTCGAATTTCGCGCCGCCGCGCTTCTCGATGGCCACCACTTCCTGGCTGATGGCGTTACGCGCCACGCGGGCGGTGTTGTGCAGCGTGCGGAAGATGAGGTCGGTGGCGCGTTCGTCGTTGGCCACCATCTGCTGCTTGAAGGCGTCGTGGATCGGCGCTTCCTGCGTGGCGCAGAAGCGCGTGCCCATGTTGATGCCGTCGGCGCCGAGGGCGAGTGCGGCCACCAGCCCGCGCGCATCGCCAAAGCCGCCCGACGCCAGCATCGGGATCTTCACCTTGTCTGCCGCGACGGGGATGAGGATGAGGCCCGGGATGTCGTCCTCGCCCGGGTGTCCCGCACATTCGAAGCCGTCGATGGAGATGGCGTCCACGCCCATGCGCTCGGCGCTCAGCGCGTGGCGGACGGCGGTGCATTTGTGAATGATCTTGATGCCGTGCTGCTTGAAGTGGTCGACGTGCTCCTGCGGCTTGTAGCCGGCGGTCTCCACCGTCTTGATGCCGGCCTCGATGATCGCGGCGCGGTATTCCGCGTAGGGCGGGGGCTTGATGGCGGGCAGGAACGTCAGGTTCACGCCGAACGGCTTGTCGGTCATCGTCTTGCAGCGCGCGATCTCCTTCGCGAGCGCCTCCGGCGTCGGCTGCGTCAGCGCGGTGAGGAAGCCCAGCGCGCCGGCGTTGGCCACCGCCGACACCAGCTCGGCCGTGCCCACCCACTGCATGCCGCCCTGTGCGATCGGGTGCTGGACGCCGAACATCTCGGTGAAGCGGGTCTTGATCATGCGGGCGGTCCTCTCGGGCTTTGCGCGATACTGCCCAGCGCTGGCCCCCGTGTCGATATGACGACCGTACTTCCGTTGCGGAAGGCGTAGCGCCGATAGCCGCACGGCGCGTCGCGCTTGCGGGTGGAGGGCCGGGGACGCGAGGATTGCCTCGCGGTGGTCAAAGCTTTGGAGAAAAGGGCGAAACCGCCCCCGCGTCCCCGCGATCGTTTTCCGTCGGCTCCGGCGGGGCGGTTTTTCACACCCGAAACACGGAGCGCCGACGGCGTGCGGGACGCGCGCTGTCCACGCATGCCCCGGACCTGCCGGACGTTGGCCCTGCGATTTTCCCTACGCAGGCGTCCGGCCCTTCCACGCTCGACCGCATCGTCCCCGCGCCGCTGACAGCTGGATCCGGCTGCCCTCCTGCGGAGGCGATGCGCGCATTCTAACTCAGGTTTGGTGGTGTGGGATAAGCAATCGTACCGCCGGCTTCAGCCGGCGCTTTCATGTGAAGGATGCCGGCTAAAGCCGGCGGTACGGAATGGCTGCAACGGCGGCGTTTTCTGATCGGTCCACGGTGTCTATGGGCTTCGGGCTCATCGCTGTGCGATGCCCCGGAGGAAGAGGGCAAATGCTGGATAAGCACGCCGCCCGCCCGTATCGCCGGCGCCCCGCCGGCCAGATGCTGCAGGACGCTACTCGGCATGCCGGCGGGACGCCGGCGGTACGGGCGGCTGGAGTTCAGGGCTTCGCGCGCACCGGCAGCAGCACGCTGCACAGGTCGATGTAGCCGGCGGGCTGCTTGTACCAGGCGTCGCGGCGGTTGCGGCGGGCTTCCACGAGCGCTTCGAAACTCGCGCTGTCGGTGCGCAGCGCCTCCAGCTTGCCGGCGGGGCCGCCGTCCGGCAGGTCCGCCGCCACGCGCACCGTGGCGATGGGCGTGCGCTGGCGCGCCTCCTCGTAGAAGCCAAGCGGCCCGGTCCCGCGCGGCAGCGACGCAAGATGCTCCATGCCCTGCACCACGCGGCCCACCAAAGTGATGTTGCGGTCCAGCTGGCGCGGCCCGTGGCCGATGACCACGTAAAGCTCCCCGCCGCTGGCGCTGTCGGGCGCATCGCCGCGCCCGGCGCCCACCATGGCGTAGCAATGGGCCAGCCACGTGTCGCGCCGGTTGCGCGCCACGGGGAAGCCGCCGGAATGGCCCACTTCCGGCGCGTAGCCGTCGCGGTCTTTCAGCCGCGTGAACGGCAGGGCGCGGTCGCGCGGGCGCGACCATTCGGGTGGGATCGTCGTCTTCGCCGCGCCGAGGGACCGGGCCTTGTCGGTCTCACCCTCGGGATCGCCCCACTGGGTGACGAAATTGTCCTGCACGCGCACCACGGCGAGGCCGTCGAAGAAGCGCTGGCGCGCAAGGGTGAGGATGTTGGCGGTGGTTTCGGGCGCGAACGCCGGCGCCAGTTCGATGATCGCGGTCTTGCCGGCGCCGAACGTCATCACCAGCGTGTGGTCGAGATCGAGCGGGCGCCATTCGCCGGGTTGCGCGGCGGCGAGGATCTCGGCGGTGGTGCGCGGCGCGGGCTGCGCGGACGCGGCGGCGGCGAAAGCGAGCGTGGCGAACAGGGCGGCGATGGACAGGCGCATGACGGTTTCCCCTGAAGGCTCGCGGTCCGCATAGCGCGTCGCGGGGGCCTGTCGCAACGGCGCCGCTCGACGGCGGCGCCCGCCCGCGTCTATCGTCGGCCATGCCCGTCTTTCACTCCCGCTTCCTCCCCGGCGCCGAAGATGCGGCCCGCAATCGCGCCCAGGCGCTGGCGGCGCTGGAAAAGCTGCGGACCATCGAGGCGCGCACCCGTGCTGCATCTGCGAAGGCCGGCCCCCGCTTCGCCAAACGCGGGCAATTGCTGCCGCGCGAACGCCTCGGCCTGCTGCTCGATCCCGGTGCGCCGTTCCTCGAACTGTCGACGCTCGCCGGCTATTTGTTCGACAGGCCGGACCCGGACGCGAGCGTGCCCGGCGGCGGCTTCATCATCGGCATCGGTTATGTGGGCGGCGTGCGCGCGCTGGTGGCGGTGGACGACAGCGGCATCGACGCGGGCGCGCTGCAGCCGTACGGCATCGAGAAGCTCCAGCGCGCGCAGGACATCGCGTTCGAAAACAAGCTGCCGTTCCTCCACCTGATCGAAAGCGCCGGCGCCAACCTGCTGCAGTACCGCGTCGAGGATTTCGTGCGCGGCGGCAAGAATTTCTACAACCTGTGCCGCCACTCCGCCGCGGGGCTTCCCGTCCTGGCGGTGACGCACGGCTCCTCCACCGCGGGCGGCGCCTACATGACCGGGCTGTCGGACATGGTGGTCATGGTGCGCGGCCGCGCGAAGGCGTTCCTCGCCGGCCCGCCGCTGCTGAAGGCCGCCACCGGCGAAATCGCCACCGACGAGGACCTCGGCGGCGCCGACATGCACGGCCATGTGTCCGGACTCGCGGAGCACATCGCTGAAGACGACGCGCACGGAATTGCCATCCTGCGCGAGCATTGCGCGAAGATGGCGTGGTCGCGCGATCTCGACGCCGTGCCGCAGGGCGCAGCGCCATTGTACGACGCCGAAGACCTCCTCGCGCTCATGCCCGCGGACGGCAAGAAGCCCATGGACATGCGCGAGATCGTCGCGCGGCTGGTGGATGGCTCGGATTTTCTCGAATTCAAGTCCGCCTACGGCCCCGGCACGCTGTGCCTCGACGCCGTGCTGATGGGCATGCCCATCGGCATCATCGCCAACAACGCGCCCATCGATCCCGAAGGCGCCACCAAGGCCACGCAGTTCATTCAGATCTGCGCGCAGACGCAGAAACCCATCGTCTATTTGCAGAACACCACCGGCTACATCGTCGGCACGGCGGCCGAGCGTGCGGGCATGATCAAGCACGGCTCGAAGATGATCCAGGCCGTGGCCAACGCCGGCGTGCCGCAGGTCACCGTCATCTGCGGCGCCTCGTTCGGCGCCGGCAACTATGGCATGTGCGGGAAGGGCTTCGGCCCCGATTTCTCGTTCTCCTGGCCCACCGCGCGCATCGCCGTCATGGGCGCCGAACAGGCCGCGACGACGATGAAGATCGTCATGGAGGACGGCGCGAAGGCGCGCGGGCAGGCGCCCGACCGCGCCGAAATCGACAAGCTCTACGCCGCCGTGATCGAGACGTTCGAGAAGCAGCAGTCGGCGCTCCATCACTCCGCCCGTGTGCTGGACGACGGCGTCATCGATCCGCGCGACACGCGCCACGTGATCGCATTCTGCCTGTCGGTGGCGCTGGCGGCGAGGAAGCGCACGCTCAACCCGCTGTCGTTTGGAGTCGCACGCCCATGAACTGGACCGCAGACCACCTCGCCATCCGCGCCACCATCGACAAGGTCATCGACCAGGAGATCAACCCGCACGTCGATGCGTGGGAGGAGGCGCGCGCTTTTCCGGCGCATGATCTCTTCGCCAAGCTGGGCCGTCTCGGCCTGCTGGGGCTGACGAAGCCCGTCGAGTACGGCGGTATGGGCCTCGACTATTCCTACGCCGTGCTGATGGCCGAAGCGATGGGCCGCGTCCGCTGCGGCGGCGTGCCGATGGCCATCGGCGTGCAGACGGACATGGCCACGCCCGCGCTCGCGCGGTTCGGCTCGGACAAACTGCGCGAAGAATTCCTCGCCCCCGCCATCGCCGGCGAATACGTCGCGTGCATCGGCGTCAGCGAGCCGGGCGCGGGCTCCGACGTGGCCGCGATCAAGACACACGCAAAGAAGGACGGCGGCGACTACCTGATCAACGGCGGCAAGCTGTGGATCACCAACGGCGCGCAGGCGGACTGGATCTGCCTCCTCGCCAACACCGGCGACGGGCCCAACCACAGGAACAAGTCGCTCATCGTCGTGCCGATGAAGACGAAGGGCGTCACCGTGGCGCGCACGCTGCACAAGATCGGGATGAATTCGTCCGACACCGCGCAGATCCATTTCGACGACGTGCGCGTGCCGCAATCGCATCGCATCGGCGACGAGGGTCAGGGCTTCACCTACCAGATGCTGCAGTTCCAGGAGGAACGCCTGTTCGGCGCGGCCAGCAGCATCCTCGGGCTGGAGAACGCCATCGACGCCACCATTGCGTACACCCGCGAGCGCAAGATCTTCGGCCGCTCCGTGCTCGACAACCAGGTGGTGCACTTCACGCTGGCGGAACTGAAGACCGAGGTGGAGGCGCTGCGTGCGCTCACCTATCGCGCCACGGAGATGTATGTGGCCGGCGGCGATGTCACCGAGCTTGCGTCCATGGCGAAGCTGAAGGCCGGCCGGCTCACGCGCGAAGTGGCCGACAAGTGCCTGCAGTACTGGGGCGGCATGGGCTTCACGTGGGACAATCCCGTCTCGCGTCTCTACCGCGACGGGCGCCTGCTCTCCATCGGCGGCGGCGCCGATGAGGTGATGCTTGGCATCATCGCCAAGAAGATGGGCACGCTGCCGAAGCGGGAAGGGTGATGCGGCGCTTTGCGTCCCTCCTCATCGCCAACCGCGGCGAGATCGTTGTGCGCATCGCGCACACGGCGCGCGAGATGGGCATCCGCACCGTCGCCATCCACTCCGCCGCCGACCGCGGCGCACCGCATGTGACAAGCTGCGACAGCGCCATCGACATCGGCGGCGCGGCGCCGGCGGAGTCGTATCTTCTCGTAGAGAAAATCCTCGCCGCCGCACGCTCCTCGGGCGCCGAGGCGATCCATCCCGGGTATGGTTTCCTGTCCGAGAACGCCGAATTCGCCGATGCAGTCGTGGGCGCGGGCCTCGTCTGGGTCGGCCCGCCGGCCAGCGCGATCCGTGCGATGGGCGACAAGGCGGCCGCGCGCCGCCAGGCGGCCGCGTGGGGTGCGCCCGTCGTGCCAGGGTATGACGATGAGGACCAAGGCGAATCCGCCCTCGTTGCGGCGGCAAAGCGCATCGGCTTTCCCGTGATGATCAAGGCGTCCGCCGGCGGCGGCGGGCGCGGTATGCGGCGCGTGGAGAAGGCCAAGGATTTTCCGGATGCGCTGAAGAGCGCCGCCGGCGAAGCGCTGAAAGCATTCGGCGACGGCCGGCTCGTGCTGGAGAAAGCCATCGACCGGCCGCGCCACATCGAGATTCAGGTGCTCGGCGACAGCCACGGCAACGTGATTTACCTCAACGA
>JAIYAO010000120.1 GCA_027488965.1 Alphaproteobacteria bacterium
GAAACCGGCGTGGACGTGATCAGCATAGGCGCGCTGACGCACTCTGCCGTTGCGCTCGATATCGGTCTGGACGCAGCCTGATCAGGCGCCGAGATCGACGACAACCTCTTCGGCCGGCGCGGCGTCCTGAGCCGACGACACCGGAATCACGCCGATCTCGGTTTCAGGCGTCGTCTCCGGCGTGGGCTCCGGCGCGTTGAGGATCGCGCGCTCGCGCCGCGTGGGGTTGCGGTAAAACACGTGGGCGCCGATGCGCGTGGTCTCCACGAGGCTCGCACTCCAGTACGGATCGATCGCCACCGTGTGATAGTGCGTCGCCTTGTTGGTGACTGGGCGCACCATGCCCATCAACACCTGGGTCGACAGCGCATTGGCTTCGCGCCAGGCGGCCCCCCGCGGACGCGCCTTCATGGAGCCGTCGCACGTGAACGAGAACTGGCACCCGGTGGACCGCTCGGAGCCCTGATAGACGACGCCGCAAACGGTGTTCGGGTAGATGCCGGACCTCACGCGATTGGCGACCACCTCGGCCACAGCCAACTGGCCCTGACGGCTTTCGCCGCGCGCCTCGTAGTAGATGGCCTCCGCCATGCAGCGCTGCTCGGTCGAGTTCTTGGCCGCAACGCGCAGGCTCGCAGGCTGGAACGGCTTCACGGCCGCGAGCGCGCTGTTGTCGCGGATGCGGGCGGAGATGAGCACGGCCTGCCGGTCGAAGACGTCTTCCGCGATCATGGCCTGAGCGCGTGCGCGCCAGCCGTAGGCCGCAGGCTCCACGTCAAACGCAAGCTCCGTGGTGTCGCCCGCGACGCCGCTCTCGGCTTCGTTGAGATACTTGTTGAACGCGACGGCGCGCGCGCTCCAGTCGGCGTCCTCCCGCTGCGCTTCCGCGCGCATGGCCATGGCCGGCATGCCGGCCGCGGTGAAGACCACCACGGCGACCGCGGCTGCGCCCTGACGGGCGGCTTGTGGGTGTCGTTCGAGTTCCGTCATCAATCCGGTCCGAATCTGCCCAGCAAGGGTAGCAAGTCGACGCCAGAACATCTTCTTTTTCCTAACCTCTGCTTAACGGCGGCTTGAATTGACCCAAAAAGACACACACAGCAAAAGCGGGTCGCCGGCCGTAAACCTTTGTCTAGACTGTCGCAAAGACCGGCCCAGATACACTCGAGGCCCCACTGGGGCGATTCACTTTTTGTTAATTCTTGAAGTCCCCTGAGAACCTTTGTCGCAGGCCCATCGCCGCCCCTCAGGACATGCGATTCGCGGGCCGCAAGCGGCCAAACCCTTGGCCACAAAGCGTTCCCGCCTCGCGCGAACAGTGAATAGCCCAACGCACAACGGCGCTGCGTGGCGCCGCGAGACAGCGCCGGCCCACGGGATTGTGAAGGCGCGTGTGGCTTTCAGGTCACGCTTTTGGCGCCCGCCAGGGCCGCCTGGGCGGCGGCGAGACGCGCGATCGGGACCCGAAATGGCGAACAGGACACGTAATCGAGCCCCGCCTCGGCGCAGAACCGGACGCTGTCGGGGTCGCCACCATGCTCGCCGCAGATGCCCAACTTGATGCCCGGCCGCGCCGCCCTGCCCCGCTCGGCCGCCAGCCGCACGAGCTCGCCGACGCCGGACTGGTCGATGGAGACAAACGGATCGCGCTCGAAGATCCCGGCCTTGACGTAAGCCTCGAGGAAGCGGCCGGCGTCATCGCGGGAAAGACCGAGCGTGGTCTGGGTCAGGTCGTTGGTGCCGAAGGAGAAGAACTCTGCGGCCTCTGCAATGTCGGCCGCGCGCAACGCCGCGCGCGGGAGCTCGATCATCGTGCCCACGAGATAGTCCACCCGGTCGCCCACTTCGGCGAACACCGCCGCTGCGACCCGCTCCACGCTGGCGCGAATGATCTCCAGCTCCCGGCGCGCCAGCACGAACGGGATCATGATCTCCGGCGTCGGCGCAGCGCCCGTCAGCTTCTTCACGTCGAGCGCCGCCTCGAAGATGGCGCGCGCCTGCATCTCGTAGATTTCGGGAAACGCGATGGCTAGGCGGCAGCCGCGGAAGCCCAGCATCGGGTTGAGTTCGTGCAGTTCATCCGCACGCTTGAGGAGCTCGGCGGCCGACACGCCGGTGGCCGCGGCCACATCCTTCAGGTCCGCCTCGCTGCGCGGAAGAAATTCATGCAGCGGCGGATCGAGGAGCCGGATGGTCACCGGCAGCGCACCCATGATGTCGAACAGCGCTGCGAAGTCCTCCCGCTGCATGGGCAGCAGCTTTGCGAGCGCAGCCACGCGCGCGGGCGTATCGTCCTTGTCGGCGAGAATCATCTCCACCATGGCCGGCGTGCGGGTGGGATCGAAGAACATGTGTTCGGTGCGGCACAGGCCGATGCCCTCGGCGCCGAGATAGCGCGCCTGGCGCGCATCCTTCGGCTCATCTGCGTTGGCGCGCACCTTCAGGGTGCGCACTTCGTCGGCCCAACCCATCAGCGTGTTGAATTCGGCGGTGAGCTTCGGCTGTTCGAGATCGGCGGCGCCGAGCAGCACCTGCCCGGCCGCGCCATCGACGGTGATCGTGTCGCCTTCCTTCACCACGCGGCCCAGCGCGGAAAACGTGCCGTTGTGCTCGTCGAGGCGCAGCGATGTGACCCCGCACACGCACGGCAGGCCCATGCCCCGCGCCACCACGGCGGCGTGGCTCGTCTGCCCCCCGCGCGCGGTCACGATGGCCTTGGAAACCTTCATGCCGTGGATGTCCTTGGGGCTCGTCTCATCGCGCACAAGGATCACGGCGATGCCGCGCTGGGCCTGGCTCACCGCTTCCTCGGCGGAGAACACCACGCGCCCGACGGCGGCGCCGGGCGACGCCGGCAGGCCGGTGCAGAGGATGTCGCGCTTGTAGCCGGGCGCGATGACGGGGTGCAGGATCTGGTCGAGGGACTCTGCGTCCACCCGCGCGATCGCCTCCTCCTTCGTGATGAGGCCCTCGCCCACCATGTCGACGGCGATGCGGATGGCGGCGGGCGCCGTGCGCTTGGCGTTGCGGGTCTGCAGCATGTGCAGAACGCCGCGCTCCACGGTGAACTCGATGTCCTGCACGTCGCGGTAGTGGCGCTCGAGCTTTTCGAACATGGCCACCAGCTGCGCATAGACCTCCGGCAGCGCCTCCTCCAGCGACTGGCCAGTCTCGCGTTGCTCCTCGCGCGATGCGCGGGTGATGGGCTTGGGCGTGCGGATGCCGGCGACGACGTCCTCGCCCTGCGCGTTGATGAGGTACTCGCCGTAGAAGCGCTTCTCGCCGGTGGAGGGGTTGCGCGTGAACGCGACGCCGGTGGCCGACGTCTCGCCCATGTTGCCGAACACCATGGCCTGCACGTTGACGGCGGTGCCCCAGCTTTCGGGGATGTTGTACATCTGGCGATAGGTGATCGCGCGGTCGTTCATCCAGCTGGCAAACACAGCGCCGATGGCGCCCCACAGCTGGGCGCGCACGTCCTCCGGGAACGGGGCGCCGGTCTCTTCCAGCACCGCGCGCTTGTACTCGGCGATGACGCCCTTCCAGTCGTCGGCCGACAGATCGGTGTCGGTCTTGTACTCGTTCTCGTCCTTCACGGCGCCGAGGATGCTCTCGAACGCCTCGTGCTTCACGCCGAGCACGACGTCCGAATACATCTGGATGAAGCGGCGGTAGCTGTCATAGGCGAAGCGGCCGTCGCCCGAGAGGGCCGCAAGGCCCGCTGCAGTGGCGTCGTTGAGGCCGAGGTTCAGCACCGTGTCCATCATGCCGGGCATCGACGCGCGTGCGCCGGAGCGCACGGACACCAGCAGCGGGTTCGCCGGATCGCCGAACGTTTTGCCGGCGGAGGCTTCGAGCTTTTCGAGGGCCGCGTTCACCTGCGCCTCAAGTCCCTCGGGATAGACCCGGCCGAGCTTGTAGTAGGCGTTGCAGACTTCGGTGGTGATCGTGAACCCAGCCGGCACCGGCAGGCCGAGATTGCTCATCTCGGCGAGGTTGGCGCCCTTGCCGCCGAGCAGCGTCTTCATCGCGGCTTCGCCTTCGCGCACGCCGGCGCCGAACGAATAGACGAGCTTGTCACCCACGGGCGTCACCCTTCGATCTTCGAGAAATCCGCCACCTGGCTGAGGCTTTCGCGGATGCGGTTGAGGAGAATGAGACGGTTGGCGCGCAGATCCGGTTCCGGCGCGTTGACGAGGACGTCGGTCATGAACGCATCGACGGGGCCGCGCAGGGCGGCGAGCGCCGTCATGGCGGCGGCGAAGTCTTCCTTCTCCACGGCAGCCTTCGCGGCGGGCTGCGCCCGGCCGAGCGCAGCGGCGAGCGCCTTCTCGGCGGGCTCCTTCAGCAGCTTCGCATCGACGGGCGCGGCGAGATCGATGTCCTTCAGCGCGCCCTTCTTGTCCTCGGCGGCGAGGATGTTGGCGGCGCGCTTGTAGCCGGCGAGGAGGTTCTTGCCGTCGTCGGTCTTGAGGAACGCTTCCAGCGCCTCGACGCGGGCGACGATGCGGACGAGGTCGTCATCGCCGAGCGCGAAGACGGCGTCGACGAGATCGTGGCGCTTGCCCTGCTCGCGGAGCTGGACTTTGAGGCGGTCGGCGAGGAAGGCGAGGAGGTCGGGGAACACTTCTTCAATAGGCGAAAACCTTCCAAACGACTCTTCGTCAAATATGTCGGTTGCCTGATCAAATGCGGCATCAAAGGATCGATCCAGCAATCTCGCCTTGCTGATCCACCAGTACGCATCGTCTTCTGCCGGTTCCTTAGTTTGCAAGCTCATCGGATAGGTTCGGAAGCTACCTGTCGTCGAACGAAAGCAAAGCGCACCCACTGCTTCGAAAGCCGACAGGTAGGTGCCGTGCGCCTTCGCAATGCCCTGTTTCCATTTCACGGAGATCAGCGATGACTGAACTATGCGAATTGCGCCTAGTGCCGACCGTCTTAGGCCGTAGGCATCACCCGATCCCGTCGGTTTTTCACCTATCGCCCAGAACCCGACAAGCGAATCCAGCTTGTCCGCCAGCGCCACGCACACCGCTACCGGATCAGTCGGCACGCGGTCATTCGGGCCGAGTGGGCGATAGTGGTCTTCGATGGCGATGGCGATCGACGCATCTCCCGTACCGCCGGCTTTAGCCGGCACAGTTTTTTCCTGTGAGGGTTTGCCGGCTGAAGCCGGCGGTACGTTCATAGCCGCTTCGTAGAGTTGCCGCCCGATCTGGCCTTGCAGTTCGGGAAACTCGCCGACGGTTTCGGTCACCAGGTCGGCCTTGCACAGCCGCGCCGCGCGTCGCACCAGCACCACGTCCGCGCCGACGATGGGCGCCAGTTCCACCGCCAGCGCCTCGATGCGCTTCGCCTTGTCGCCCACCGAGCCCAGCTTCTGGTGGAACACGATCCTGTCGAGTTTCGCCAGCCGCTCGAGGTCTTCCAGCCCCTTGGCTTTATCGATCTCCCAGAAGAACCGCGCATCGTTCAGCCGCGCGCTCAGCACCTTGGCGTTGCCGCGCGCGATCTCGGCGCCGCCGTCGCTGGCCTCCACGTTGGCCACGGTGATGAAGTGCGGCGCGAGCTTTTGGGTTTTCGGATCGCGCACCGCGAAATAGCGCTGGTGCGTGCGCATGGTGAGGCGGATCACCTCGCCCGGCAGGTCGAGGAAACCGGGGTCCATGTCGCCCATCACGACGACGGGCCATTCCGCGAGGCCCGCGACCTCTTCCAGCAGGCCCGCATCGTCCACGAGTTCCAGATTGCGCGCCTCGCACAGCGTCTTCGCCTCGCGCGCGATGATGGCCTTGCGGTCCTCGCGGTCGAGCACCACGCGGTGCTTCAGCAGCGCGTCGCGATAGTCCTCGAAGCGGCGCACCTCGAAGCAGCCGGGCGCCATGAAGCGGTGGCCCTCGGTGGCGCGCCCGCAGGGCACGCCGTCGATGTCGATGGGAACGGCCTCGCCGTCGAAGGCGCACAGGATGCGCTGCAGCGGGCGCACCCAGTAGAGGTCGGACACGCCCGAGCGCATCGACTTCGGCCACGGGAAGGCGCGGATGATCTCCGGCACGATGCGCGCGATGACGGCGGCGGTGTCGGCACCGGTCTTCTCGATGTCGGCCACGTAGAACGCGCCCTTGGCGTCCTCCACGACGCGCGCCTGGTCGATGGACTTCAGCCCCGCCCCGCGCAGGAAGCCCTCGATGGCCTTCTCCGGCGACCCCACGCGGGGGCCCTTGCGCTCCTCCTTCACGTCCGGCTGGCGGACGGGCAGCCCCTCCACCACCGCCGCGAGCCGGCGCGGCGTCGAAAACGCCTTGATCCCCTCCGGCAGGAACCCCGCGCCGGTGAGCTTGTCCATCAGCAGGCGCGTCAGGTCGGCCTCCGCGCGCGCCTGCATGCGCGCCGGGATTTCCTCCGAGAACAGCTCAAGCAGGAGTTGGGGCATCGGCGCTGATTAGCGGGCGCCGCGCACCGTGACCAGACCCGCGCTGGACGAGGCGGCTTGGGGAGCTAGGATGCGCCCATGACGCTCTCCTTCGACTTCTACTTCTCTTTCCGCAGCCCCTATTCGTACCTCGCCACACCCATGGTCGAGGCGCTGACCCAGCGCTACGACATGGCGCCCCGGATGCTGGTGGTGCTGCCGATCGCGGTGCGAATTCCCGGGTTTTTCAAGTCTGTGAACCCGCTCTGGCCGCCCTACCTGATGCGGGACACGTTCCGCATCTCCCAGATCCACGCCATCCCCTACGGCCCGCCCCGCCCGGATCCCATCGTCATGGACTTCTCCACAGGCGTGGTCCCGGCCGAGCAGCCCTACATCCACCGGATCAGCCGGCTTGGGGTCGCGGCCACCAGGGCCGGACGGGGCTTCCCGTTCATCCGCCATGCGGCTGCGGCGATCTGGTCTGGCCAGGTGGAGAACTGGCACGAGGGCGACCACCTCGCCCGCGCCGCCGCCGAGGCGGGCCTCGATTTCGCGGCGCTGGAACGCACAGCTGTCGACCATGCCGCAAGCCTCGACGCCGAAATCGCCGAGAACGAGGCCGCCCAGAAGGCCGCCGGCCACTGGGGCGTGCCGCTGTTTGCGTTCGAGGGGGAGTGCTTCTTCGGTCAGGACCGGCTGGACCACCTCGTGTGGCGGATGAAGCAGCACGGGCTCACGGAAAAATAGGCCGCACCGGCCCACAGGAGGAAAGCATGAGCGATCTCAGGGGCCGCGTGGCGCTGGTCACCGGCGGACAGCGCGGTATTGGTGCGGCCTCGGCGCGGGCGCTGGCAGGCGCCGGCGCAAAGGTCGTCGTGACCGATATCGGCGATGGCGAGGAGGTGGCGGCTGACATTGGCGGCGCCTTTCTCCGCCACGATGTGACGAGCGAGGATGACTGGATCGCCGCGGTGGCGTTCGCGCAGGAGACGTTCGGCGGCCTCGACATCCTCGTGAACAACGCCGGCATTTTCTGGATGAAGCCCATCGTGTCGACCACGCTGGAAGAGTTTCGCCACATGCAGCAGGTGAACGTGGAAGGCGTCTTCCTCGGGATGAAGCATGCGATCCCCGCCATCGCCGCGCGCGCGCAGCAGTGGGACGGCGGCGGGTCGATCGTGAACATCTCGTCGGTGGCCGGCCTCGTTGGGTCGCCGCTGACTTGCTCCTACAACGCCTCGAAGGGCGCGGTGCGGCTGATGACGAAGGCAGCGGCGATGGAGTGCGCGCGCGGGGGGCTGAAAATCCGCGTAAACTCCGTCCACCCCGGCATCATCGAGACGCCGATGGCGCAGAAGCTGATCGGTGAATCGGCCTCTTTCACGGGCGATGGCGACAACGCCGCGCGCCAGCGCGCTGCCGAACTGCACCCCCTCGGCCATCTCGGCCGCGACATCGACATCGCCAACGCGGTGAAGTTTCTGGCCTCAGATGCAGCCGCCTTCATGACGGGCTCGGAAGTGGTGGTCGATGGCGGGATCACCGGGGGGATGTGAGCGCCGGTCCCTATGCCGCACCGCCGGACGGCGCTGCGATGTCTGCGATCAGCGTGTCCCAGGCGCTCGCCATCTCCGGCGACCACTCGGGCCCAAGCGCATCGGCGACCACGTCGCGCAGCACGGCAAAGAAGCCAACGTAGGCCTCTTCGCTCACCGTGAGATCGTCGACGTGGTGGACACGCTCGGTGGCGATCAAGCCGCGCGCGTAGCGGCGGTCCCCGGCCAGGTCGAGCACGGCCTCGATCACCTCGAACAGCATATGGCCGCGGATGGCATGGTCGTGATCGCGGACGAAGAGGCGCTCTGTCTCGGGCCACCGGGCGAATACGCCGGCGAAAACTGCCGGCGTGGGGTCGATGCCCATGTCGCCAAGCCGTTCGAGGCTCGCGCGGACGCCGTTCACGCGGCCCGTTCCCGCGCGTCCCACGCTTCCGCGCAGCCCTTCGCGAGCGTGCGCACGCGGGCGATGAAGCTTTGGCGTTCTGTGGGCGACACGACGCCGCGCGCGTCGAGCAGGTTGAACAGGTGCGAGGCTTTCAGCGTGTAGTCGAACGCCGGCAGCACGTTGTCCTCCTTCAGCAGGCGCGTCGCCTGCGCCTCGGCGTCGGCGAACCAACGCAGCACCATCTCCGGATCGGAGAGTTCGAAGTTGAAGCGCGACTGCTGCTTCTCGTTCTCCAGGAACACGTCGCCGTAGGTCAGCGGGTGCGCGCTGTCGGGCGCGTTGAACGGCATGTCGTACACGCGGTCATAGCCCAGCACATACATGGCGAGGCGTTCCAGCCCGTAGGTGAGTTCGCCCGAGACGGGGCGCACATCGAGGCCGCCCACCTGCTGGAAGTAGGTGTACTGGCTCACCTCCATCCCGTCGCACCACACCTCCCAGCCGAGGCCCCAGGCGCCGACGGTGGGGTTTTCCCAGTCGTCCTCGACAAAGCGGATGTCGTGCAGCAGCGGGTCAAGGCCGATGGCGCGCAGGGAGCCGAGATAGAGATCCTGCATGTCCGGCGGGTTCGGCTTCAGGATGACCTGGAACTGGTAGTAGTGCTGGAGCCGGTTGGGATTTTCCCCGTAGCGCCCGTCCTTCGGCCGCCGCGAGGGCTGCACGTACGCCGCCCGCCACGGCTTGGGCCCCAGCGCGCGCAGGGTCGTGGCCGGGTGCAGCGTGCCCGCGCCCACCTCCATGTCGTACGGCTGGAGGATCGCGCAGCCGTGGGCCGCCCAGTAATTCTGGAGGGTGAGGATGATGTCCTGGAAGCAGGTGATGGGGGCTGCGGTCATGGGGCCTCGATAGAGGGCGCCGCGCGCGCTGCCAACCCCGCCCCGCCGGCCCCGAAGAGAGGAAAAAGCGGGTTCCGGCTTGATGCTCTCACAACACGCAGAACGCGCATCCGCGCGGGGCCATGATGGGGCGTTGTGCGACGCCCGGTGCGCGTTGTGAGCGCCATGATCACTGCCCTGAGGGCGAAACCTGGCAATTCTGGACGATGGATCACTGGCGGTCTCCGGCGGCGGGCGGATCAGTATACACCCGTGCGCCGGGAGGGAGGATTGGCGGCGGCGCGCCACCCGCCACGCATCCCAAAATCGTCGCAGCCCGCTACGAACACGAGACCCAGTCATTCAACCGACGGACAAAACAGCCGCCACGGCAAGCTGTTCGGCGCCGCTGGAGACAATGGACCCCGGCCCTGCGCCGACGCCGCGATCCTGGGATGGGTGCGGTGGCGCGGGTCTCAGCCCCGATCCTTCATCAGCCGCGCCTGATCGCGCTTCCAGTCGCGGTCCTTGGTGGCGGCGCGCTTGTCGTGGGCCTTCTTGCCGCGGGCCAGCGCGATCTGGATCTTCGCGATGCCGCGTTCGTTGAAGTACATCTTCAGCGGCACCACGGTGCGCCCCTCGCGCTCCACGGCGCCCTTGAGCTTGTTCAGCTCCCGCTTCTTCACCAGCAGTTTTCGCGGCCTGCGCGGCTCGTGGTTGAACTGGGCGGCGGGCGCATAGACAGGGATGTAGCTGTTGATCAGGTACAACTCCCCGCGCTCGGCGGACGCATAGCTTTCGGCGATGTTGGCGCGGCCCTCGCGCAGGGCCTTCACCTCGGTGCCGGTCAGCACGATGCCGGCCTCCATGGTTTCCTCGAGCAGGTAGTCGAAGCGCGCGCGCCGGTGCTCGGCGACGAGCTTGGTGTTGTCCGTCTTTTTCGTCACAACAGGCCCGCCCGGCCCATCGCGGCGTCCAGCGCCTCGCGGGTGGCGGCGCTGACCGGCACGAGCGGCAGGCGCACGTCCTCCTGGCACAGGCCAAGGCGCGACAGCGCATACTTCGCCGGCGCCGGGCTCGGCTCCATGAACAACGCGCGGTGCAGCGCCGAAAGGCGCAGGTCGATGTCGTGGGCGCTGCCGTAGTCCCCCGCCGCGCAGCACTCCTGCAGGCGCGCGCACAGCTCCGGCGCGACGTTCGCCGTCACGGATATGCACCCCTGTCCGCCCATGGCGTTGAAGCCGACGGCCGTGCCGTCGTCGCCGGACAGCAGGGCAAAATCCCGCCCGCACAGGGCCCGCTGGCGGGTGGCGCGATCCAGCTGATTGGAAGCATCCTTGACGCCCACGATCATGGGATGGCGGGCCAGCCTCGCCAGGGTTTCAGGCAGGAGATCGACGCCCGTGCGCCCGGGTACGTTGTAGACGACCACAGGCAGGCCGCCCGCATCCGCCACGGCGGTGAAGTGCGCGACCAATCCATCCTGGCTGGGCCGGTTGTAGTAAGGGGTCACCACCAGCGCGCCGTCGGCGCCGGCGGACTTCGCGAACCGCGCCATCTCGATCACTTTCGCGGTATCGGGCGAGCCGATCCCGGCGACCACGGGAACCCGTCCCTTCGCGATCTCCACACACAGCGCAATGATGCGCTTCTGTTCATCCGCGGACAGCGTGACCGCTTCCCCCGTGGTGCCGTTGGGCACAAGCCCGTGCACGCCGGAGACGATCTGGCGTTCCACCAGGGCCCCAAACGCAGCCTCGTCCACCTTTCCGTCACGAAATGGCGTAATGAGAGCCGGCAACGTCCCGGTGAATGGCGTCGTCATGAGGAAGGGTCCGTGCGGCGCGTTTATTAGTCACGTGATTTGCCGCGCAGAGTCAGATACGGCGGACGGGCTCGAGAATGCAAGCGGAGCAGAACATGGCCGGACGGGGGATCAAGGGGGCGGCGGCGGCGCTGGCCTTCGCGTTGCTCGCCGCGGGCAGCGGCGTGCGCGCGCAGGAGGGCGTCTCTCCACAGGACCCAGACGGCGCCCGGAATTCCGACGCGGCAGTCATGTCGGTGACGCCCGCACGCGGGCCCGTGCTCACCCCCGCGGCGGCGACCGGCGCCGCTTCGGGAGGGCCTGCTCCGGCAGCGGCCGTGGTGGGCGTGCAGGCCACCGGCGGTCGCGTCGGCGCCTTTCCCGGCATGCCGTCCGCCGCCGAGATCGCCCGCCTGCGCGAAGGCATGACCGCCGCGAGCGCCGGCGCGTGGGACAGCCTGCGCAGCGCCCGCGCCGTCTCCAGCGATCCGCTCGTGAAGCGCGTGCTCCAATGGCGCCTCGCCAGCGACATGGGCGCGGCGGCGAGCTTCGCCGAACTCAAGACCGCCCTCGACGAACTCCAGGGCTGGCCCGGCCGCGAGACCATGCGCCGGCGGGCCGAGCAGGCCATCTTCGATTCCGGCTGGTCGATGAACCAGCGCGCGGCCTGGCTGCGGGACGGCGGGCCCCTTTCCGGCGACGGAAAGGTGGCGCTGGCGCAGGCGCTCAAGGGCATGGGCCGGCGCGAGGAGGCCGCCGCCGTGCTGCGCGACGCCTGGCGCGTCAACACCATCACGCCACGGGCCGAGGCGCTGGCGCTGGGCGAGTTGTCGGACCTGCTGCGCACCGAGGACCACGCCGCGCGTGTGGACTGGGCGCTGTGGCGTGACGACCGTGCGGTGGCCAACCGTCTGGTGGCGCGGCTCGGCGCCGAGGACGAGGCTGTGGCGCGCGCCCGCCTCGTGCTGCAGACCCGGCCTCGCAAGGGCCTGCAGGCGGTCGTGGACCGGGTGCCGGCTGCGCGGCGCGACGATCCGGGCTTCCTGTACGACCGCACACGGTACTACCGCGTCACCAACCGCCCGGAACTGGCGTTCCCCATCGCGTCGCGCATCGACGTGACGGCGACGCCCGACGTGGCGCACGAACCGCTGTTCAAGGAACGGCGCCGGTATGTGCCGCGCGCCCTGCGCGAGGGCCAGCGGACGCAGGCCTACAACCTCATCAACAACCACGGCGTCACGGAAGGCGAAGCCTTCGCCGAGGCCGAATGGCTGGCGGGCTGGCTCGCCCTGCGCTTCACGCGCGACGCCGCCGCCGCCGACCGCCACTTCGCCCACATGGACGAAGGCGTCTCCACGCCCATCTCGAAGGCGCGCGCGGCGTACTGGCGGGCGATGGCCTCGAAGGCCCAGGGCCGCGACGCCGACGCTGTGGCGCAACTGAGTACGGCGGCGCGCTACAACTACACGTACTATGGTCTGATCGCGGCCGCGAAGGTCGATCCCGCCGCCACACTCACGCTCGGCGACAAGCTGGCCATCACGCCGGAGACGCGGGCCGCCTTCGACAACCGCGAGGTGGTGCGGGCGCTGCGCCTCGTGGCGCTGACGGGCGACGAGAGGAACTTCGAGGCCTTTGCCTACTTCCTCGACGACCAGCTCACCACCCCGGCCGAACACGAGATGCTCTCCCAGATCGCCCGCGAACAGGCGTACACGCGCATCGCGGTGC
Organism: Alphaproteobacteria bacterium; assembly: GCA_027488965.1. GTDB lineage: Bacteria > Pseudomonadota > Alphaproteobacteria > Caulobacterales > Aquidulcibacteraceae > VFBF01. Next base: position 12,776 of record JAIYAO010000120.1, read on the forward strand.
GCAGCGCCAAGGCCGGCATCCGCCGCGGCGTGCTGGCGCCGGACGCCGCCTACCCGCTCCTCGATATCCCCGCCGATGCGCGCAAGCCGGGACGACCGGAACCCGCGCTCATCCTTGCCATCACCCGCCAGGAAAGCGAGTTCGATCCCCGCGCCGTCTCCAGCGCCGGCGCGCGCGGCCTGATGCAGATCATGCCGGCCACCGCACGCATGGTGGCGCGTAGCGAGGGTCTGCCGTACCAGCCCGGCTGGCTGATCGACGACCCGGCTTACAACGTAACGCTGGGCGCAGCATACCTGCAGAGCCTGCTCACGGACTGGAACGGCTCCTACATCCTCACCATCGCCTCCTACAACGCCGGACCCGGCCGCCCGCGCGAATGGATCGGCGACTGGGGCGACCCGCGCCAGCGCAGCGTCGACGTGATCGACTGGGTGGAGCTCATCCCCTTCTCCGAGACGCGCAACTACGTGCAGCGCGTGCTGGAAAACGTGCAGGTCTATCGCCACCGCCTTGCCGGCGGGCCCGTGCCGCTGCGCATCGAACAGGACCTGCGGCGCGGCGGCGCCACCTAGATGTGAATCGCGTGCCCGAGCGCCTTCAGCGCGCTCTCGTGGAACGCCTCGCCAAGGGTGGGATGGACGTGGATGGAGCCCGCCACGTCCTCCAGCCGCTCGCCCATCTCGATGGCGTGCACGAATGCGGTCACGAGCTCGGAGACATGCGCACCGACAGCCTGCACCCCCAGCACACGGTGATCGCTCTTTCGCGCCACCACGCGGACGAAGCCGTCGCCTGAGTCCATGCTCAGCGAGCGCCCGTTCGCCTGGAACGGAAACTGGCCGACGATCACATCGTGGCCCGCGGCCTTCGCCTCATCCGGGGAGAGGCCGGCGCTGACGATCTCGGGCTCCGTGAAGCACACCGCCGCGATGGACGCGGGCGCAAACGTCCGGCGCGCCCCTGCGATGATCTCCGCCACCATCTCGCCCTGCGCGCTCGCCTTGTGCGCCAGCATCGGTTCGCCCACGAGATCGCCGATGGCCCAGACGTTCTTCATGGACGTGCGGCACTGATCGTCGACCTTGACGAAGCGACCTTCCAGCTCGACGCCCATCTGCTCAAGTCCCCAACCCTCGGTGGCGGGCTTGCGACCGACGGTGACGAGCACCTTGTCGGCGGGCAGCCTGGTCGTCTTTGCGTCCTTCGTCTCGATGATGAGCGCCCCCTTCTCGAACGCCTTGGCCTTCGCGCCGAGATGCAGCTCGACGCCGTTCCTCTGCAGCCACTTGCCCACCGGCGCCACGAGATCGCGATCGTACAGCGGCAGGATGCGGTCCATCGCCTCCACCACCGTCACCTCTGCCCCGAGCTTTCGGAACGCGATGCCAAGCTCAAGGCCGATGTAGCCGGCCCCCACCACCACAAGCCTCTTCGGCAACGCATCGAGCGCCAGCGCATCGGTGGACGACATCACCGCGCCCCCGAACGGCAGGTTGGGCAACGCGACGGGCACGGAGCCGTTGGCGAGGATCACATGCTCTGTGCGGATCGTGGTGTCGCCGACCACGCAGGTCTTGGCGTCCGTGAACTCGGCCCAGCCCTCGACCACGCGCACCTTCGCGCGCTTCAGCAGCGCAGCGACCCCGCCGTTCAGTTTGTCGACGATGGTCTCCTTCCAGGCGACGGTCTTCTTCAGGTCGAGCTTCGGCGCCGTCTCCAGCATGATGCCGGCATGGCCGGCGCCCACCGCGCGGGTCATCGCCGCATACTCGCCCGCCACGTGGATCATCGCCTTCGACGGAATGCAGCCACGGATGAGGCAGGTGCCGCCGAGGCGCGAGCCTTCCACGATGGTGGTGTCCAGCCCCAACTGGCCTGCGCGGATCGCGGCGACATAGCCGCCGGGGCCCCCGCCGACGACGAGGACTTTGGTTTCGATCGTGGGCATTGGCGGCGTCAGTCCATGAAGATCGTTGCAGGGTGTTCCAGCAGCGCCTTCACGCGCTGGATGAAATCGGCGGCGTCGTAGCCATCGACCACGCGGTGATCGAACGACGAGGAGATGTTCATCATCTTGCGCACCACGATGACGCCGCCCTGCACCACCGGCCGCTCGATGATCTTGTTGGGCCCGACGATCGCCACCTCTGGGTGATTGATCACCGGCGTGGTGACGATCCCGCCGAGAGGCCCGAGGCTCGTGATCGTGATCGTGGAGCCCGACAGTTCGTCGCGTGTCGCCTTCCCGCTGCGCGCCGCCTCGCCGAGGCGCGCGATCTCGGCGGCGAGCGCCCAGACATCCATGGATTCAGCGTGCTTCACCACCGGCACCACAAGCCCGTTGGCCGTCTGCGCCGCGATCCCGCAGTGGACTGCGTTGTGGCGGGTCACCACACCCGCCTCGTCATCGAACGTTGCGTTGATCTGGGGGAACTGCGGCAGCACCCGCACGAGCGCGCGCACGAAGAAGGGGAGCAGGGTGAGCTTGGGTTGATCGGGACGCTTCGTGGCGTTGAGGTGCTGACGCAGCGCCTCCAGCTCGGTCGCGTCCACCTCCTCCACATACGCAAAGTGCGGAATGCGCCGCTTGGCGTCCTGCATCTTCTCGGCGATCTTGCGGCGCAGGCCGATCACCTTGATCTCTTCACCGCCGTCGCGCTGCGCGTAGGCGTTGCCGCGCGGCGCGGCGGCGCCGCCCGACCCGCCCCGCGCCACGTAGGCGTCGATGTCTTCATGCTCGATGCGCCCGGCAGGACCGGAGCCCGCGACGTATTGCAGGTGAATGCCAAGCTCATGGGCGCGCTTGCGCACTGCTGGAGACGCCAACGGTTTTTCGTCAGGCGTTGTCCGTGTGGTGAAGGCGTCGGGTTGCGACGCCGCTAGCGAAACAGCACCGCCGGCGCCCTCGCCGGCCTTGCCGTTCGTGACAGGCGCCGGCGCAGCCTTTTTCGCCGCCGCCGCCGCTGCCGTCGCGGCGGCCTTTGCCGGCGGGGGTGCCGGCGGTCCTGCTTCGGCC
>JAIYAO010000020.1 GCA_027488965.1 Alphaproteobacteria bacterium
CTGCACCACCTTCCTGCGCTCCTCGCGCCTGTACCGCCTCCTGGGCGCCCGGTGGATCGGCCCGATCCTGCAGGCCTGGATGGCTCGGCGGCTGATGGCCAGGCTGAAGAGGCTGGAGGCCCGCCCATGATCTCCTCCGCATCCATGCAGCGGGCGCTGGCCCGCATGCAGCGCGAGTCCGCGCACCCGCACCACTGGGTGGCCCTGGTCGACGCCTCGTGCCAGCCCGAGCGCATCCACGTCATCCCCGCAGGCGACCTGCGCGAGCACGTCGGAGCCCTGCACTGCTGGTGCCACCCCACCCAGGTCGAAGACATGCCCGCCGTCTGGGAGCACACCTCGATGGACGGGCGCGAGGCTTTCGAGTCAGGCGAAAGGAGGCTGTCGTGAGCCAGAAGAGCAAGTACACGCCGGAGCTGGGGGAGGCGATCTGCCGGCGACTGTCGGAGGGAAAGTCGCTTCTCGCCGCCTGCAAGGAACTGAACGTCCCGCACCGGACCGCGAGGCAGTGGGAGAAGGACGTCCCCGAGCATGGCACCAATGCCACGCGCGCGCGCGAACTCGGCTGTCACGCGCTCGCGGACCAGATGCTCGAGATCTCCAACACCCCGCAGATCGGCGAGATCCGCATCGTGAAGGCCGACGGGGGCATGGAGACGCGGCAGGAGGACATGCTGGCGCACCGCCGGCTGCAGATTGACACGCGCAAGTGGCTCATCTCGCGCTGGCTCCCGAAGATCTACGGCGACCGCACGACGCTGGCCGGGGATCCGGACGCGCCGCTCGGCCGGGAGCTGACCGACGAGCAGCTGGCCGCGCGCATCGAGGCCCTCAAGGCGAAGGTGGGCGGTGCCAACAAGGGCTGAACTCGAGGAGCTGGCGACCCTGCTGGAGGAGCAGGCCGCCCGGCTGGAGGCCAACCGCTACCGGACCGTCTTCGCGGGCCTGTACGGCTGGCAGCGCGAATTCATCGCGGCGACGGCCAGCTACGCCCAGTGCTGCCTGATCGCGGCCAACCGGATCGGGAAGACCTACACCGGCACCTACATCGACGCCATCCACGCGCTGGGCGAGTACCCGGAAGGCTGGGACGGCCACCGCTTCGACCGGGCGCCGCTGATCTGGTGCCTGGGCTACTCGGGCGAGAAGACCCGCGACCTCCTGCAGATGCCGCTCGTGGGGCGGAAGAACGGCGACAGCTTCGCGGGCGGGCTGATCCCGGCCGATCGGATCATCGGCTACGAGTCGATGACCGGCACGCCGAACGCGGTCCGCACCCTGCTGGTGAAGCACGCGAGCGGCGACACGGCCCGCATCCAGTTCTGGAGCTACAGCCAGGGCCAGCATGCGCTGATGGGCGATGCGGTCGACTGGTTCCACATCGACGAGGAGCCTCGAGACCCGGCGATCTTCCCCCAGGTGCTGGTGCGCACGGCCAGCGGCGACGGAGGGCAGGGCGGCCGCGGGATCCTGACCTTCACGCCCGAGAACGGGCGGACGGACCTTGTCATCCAGTTCATGGACAGCCCGAGCCGCGCGCAGTTCTGCATGCAGAAGGGCTGGGACGACGCGCCGCACCTGTCGGCCAAGGTGAAGGAGGAGCTTCTGTCGTCTTTCCCCGCCCACCAGCTCGAGATGCGGACGAAAGGCGTGCCGATGCTGGGTCACGGCCGGATCTACGACATCGCCGAAGAGGACGTGACCTGCCCGCCGTTCGCCATCCCGCCGCACTTCCGGGTCATCGACGGGATGGACTTCGGCTTCGACCACCCACAGGCCCAGGTGCAGCTGGTGCTGGACCCCGAGGCGGAATGCTTCTACCTCACCCGGGCGTGGAAGAAGTCGCGGGTGAGCCCGAGCGATGCCTGGGGGGCCGTGAAGACCTGGGCGGCTGGCGTGCCCACCGCCTGGCCAGCCGACGGCCTGCAGACGGAGAAGGGCAGCGGCAAGCAGCAGCGCGCCTACTACACCGAGGCGGGCTTCCGGCTGCTGGCCGAGCACGCGACCTGGCCGGACGGCTCCAACTCGGTCGAGGCGGGCATCTACGAGATTCGAGACCTGATGCTGAAGGGCCGGTTCAAGGTGTTCGCCGGCCTGCGGGACTTCTTCGACGAGTTCCTGCAGTACCACCGGGACGACGCCGGCCGGATCGTGAAGGTGAAGGACGACTGCCTGGACGCGGCGCGCTACGCGTACATGATGCGGCGCTTCGCCATCGCGGTCGGCGACGTCGGGCGCCCGAAGAAGGCGGTCGAGGTCGAGCCCATCCCGATGTTCAGCCCATTTGCCCGGCGATGATCCCGACCGATAATCGCCCAACCCGACCGGCTGGAGCCGGTCCGCTGAGTAGACGAGCCGCCGGCAGCTCATCACCCGACCAGGGACGATGAACATGGCCCGTCAAAGCACCGCCGCCCGCCTCGCCGAGATCCACGCCGAGGCCCTGACCGAGTTCGACGAGATCCAGGCCGCCCTGCGCGACGAGCGCATGCAGTGCCTGGACGACCGCCGCTTCTACTCGCTGGCCGGCGCGCAATGGGAGGGGCCGCTCGGGGAGCAGTTCGAGAACAAGCCCCGGTTCGAGTTCAACAAGGTGCACCTGGCCGTCATCCGGATCATCAATGAGTACCGGAACAACCGGATCACGGTCGACTTCCAGTCCAAGGACGGGACTCAGGACGACGAGCTGGCCGACACCTGCGACGGGCTCTACCGGGCCGACGAGCGCTCGAGCACGGCGAACGAGGCCTACGACAACGCGTTCGAGGAGGCGGTCGGCGGCGGCTTCGGGGCGTGGCGCCTGCGGGCCTGCTACGAGGACGAGGACGACGACGAGGACGACCGGCAGCGGGTCCGGATGGAGCCGATCTTCGACGCGGACTCGTGCGTCTTCTTCGACCTGAACGCGAAGAGGCAGGACAAGGCGGACGCGAAGCGCTGCTACGTGCTCACGCCCTTCTCGAAGCGGGCCTACCGCGAGGAGTTCGGGGACGACCCGGCCGACTGGCCGAAGACCATCCAGCGGACGGAGTTCGACTGGGCGCTGGTGGACATCGTCTGGGTCTGCGAGCTGTACCGGGTGGAGGAGGCGACCGAGCTGGTGCACTTCTTCCAGGGCCTGGACCCGGAGGCCGAGCCGATGCGGGTTCCGGACGCGCAGCTCAAGGACGACCCGGAACTGCTGGACGAGCTGATGGCCACCGGATTCCGGAAGGTGCGCGAGAAGCGCATCCGCCGCCGCAAGGTGGTGAAGTACCTGATGAGCGGGGGCAAGATGCTGACCGACGGCGAGGTGCTGCCCGGCCGGTGCATCCCGATCATCCCGGTGTTTGGCAAGCGCTGGGTCATCGACGGAGTCGAGCGCTGCATGGGCCACGTGCGGCTGGCCAAGGACGCGCAGCGGCTCATCAACCTGCTGATGTCCTGGCTGGCCGAGATGTCGGCCCGGTTCGATGTCGAGAAGCCCATCTTCAGCCCCGAGCAGATCGCGGGCCACGCGCAGATGTGGGCGAAGGACAACGTCTCGAAATTCCCGTACCTCTTGGCCAACACGCTCAGGGACATGAACGGCGAGCCGATCCCGGGCAGCCAGGCGCCCGTGGCGTACACGAAGGCGCCGAACATCCTGACGGCCATGGCGGCGCTCGCGCAGATCGCCGAGCAGGCGCTGCAGGATCTGCTGGGCAACCAGCAGGCGGGCGAGCAGCTGCAGCCGAACATGAGCGGCAAGGCCGTAGAGCTGGTGCAG
>JAIYAO010000008.1 GCA_027488965.1 Alphaproteobacteria bacterium
GGCCGCAGCCGTGGGACCGGCGCGATGCGGTCCGGCAGCGCGGCCTGGGGCGTCTCGCGCAGCGCGCCGGCGGTCTTCGCGGCGCGCGCCAGCTGCACGAACTCCGCGCGCCAGCCGAACGGGTCCTCGCCGCGCGCGCCCTGCGCGAGATCGATCACCTGGTCCCAGCCGTAGCCCTTGTCGATGTAGGGATCGCCGCGCAGCATCTGGCCGTAGGCCGCCACCGCCGTGGCGAAGCGCGTGGACTGCGGCGCGCGCGCCAGCGTCGGCTGCACGTCGGCGTCGGTGATGGCCCGCTCGATCAGGCGTGAGTCCTTCGCGCCCGGTGGCTTCCAGCGGATGCGCAGGAACGCGATCTCGCCCGCCCGGCCCGGCGCGGCGGCGGGCCGCGCGGACTGGTAGCGCAGCGGATCGATGAGCGTGCGCCCGCCGGGCGCGGCCAGTTCATAGATGGCGGTAACGCTGGCGCCCGCGCCGATCTCGCCGGCGTCCACGCGGTCGTTGTTGAAGTCCTCGCGGTTGAGCAGGCGCGTCTCGTAGCCGATGAGGCGATACTCCGCGACGCGGCCGGGATTGAACTCGACCTGGATCTTCACATCGTCGGCGATGGGCAGCAGCGCTGATTGCGCCTGGTCGTGCAGCACCTTGCGCGCTTCGGCCAGCGTGTCGATGTAGGCGGCCACGCCGTTGCCCTTCTGGGCAAGGCGCTGCATCAGCGCGTCGTTGTAGTTGCCGCCGCCGAAGCCCAGCACGGACAGATAGACGCCGCTCTCGCGCTTGCGCGCCACGAAGCCTTCAAGCTCTGCGGGGTTTGTGATGCCCACATTGAAATCCCCGTCCGTGGCGAGGATCACGCGGTTCACTGCGCTGCGGTCGAAGTTTCGTTCCGCCAGCGTGTAGGCGAGCGCCAAACCCTGGCCCCCGGCGGTGGAGCCGCCTGCGGAAAGCTGGTCGAGAGCGGCGAGGATGCGGCTCTTGTCGGCGCCGGACGTCGGCTCCAGCACCGCGCCGGCGGCGCCCGCATAGACCACGATGGACACCTTGTCGCGCGGCTGCAGCGTGTCGACGAGCATGCGGAACGCGCGCTTCGCCAGCGGCAGGCGGTTCTCCGGGTTCATCGAGCCCGACACGTCGATCAGCAGCACGAGGTTGAGCGGTGGACGCACGGCGGGCGCGATGTCGTAGCCCTGCAGGCCGATGTGCAGCAGCGTCTTGCCCGGCGCCCAGGGGCTCGGGACCACCGTGACGGTGGAAGAGAACGGCGTCTCCCGCGCAGGCGGCAGGGGATAATCGTAGTCGAAGTAGTTGATCAGCTCCTCCACGCGCACGGCGTCGCGCGGCGGCAGGTTTCCGTCCACCAGCATGCGGCGCACGTTGGCGTAGCTGGCGGTGTCCACATCGATGGAGAAGGTGGAGACGGGCTCGGCGGCCACCGCCTTCACGGGATTGGCGGGCGCGCCGGCGTATTGCTCGCGGGTCTCGCGCTCGGGATCGTAGCCGGGCGGGCGATAGACGGGCAGGGCGCGCTGCGCCATGGCGCGGCCGCCCTCCACGCGCATCGCGGGCGCCGCCGTGATGCCGCGCGAGAGCATGTCGTTCAGCGGCGCCGTGGGCGACGGCGGAGAAAGGATCGGCGGCGGTGGTGGTGGTGCGGGCGGCGCCTGCTCGGCCACGGGCGCGGCGCAGGCTGCAAGACACATCATGGCCGCCGCCATGAGAAACCGCGCGTGCATGCCGCCGTTCATGAACGCATCTCCCCGATTTGAATTGACTGAGAGTGCCGCCCGGTTTTGGGCGCGCGCGGGTTCGAAGCGTGGCGGAACGGGGGCGGCTACTTCCGCTTTCCGTCCTTCGCGATCCAGCCGTCCACCAGCGTCTCCAGCACGGGCAGCGGCACGGCGCCGTTGGTCAGCACCACGTCGTGGAATTTCTTGAGTTCGAAGCGGGGGCCCAGGCCCCATCGCGCCTTCTCGCGCAGGCGCTCGATCTCGAGGCGGCCGATCTCGTAGCCGCTGGCCTGGCCGGGCCACACCGCGTAGCGCTCCGCCTCGCTGGTGGCCACGCCCGGCGCATCGCCGGTGACCGACACGAGATACGCGATGGCCTGTTCGCGGCTCCAGCCCTGCGAGTGCAGCCCCGTGTCCACCACCAGCCGCGCCGCGCGCCACAGCCGCCAGCGCAGGAAGCCGATGCGGCCGATGGGGTCGTTCTCGTAAAGGCCCATCTCGTCGGCGAGCTGTTCGGCGTAGAGGCCCCAGCCCTCCACGTAGGCGTTGGCGCCGTCGAGGCGGCGGATCAGCGGCAGGCCCGTCTGCTCCTGCGCCAGCGCGATCTGGAAGTGATGGCCGGGCGCGCCCTCGTGATAGTCCTGCGTGGGCAGGTCGATCTTCGTCATCTCCGCGAGGCTGCGCAGGTTGATGTAGTAGATGCCGGGCAGCGTCCCCTCGAGGGAGGGCGCCTCGTAGTAGGCGCCGCTCTGGGCGGCTTCCAGCGCGGCGGGCACGCGGCGCACGTCGAGCTTGGCCTTCGGCAGCGTGGCGAACTGTTGCGGGGCCAGCGCCATGACGCGCGCGATGCGCGCCTGCACATCGGTGAGGAGCTGCGCGCGGCCTTCGTCGGTATCAGGATACTGGAACGCGGGATTGGCGGTGAGCGCAGACAGGCGTTCGCCCGGCGTGCCTTCGGTGAGCGCCTGCGCGCGCAGCGCGCCGTCCAGCTCGGCGGTCAGCGCCGCCACCCGCTCCAGCCCGATGGCGTGGATGCGGGCGGGCGTGAGCGCGGTGGTGGTCTGCTGCGCCAGCGCTGCGGCGTAGTAGGCGGCGCCGTCGGGCAGGCGCGCCACGCCCGCGTCATGCGTCGCGCGCGGCCGGATGGACCGCAGGAACGCCGCCGCCCGCAGGTGCGCGGGGTAGATCTTCGTGGCTGCCACCTGCTCGGCCTGCGCCAGCAGGGCGCGCGCGCGGGTCACCTCCTGCTTCTGCGCCGCCGTCTGTGCGGGCGTTTGCGCAGCAGGCGCGGGCGCCGCGCCGGGCGCGGGCGCAACAACCGCATCGAGCGGGCCCACCAGCACTTCCAGCTTGCGGCGCAGCGCCGTGACATAGACCCAAGAGGCCGGCGGCGTGGCGTTCACCGCATCCAGCAGCGCCAGCGTGCGGTCTATGATGAAGTCGGGCGGGATGACGCCGGCCTCGGCATCGGCGCGGGCGCGCGCGGTTTCGGCGTCGATGGCCACGGCGGCGGCCCTGAGGCGGCTCACGTAGTCCACGCCGTCGCGCAGCGTCGCCACGCGGTGGCGGGTGTCGAGGAAATCCGGCAGCGTCAGGAACGCCGCATCGAGCGGGTTGAGCACGTAGGGGCTGAAGCCCGCGGCGTCGAAGCGGCCGTAGGCGAAGCGCGCGCCGCCGGCGGCGTCGGCGAACTGGCGGGTGAGCACGTCGTACGTGATCGCCTGCGCGGGCGTGAGTTCGGTGCGGTCGAAGCCGCGCACCTGGGCGTCGAGGCGCAAAGCCGTCGCGCGCCGGCGGTTCACTGCGTCGGCGCTGCGGTCGTCGAGGCGTGCGGCAAACCCCGCGCCGGCGATGTCGGCGCCGAGGCCTGCACGGGTGGCGAGTTCGGGGCTGTCGGCGATGAGCGCGCGGGTGGCGTCCTCCACGAACCCGTCGAACGCGTCCGGCGGCGGCGGCGCCTTCGGCGTGCAGGCGGCGAGAAAGGCGAGGGCGATGAGCGTGATTCGGATCATCGTTGCACCTTACCCTCTCCCGCTCGCAGGAGAGGGACAGCGTTTGCGGCGCGCAAACGCCGGGTGAGGGCCCGCAAGGGGACGGCGCGCCTGCGTCTCACTGCCCCTCACCCTGACCTCGCTGCGCTCGGTCGGTCCCTCCCCCGCAGGCGGGGGAGGGTGCGCCGCGCCTACTTGCCTTTCCGCTCCGCGATCCAGCCGTCGACATTCGATTCCAGCACCGACAGCGGCGTGGCGCCGTCGAGCAGGATCTTGTCGTGGAACGCGCGCTGGTCGTAGCCGGCGGCGAGTTCGTTGCGGGCGCGGTCGCGCAGGCGGTTGATGGTCTGGCGCCCCACCATGTAGGCGCACGCCTGGCCGGGCCAGACGATGTAGCGCTCCACTTCCGTGGTGATGCCGCTGCGCTGGTCGCCCGTCACGCCCACCATGTAGTCGATGGCCTGGTCGCGGGTCCATTTCTTGTGGTGGAGGCCGGTGTCGACCACGAGGCGCGCGGCGCGGAACGCCATGGACTGCAGGTAGCCGAGGCGATCGACCGGGCGATCCTTGTAGACACCCATCTCGTCGGCCAGCTGTTCGGCGTAGAGGCCCCAGCCTTCGGTGTAGCCCGAGAAGTTGAGGATCGACGCGCGCAGCAGCGGCAGGCCGGGCGACTCCTGCGAGATGGCGATCTGGAAGTGATGGCCCGGCAGGGCCTCGTGGTACGTCAGCGTCGGCAGCGAAAGCCGCGGCCATTCCGCCGTGTTGCGCAGGTTGATGTAGTAGTAGCCCGGGCGCGAGCCATCGAGCGCGGGCGAGTTGTAGTACCCGCCGGGGGAGCCCGCCTCGATCTCCTTGGGCACCCGCTTGATCTCCACCTTCGCCTTCGGCAGCGCGCCGAACTGCTCGGGCAGGCGCGCCTGCATGACGTTCACCTGGCCCTGCAGGTCCGCCAGCAGCTGCGCCTTGCCGGCGTCGGTGTTGGGGTAGAGCTGCGCGGGCGTGGCCGACAGGCGCTGCAGGCGTTCGCCCACCGTGCCTTCCGTCAGGCCCTGCGCCTTCAGCAGCGTGTCCATCTCGCGGGTGGTCTCGGCCACGATGTCGAGGCCCATCTGGTGGATCTCGTCGGGCGTGAGGGTCGAGGTGGTCCAGGCGGCCAGCGCCGCGCGGTAGTAGTTGGCGCCGTCCGGCAGCTTCCAGGCGCCGGCGTCGGTGGTGGACCTGGCGCGCAGCGCCTCCACCGCCGCGATCTGGCGGCGCAGCGCCGGCTGCACGCCGTCACGGACGATGTCGATGGCCTTGCGCGTGAACTCTGCGGCCTGTGCGGGCGTCACGCCCGCGGCCTGCGGCGCACGGGTCTGGATGGAGCGCACCAGCGTCATGGTCGGCGCAGGCGCGGCCGCCATCGGGCGCAGCTGCTCCAGCGTGCGGTCGATGATGAACGTGGGCGGGATGACGCCCTTGGCCACGTCGGCGCCCATGCGCGCCGTTTCCTGGTCGATGACGGCGGCGAACGCGGTGAGCCGCGCAAGGTAGTCCTCGGCGTCCTGCGCCGTCTTCATGGGATGCTGGCTGTCGAGGAAGTCGGGAATGAACGAGTACGCGCCGGTCAGCTGGCTGACCACGTAGGGCGTGGGTGCGCCGGTGAAGCCGTAGTTGCCGTAGCCGAAGGCGGCGCCCGCTTCCGCGTTCTTCAGCGCCGCCAGCGCCACTTCGTGGGAAAGCGCGTCCTGCCCGGTGAGCACCGCGCTGTCGATCTCGCCCAGCTTGCCCAGCATGGCGTCCACGGCGGCTACCTGTGCCGCCAGCCCTTCGGCCGACGCGTCCGACAGGCGGTTGGCGTAGCGCCCGCCGGCGATCTCTTCAGACACCGCCAGCTGCGTGGCCGTCTCCGGTGAGAAGCGCAGCGCGTTGGTGGCGATCTCGCCCATGGTCGCCGAAAGCTGTGCGGACGCCGCCGCCTGCGCCTTTTCCTTCGTCGCCTCGGTGTTGCAGCCCGCCACGGCGAGCACGAGTGCGGAGAGCGCGACTGCGCCCAGCTTGTTCCACATAACCCAAACCCCTCTTCATCCGTTCGCGCAGGCCGTCCGCCCTCAGGCCGCCAGCGTCGTCTTGCCGTTCTTGATCACCGTCACCCCGGGCCGTTCCTGCACGCTCGCCTCGAAGGACACAATATTCCCGTCCTTCCACATGCGGGTCACGATGGTCTCGCCGGGAAACACCGGGGAGGAAAAGCGCACGTCGTGGCCCACGATCCGCGTGGGATCGAAGTCGCAGTAGGTGGCCAGCACCGCCCGGCAGGTGACACCGTAGGTGCACAGCCCGTGCAGGATCGGCCGCTCGAACCCGGCGGCCTTGGCAAAGTCCGGATCGGAATGCAGCGGGTTGCGGTCGCCGGAGAGGCGGTAGAGCAGGGCCTGGTCCGGCCGGGTGGGGATCGCGAGCTCCGCGTCCGGGGCGCGGGTGGGCGTGGGGTGGGGCTGTGGCCCGCCCTCGGGGGAGCCGCCGAAGCCGCCATCGGCGCGCGCGAAGGTGGACGAGACGAGCGTCACCAGCTTCTCGCCGGTGGCCTTGTCCTTCATCACCGTCTCGCCCACCAGCACCGCGCCCTTGCCGGCGCCCTTGTCGATCACGTGGATCAGCCGCCAGTCGGTCACCACCGTGCCCCGGTCCGGCAGCGGCTTGTGGACGGTGAGGCGCTGCTCGCCGTGCACCACCATCATGAAGTTTATCCCCGTCTCCAGCGTCCGCCCGGCGCTGAAGGCGATGACGGTGGCCTGCGTCGGCAGCACCTTCAGGCCGTTCTCGTAAACGAAGGGCAGTTCGCGGCGGTCCAGCGGGTCGGCGCCCATGCCCACGCCCAGCGCGTAGAGCATCGTCTCGCGGTCGGTGTACGTGAACTCCTGGCCTTCGGCGCGCAGCGCCAGCGCCTTTTCCAGATCGATGGGCATCGGCGTGTCCTCTCCCGTTGGTCTTTGGCCGGCTCCTAGCATGCCCGCCCGGTGCGCGACAGTTCGGCGACGGCCCCGGGCGGGCCTGTCCAAATTCGCGCCCGGACCGTTGCCCCCGCCCGCCTTTCGTGGTTCACCCGCGCCTTCTGTTTCGCCGTTATCCCCAGCTTGAGCCCAAGGGAGCCTCCATGAGCGCCGAACCGCAACTGTCTGGCCAGGTGATGTTCTATCGCCAGCCCGAACCGCTCTCCATCGAGAAGCATCGCGGCCTCGGCGTGAAGCGGGTGGACCGTCCGTTCCAGTTCCTGCTGAACGCCCACGTGGTGCCGATCACCGTCAACGAGTTCGGCGTCGCCGCCGGCTCCTTCCCCGTGATCTTCGCCGGCGCCACCAAGACGCCGCTCGCGGTCATGGGCGCCCGCTCGGGCGAGAACGTGTTCGTCTCGCCGCAGGGCGAGGTGGACCCCGAAGTGTATCTGCCGGCGTTCGCCCGCCGCTATCCGTTCGTCTTCGCCGCCGACACCTCCGGCGAACGCCTGGTGCTGTGCATCGACCGCGCCGCGCCGATGATCGGCGAAAACCCGGACGTGCCGCTGTTCAACGGCAACGAGCCCTCCCAGTACACGCAGGAGGCCATGGAGTTCTGCAAGGAGTTCGAGCGCCACCGCCGCACCACCGAGAACTTCCTCGCCCTCGTCACCGAGATGAACCTGTTCGAGCAGAAGTCCGTGTCCATCGCCAACCGCCGCCCCGACGGGACCGAGGAGCAGCAGGTGGTGGCCGAATACTTCGCCATCGACGAAGAAAAGCTCACCAACCTGCCCAACGACCAGTTCATGCGTCTGAAGGACAACGGTGCGCTGGGCCCCATGTACGCACACATGGTCTCGCTGCTGCAGTGGCCGAAGGTGATCCAGCGCGCAATGTACCGCTTCCAGGCGATGACGGAAGCCAACCGCGGCGCGACCCCGCTGGGCTAGCGGGCGGCGCGCGGGCCTCCGGCCCGCGCGCCCGACCTGGCCTTCGAGAACACAAAAAAAAGGCGGCCCGCGGGCCGCCTTTTCCGTATTGGTCCGGCCTGTGGCCTACATGGCGCTCTGGCGCAGCATGCGGCGCAGTTCGTCGGGCTCGCCGTAGGCCTTCTTGCGGCGGGGCTGCTGGGGCTGGAAGGCCAGCTGGGCGTGGTCGGCGCAGTAGGGGCCGCTGTGGCCCGCGCCGCGGCCGCAGAACGCGAAGGTCGCGTCCGTGGGGTCGCCGATCGGCCATTTGCAGACGGTGTCAGAAAGGGTGAGCACCGTGGTGACACTGCCGTCCTCGGCCTTGAGCGGCTCAAGGTGGGGGACGAGCGCCAGGTACGGGGCGTGCTGCGGCCGGGGACGCTGGCCCATAAGCGCGCCGGTCGTCGCGGCCGAGACGATCCGCGGGCGCGCCGCCGGGCGCGGACGCTTGGCGGGGCGCGACGGCGTGGCCCGTCCGGCGAGGCCGAGGCGGTGCACCTTGCCGATCACGGCGTTGCGGGTGACCCCGCCCAGCTGCTTGGCGATCTGGCTGGCCGAGAGGCCCTCGGTCCAGAGTTTCTTTAACGTTTCGACGCGTTCGTCTGTCCAGCCCATGGTGGTCAGCCCCTTCTGCTAACGCCCGGGTCCATCTCCCGGGCCGGACAAGCCAGCCAAGCGTGTCCGTGATTGGATGGTAGCCAAAAACGCGAAGGACACAAGCGGTAGTGTGTCACGGATCTGTTTTACTCCACCCCTAGTTCACTTACCGCCGAATCGCTCCACGGTTGTGCACAGGCTGGCGACCCCGTAAATCTCTTTGGAGGCCAAGGCGGACACCCGCTTATGCACCGTCAATCATGGTTAATGGCCCCTCAAAGTATTAAGAATTGGTGAATGCGCCGATGGAGACCCTAACGGCCCCGCCCCAGGCCCGCCGCTATGCCGGCATGAACTGGCTGGGCCTCCAGACCCTGCTCGAACGGGAAGTGAAACGATTCTGGAAGGTGGCGGCGCAGACCGTCATCGCCCCCCTGATTATGACGATCCTCTACATCGCCGTGTTCGCGCTGGCGCTGGGCGGGCGGGGGGCGCCCATCGGGGACGTGGCCTACATCGACTTCCTCGCCCCCGGCCTGATCATGATGGGGGTGATCAACAACGCGTTCCAGAACGCGTCCTCCTCCCTCATCATCGCCAAGATCCAGGGCAACGCCGTGGACTTCCTGATGCCGCCGCTCTCGGCGCTGGAGCTGACCATCGCCTTCATCGGCGGGGCGGCGGCCCGGGGCGTGCTGGTGGGGCTGTTTTCCGCGGCGGCGGTGGCGCCGTTCGCCGACATCACGCCCGACCACTGGTGGGCGGTGATCGTGTTCACGCTGGCGGCCTCGGTGATCTTCGGCGCCATGGGGCTGCTGGGCGGCGTCTGGGCCGACAAGTTCGACCACCTGGCCGCCTTCACCAACTTCGTGGTGACCCCGCTCACGTTCCTGTCGGGCACGTTCTATTCCGTCTCCGCCCTGCCGGAGCCGTTCCGCGCGCTGGTGCAGTGGAATCCGGTGTTCTTCCTCATCGACGGTTTCCGCTACGGCTTCATCGGCGCCCCGGACGGGCCCATCGTGGTGGCGGCGTTGGTGTCGGTGGGGCTGGCGATCGCGCTGTCGGTGCTGTGCTGGGCGGTGATCCGCTCCGGGTGGCGGCTGAAGTCCTGACGGCGCGTGCATCCAGACGGGCCGGCAGATGCATCGCTTCACGGCCATCCAGGCGTTACCATCCTGAAGTCCACGGAGGAGCCGCACCCATGCGCATCCCGATCGCCCTTGCAGCCCTAGCCTTCGGCGCGCTCGCCGGCTGTTCGCCCACGTCCGAGGTTGCCGGCAAGGCCGCCGCGCCCGGCAAGGAGTGGACGATGCAGGTGGTCGGCGACGACGCCGGCGCGGTCTATGTGATCACCGGCCCCGACGGGCAGACGGCGGCCGCCCGCGTGGCGGACGGCGTCTCCACGCTGGTCGACGACGCCGCCGCGCAGAGCCTGGTGGGCGAGACCCGCGCGGCGCTGGCGGAGACGCCGGAGGCCCCCGAACGCGTGGACATCGCCGCACCGGGCTTCTCGCTGAAGGTCAACGCCGATGACGACTCCGTGGACGGCGCCGAGAGGGGCAAGGTCGCCATCCGGATGGGCGGGGTCAGCGTGGATGTGGACGGCGAGGACGCCGGCGGCGCCGGCCGCGGCGCGGTCCGCATCTCCGGCGTCAACGCCCAGGCCGCCGGCGACTTCATCGACGAGATCGACGACCTGTCGCCCGAAGTGAAGGCGCAGATGCGCACGAAGCTCGGCCTCTGAGCGAGGCCGCCTCCCACGCCCCGCTGCTGCGGGTCGATGTGCTGGCGCTGCAGCGCTTCTACGGCGCGCGTCTCGGCGAGATTGCGCGTGCGGCGGCGCTGCGGCGCATCGAGGCGCTGTGGCCCAGCTGCGGCGGCCTCGATGTGCTCGGCGTCGGCTACGCGCCGCCCTATCTGGAGCCCTTCCGCGCCGATGCGCGCCGTGCCGTGGCGTTCATGCCGGCGGCGCAGGGCGCCGAGCGCTGGCCCGCCAGCGGCGGCGTCGCCACGGTGCTGGGGGAGGAGACGCGGTTGCCCTTTGCGGATGCCGTGTTCGACCGCGCGATCCTCGTGCACGCGCTGGAGGAATCGGAGGCGCCGCGGGTGCTGCTGCGGGAGGTCTGGCGGGTGATGGCGCCGGAGGGCCGGCTCGTGGTGGTCGCCGCCAACCGGGCGGGCCTGTGGGCCCGCGCCGACGCCACGCCCTTTGGCCACGGCCGCCCGTTCTCGCGCCGCCAGCTGGCGGGGCTTTTGGGGGATGCGATGTTCGAGCCCACGGCCTCGGCCATCGCGCTGCATGCGCCGCCCGTCGACTGGGGGCCGCTCACGGCGCTGGCCGACGCCTTCGAGCGCGGCGGCGAGATCGTGCGCGCCCCGTTCGGGGGGCTCGTGCTGATGGAGGCGGTCAAGCGGCTCTACGCCTCCACGGCGAAGGCGGGGCGCAAGGTGCTGCTGGCGCGCGCGCCCGTGCGGGCGTCGTCGCCCTTGCGCAAGGACGATGCATCGGATTGATTGCCGTCATGAAACTCATCACCGCGATCATCAAGCCCTCGCGGCTGGACCCCGTGCTCGATGCGTTGAAGGACGCGGGCGCCACGGGCCTCACCGTCACCGAAGTCCGCGGTTTCGGCCGCCAGAAGGGCAAGACGGAAGTGTATCGCGGCGCGGAATACGCGGTGAAACTGCTGCCCAAGATGAAGCTCGAAGTGGTCACCCCGGAAGATCGCGCCGACGCCATCGTGGAGGCGATCGCCGAAGCCGCCCGCAGCGGCAAGATCGGCGACGGCAAGATCTGGGTGTCGGAACTCGACTCCATCCTCCGCATCCGCACCGGCGAGCGGGACGAGAAGGCCGTCGACTAGCGTTACCCCGGTGACGCGCGCGTGCAGGGCGTCGATGGGAGGTTTCGACCATGCGCATGTCCAGGTCCGTTAACGTCGCGCGCCTCTTGGCGCTGGCGCTGCTGTGTGCGGCCGCCGCCTGCACCCCGCCGCAACCTGCCGTCACTTCGGCGCCGGACGCGCTCCCCGCCGACGCGCCGCCCGGCCTCGTCTACGCCGCGCAGCACTGCGCCAGCTGCCATGCCATCCGTGGCGACCAGCTGCGCTCGCCCCATCCCGGCGCCACGCCCTTCCGCACCATCGCCAACACGTCCGGCATGACGGGCTACGCGCTCACCGCGTGGATGCGCACGTCCCACCCCACCATGCCCAACGTCGTGGTCGAGTCCGATCGCATCGAAGAGGTGTGGGACTACATGGTCACGCTGAAGGAGTAGGGCCCTGCGCGTGTTCCGGCCGGCCGCCGCCTACACCGGCATCGCCTACGCGGCGGGCTTCCTGTTCGGCGTCGTGCGGACGCTGGTCGTGACGCCCGCGGTCGGCCCGCTCTATGCGGTGCTTCTTGAGGCGCCGCTGATGCTCGCGGTCAGCTGGCTGGCGTGCGGCTGGGTGATGCGGCGGTTCGCCGTGCCGCCTGCGGCGCGCGTGCGTCTTATCATCGGCGCGCTGGCGTTCGTCCTGCTGATGGGGGTCGAACTGGCGGTGGCGCTCGTCCTGTTTAACCAGACGCCGGCGACGATCGCGGCAGGGTTCGCCACCGCCGCGGGCCTCGTGGGCCTCGCCGCGCAGGCGGCGTTCGCGCTGATGCCGTGGCTGCGGACTATTCGATGATGTCGGTGCGCAGCGTCCGCGCGGCGCGCCAGAAGTGGACCGCCGCCAGCGCCTGCGGGATCAAAAGCGCGGCCAGTCCCCAGCGCAGCGAGTCTGCGCCCACCAGCGGCGCAAGGCCCTCGCTCACCACGCCCACCAGCAGCGGCCCCACGCCAAGCCCCACCAGCGTGGCCGTGGCGCTCTGCATCGCGGCGGCGCGGGCGCGGGCGTCGGCGGGCGTCATCCGCTGCAGCAGGGCGTAGCCGGGCGCCAGCGTCAAAGACCGCAGGAACGCTTCGGTGGGGGAGGTGAACAGCAGCAGCAGCACCACCGGCGCGAACGCGCCGATCGCGCCGAACGGCAGCACCGCCGCCAGCGCGATGGCCGGCATCCACGCCAGCCAGCGCGTGTCGGTCTTTGCGAAGCGGTCCCCCAGATAGCCGCCCAGCCATGTGGCGATCAGCGCCGCCACTGCGCCGAGCGTGGCGAACACCGCGCCCGCCTGTCCCGGCGTCCACTCGAAGTAGCGCACCACGAACACGATGCCCCACGCGAGGCCGCCGTAGGACGCCGCAGACCCCCACGCGCCCGCCAGCATCAGGTGGCGGAACGCGGGCTTCTTCAGCAGCGCGCGAAAGCCCGCGTCCTCCGCCACGCCTGGCGCGCGCGGCGTGGCGCGGCGCACCGGCTCCGGCAGGCCGAACAGCACCAGCAGCGCCACCGCCATGCTCACGCCGCCCAGGATGAAGAACGCGTTGCGCCAGCCATAGGCGTCCGCCAGCGGCCCGCCGATGAACCCCGCCGCCGCCAGCCCCAGCGGCACGCCCATGGCGTACACGCCCAGCGCGCGGCCGCGCTTTTCAGGAGTCACGTAATCCGAAATCAGCGCCTGCGCGCACGGATTGCAGCCCGCTTCCGCCACGCTCATGGTCATGCGCGCCACAGCGAGCTGCGTGAAGCTGGCGGCGAAGCCCGCGGCGCCCGTCAGCGCACCCCACACCAGCGCGCAGGCCGCGAGGATCCGCACACGGTGCCAGCGGTCCGCCATCCACGCGATGGGCAAGGCCGCCGCCGAGTACAGCACCGCAAACAGCGGCCCCGTGAGCAGGCCCAGCTGCGTGTCCGACAGGCCGAGTTCAAGCCGGATCGGCTCCGCCACGATCGCCAGCAGCTGGCGGTCGAGCAGGTTGAGCGACCACGCCGCGGTCAGCACGAACAGACAGAAATTGACGCGGCCGGGCGACAATTCCTGCGCGGGCGCGGCTGCGCCCTGCGCGCCGATGACGGTCATGCGGGTGCTCCTCCGGCGGCGCGGTGGGAGCCCGCGCTCTTGTGGAGGTCAGTGTTTCATCGGCAGGGGAGGGCGGCAAGCCGTTCCCGTAGGGCGCCCCCGCGCGTGCGCCTCAGAAGTTCACGCGGTTCGAGATCGCGCCGTCGACGACCAGGTTCGAACCGGTGGTGTAGCTGGAGACGGGGCTGGCCAGGAACACCGCGGCGTTGGCGATTTCCTGCGCCGTCGCGCAGCGCCCGGTGGGATTGCGCGCCAGCTGCTTCTTGAAGAAGTCCGGCATGTTGGTCTCCACCATGTGCCACACGCCGCCCTCGAAATAGACCATGCCGGGCGAGACCACGTTCACGCGGATGCCGGCCCTGGCGTGCTGGCGCGCCAGCCCCTTGGCCATGTGGATCAGCGAGGCCTTCACCGGCCCGTAGGAGTCCGCCATCTCCGCCACCGCCGCCGAGATGGAGGCGATGATGACGAAGGCGGCGTCGCCCTTCGCCGTGGCGGCGTCGGCCAGCATCGGCTGCGCGGCTTCGAAGGCGTTGACGGCGCCCAGCACGTCGAGCCGGAAGTTCTGCTCCCAGGCGGACACGTCGTTGCCCTGCGCCATGGCGCCGGCGTTGGAGACGAGGATGTCGATGCCGCCCAGCTCAGCGCCCGCCGTGGCGATCCACGCCTTCAGCGCGGCCCCGTCCATGATGTCCACGCTGGCGCCCGTCGCGTTCACGCCGAAGCCCTTCAGCGCCGCCACGGTCTCGGCCACCTGGCCGGCGTTGCGCGCGCATACGGCGACATCCGCGCCTTCCTTCGCCAGCGTGTCGGCGATCGCGCGCCCGATGCCACGGGTGCCGCCAAGGATGACGGCCTTCTTGCCTTTGAGTCCGAGATCCATGGTGTCCTCCGGCGCGAGAATCCGCGACTTTTGTAGATTGCGCTTCTGATCTAGACTGGTTCCGTCCGTGGGGGAACGCCGTGTTCAGACAACTCCTTCTCGTCGCCGCAGGGCTGATTCTCGCGCTCCTGCCCGCCAGCGCCCAGCAGGCGCCGCGCCGCGTGGCGCTGATCATCGCCAACGCCACCTATGCCGGGTACCGGCCGCTACCGAACACCACCGTCGATGCGGGGCTCGTGGAGGCGGCGTTGCGCCGCGTAGGCTTCGAGGTGCAGAAGCAGACCGATCTCGGCATCGGCCAGATGCGCACCGCGCTCGGCGCGTTTCAGACGCGCGCGCAGGGGGCGGATGTGGCGCTGGTGTACTACGCCGGCCACGGCATGGAGGCGGGGGGCAAGAACTGGCTGATCCCCACCGACGCACGCCTCGCCACCGACGCCGAACTCGATTTCCAGGCCATCGAAGCCAACCTCGTGATCCGCGCCGCCGGCGGCGCGAAGGCGCGCATAGTCGTGCTCGACGCATGTCGGGACAATCCGTTCGCTGCGCGAATGCGAGGCACGGGCGTGTATCGCGTGACGCGCAGCACCGGGGGTGGGCTTGGAGCGCTCGACGTGCAGGCTGCACGGGGAACGTTGCTGATGTACTCAGCCGCTAGCGGCGAATTGGCGGACGATGGCCCCATTGGTCGTGGGAGTCCGTTCGCACGAGCGTTCTCGCGCTTTATGCCGGAGCCCGGTGTGGAACTACGCGTTGCAGTGGGAAAGGTTGCGGACGCGGTGTACGCTGAGACTGGGCAGCGGCAGTTGCCATTCACAACGACCAGCCTATCCGGAAATGAGGTGTTTCTGGCTGGTCCACCCGCAGACTATGACGCTAGACAAGCAGAGGCGCTTTACTGGGCATCTTGTTGCGGTCCTGCGGCAACTGTTTCAGATCTCAACACCTACCTATCAAAGGTCAGTCGCCGCGAGTTGCCGGGATTGTACGCGGAGACAGCCCGGAGTCGGCTGCGGGCGGTTCAGTCTACAAAGGCGTCCGCAAAAGTGCCCCAGGCCTCGCCCGAACGAAGCCGACTCTTGGGGACTTGGGAAGGGCAAGGCTTGTCTTGTTGGTCAGGAACGCTGCGCATTCGTCAAGAGAATGGGCGCCTCAGACTTCTAAAGAAAAATCTGAACATTCCAGATTTCATATCGCATGATATTGTGATCGCTGATGCCAACACCTTTAGTGCGGGATGGTCGCGCTTCGAATTCGTGGGCGCGGATCGTGTTCGCGAATACCAGCTTGGAATTCCGGGTTGTGTCTACCGGCGTTCAGCGTGAGCTTCACCGGTCTGTACAGTTGTACAACTTCACGCCCGCAGCGGCACCACGTCCGCGCTCGGCCGCGCCGCCGTCTCGCGCGCGCGCAGCACGAACACCACGTCCTCCGCAAACCAGTTGGCGCGCCACAGGATGCGCGCGAACGGGCCGCCCGCGTGGCCGCCGCTGATGGGGAAGGCGCGCTCCACCGTGAGGCCGAGGCTTTCCGACAACGCCGCGAAGTCGCGCACGGTGCACAGGTGGATGTTTTCCGTCTCGTGCCACGGCGCGGGCAGCGACGGGTTCACCGGCATCTTGCCGGTGAGCAGCAGCGCAAGCCGCGTGCGCCAGTGGCCGAAGTTCGGCAGCGAGACGATGACGCGGTCGCCGATGCGGGCGAGTTCGGTCAGCACCGCGCCGGGCCGGTGCACGGCCTGGATGGTCTTGGACAGGATCACGTAGTCGAAGCTCTGGTCGGGGAAGAACTGCAGGTCGCGGTCGGCGTCGCCCTGCACCACCGACAGGCCCTTGCCCACGCACGCGTTCACGCCCGCCTGGGACAACTCCATGCCGCGGCCCTTGACGCGCTTTTCCCGGATCAGCCGCTGCAGCAGCACGCCGTCGCCGCAGCCCACGTCGAGCACGCGCGCGTGCGCACGCACCTGGGAGACGATCACCTCGTAGTCGGCGCGCTGGGCGGGGGTCATGGGGCGCGCATCACCGCCGCACGCCCGCCGGCAGGCCGCGCGCGCTCGCCGCGGAATCGATGAAGCCCGCCAGCGCGTGTTCGAACGCAGGTTCTTCCAGGAGGAAGGCGTCGTGGCCCTTGTCGGTGTCGATCTCCACGTAGCTAGCCTCCGCGCCGGCGGCGATCAGCGCGCGCACGATGTGCTTTGCGCCCTCCGGCGGGTAGTGCCAGTCCGACGAGAAGGAGAAGGCGCAGAACTTCGTCTGGCTGTCGGCGAAGGCGTGGGGCAGCGCGCCGCCGAAATCGCCGGCGAGATCGAAGTAGTCCACCGCGCGGGTGATGTAGAGGTAGGAGTTGGCGTCGAAGCGGTCGACGAAGCTCTGGCCCTGGTGGCGCAGGTAGCTTTCCACCTGGAAGTCCGCATCGAAGCCGAACGAGATCTTGTCTCGCGCCTGCAGGGCGCGGTCGAACTTGCGGTGCAGCGCGCTCTCCGAGAGGTAGGTGATGTGCGCGGCCATGCGCGCCACCGCCAGCCCCTTCGACGGGCGCACGCCCTCGGCCAGATAGTCGCCGCCGCGCCAGTCCGGATCGGCCATGATGGCCTGGCGGCCCACCTCGTAGAACGCGATGTTCTGGGCGCTGTGGCGCGCCGCCGTGGCGATGGGGCAGCAGGCGAACACGCGCCGGGGATACGCCGCCGCCCACTGCAGCGCCTGCATGCCGCCGATGGAGCCGCCGATGACGCAGAACAGCTCCTCGATGCCCAGCGCCTCCACCAGCATCGCCTGCGCGCGCACCATGTCGGGCACGGTGAACACGGGGAACCGCAAGCCCCACGGCCGCCCGTCCTCGTGAAACGACGCGGGCCCGGACGTGCCCATGCAGCCGCCGAGCACGTTCGCGCAGATCACGAAGAAGCGGTTGGTGTCGATCGGCTTGCCCGGCCCCACGATGCGCGGCCACCAGGCCGGACGCCCCGTCACGGGGTTGGAGGACGCCACATACTGGTCGCCCGTCAGCGCGTGACACACGAGCACCGCGTTGGATTTGTCCGCCGCAAGCTCGCCGTAGGTCTCGTAGCCGATGGTGAGGCCGGAGAGCTTCTCGCCGTTGGAGAACTGCAGCGGCTGGTCGGGGCCGAACGTGATGGTGCGCAGGCCGCCGGCGGAGGACCAGGAACGCAAGGGTGAGGGGGCGCGAGTCATTCCTGCCTCGATAGCACGCGTCGCGCGCATTTCACCCCTCCCGAAGTGAACACAGTTCCCAAGGTTGCGCGGGGGCGCTCCATGGGGTGCACTGAGATTCGTGACCATGTCCGAGACGCCTCCCCCGGAGGGCCCCATGGAGGCCGCCGCCGACGCCGACGCCCTCGCGGCGGCGCGCGCGGCCATCGATTCCATCGACGACCGCCTGCTGGCGCTGGTGGCGGAGCGGGCCGGCCTCGCCGCGCGCATCGCCGCCGCCAAGGGCGCGGTGGACGGCTCGCCCTTGCGTCCCGCCCGGGAAGTCGCGCTCCTGCGCCGCCTCGTGGGCCAGGCGCCCGCGGGCGTCGATCCCGCGCTGATCGTGGAACTCTGGCGCGCCCTGATGGCCGACAACCTGCGCCGGCAGAAGTGCGTGGAGGTGTTCACCGGCGGCGCGCCCGATCAGGTGCGGCTGTTCGACCTCGCGCGCCGTCACTTCGGCGACGGCGCCCGGATCACGCGGCTGGAAGACGCCCGCACCACGCTCAACCGCATGGTCGATACGCCGGCGGCGGCGGCGGTGCTGCCGTTTCCCGGCAAGTCGGGCGCGGGCGGCTGGTGGCCGATCCTGTCGGAACGCCGCTTCCACGACACCCAGCTCGTGGCTGTGCTGCCGATGCGCGACGACGGGCAGGAGCCGGAGGCGGCCGTCATCACGCGCGGCGCGCCGCTGGAGCCCACCGGCAAGGATGCGACACTGCTGATCGCCTTCGATCCCCATCACCGGCTGGTGCGCGGCTTGAATGAGGCGGCGCTTGCGGGCAAGGAGGTCGCCCGCGCGAACGCCTCGGTGCTGGTGCACTTCGAGACGTTCGTGGGGCCCAGCGATCCGCGTCTGGTCGCCCTCGCCAGGGCGGGCCTCGATGGCCCGCGCATCGTGGGATGCTATGCGCGCGTCTAGAACAGCGTAGCGCGTGAAGGTCAGACATCCATGACGCCCCGGCCGCTTCCCGGCATTCTCGACATCCAGCCCTACAAGGGCGGTGAATCCGTCATCCCGGGCGTGGCGAAGCCCGTGAAGCTCGCCTCCAACGAAAACCCGCTCGGTGCGAGCGCCGCAGCCCAAGCCGCCTTCGTGGAGGCGGCGGCCTCGCTGCAGCTCTACCCCGATGGTTCTGCGGCCGCGCTGCGCCGCGCCATCGCCGCGCGCTACGGCCTCGATGCGGACCGCATCGTGTGCGGCGCCGGTTCCGACGAGATCTTCCAGCTGCTCGGCCGCGCCTATCTCGCGCCGGGCGATGAGATCGTGCAGTCGCAGTATGCGTTCCTCGTCTATCGCCTTGTGGCGCAGGCCGCCGGCGCCGTGGTGCGCTCCGCGCCCGACAGGGATTTCACCGTCGATGTGGACGCCATGCTCGCGGCGGTGACGGACAAGACCAAGATCGTCTTCCTCGCCAATCCCAACAATCCCACGGGAACCTACCTGCCCGTGCAGGAGGTGCGTCGCCTCCACGCGGGTCTGCCGGGCCATGTGTTGCTCGTGCTCGATGCGGCCTACGCGGAGTACGTGAAGAAGAACGACTACGCCGCGGGCGTCGAACTCGTCTCCGAGTTCGACAATGTGCTGATGACGCGCACGTTCTCCAAGATTCACGGGCTCGCCGCGCTGCGGCTCGGCTGGGCCTACGGGCCCGCCGGCGTGATCGACGTGCTCAACCGCGTGCGCGGGCCGTTCAACGTCTCGGCGCCGGCGATGAAGGCGGGCATAGCGGCCATCGAGGATACGGCCTTCGCCGAACGCTCCGCCGAACACAACGCCGCGGAACTCGCGCGGGTGTCGGCGGCGCTCGAGAAGCTCGGGTTCAACGTCACGCAGAGCGTGGCGAACTTCCTGCTGATCCACCTGCCGCCCGGCAAGGCGGACGCCGCGGACGCCTTCATCCGGTCCCGCGGCTTCATCCTGCGCGCGTTGAAGGCCTACGGCCTGCCGGACGCGCTGCGGCTCTCGATCGGCACAGCGGCGGAGAACGACGGCGTGCTGGCGGCGTTTGCGGATCTCCCGCGGTGAGGCGCCGCAACGCCATCATCCTTCTCCCCCGCGAGGGAGAGAAGGTGGCCCAAGGCCGGATGAGGGGGCGGGCTGCAGGATCGCGCGCAGCCGCTACGTCGAACTCAATCCTGTGGGACGCCCCCTCATCCGGCCGCTTCGCGGCCACCTTCTCCCCCTCGCGGGGGAGAATGGCTGGATCCACGGGGCGCACGCCATGACCTTCGCCACCGTCGCCGTCATCGGCGCGGGCCTCATCGGCTCGTCCATCGCGCGCGCGGCGCGGGAGAAGGGGGCGTGTGGCGCCGTAAGGATCTTCGATGCGTCGCCCGCCGTGCGCGACAGGGCGCGGGCGCTCGGTCTCGGCCACGTGTGCGACACAGGCGCGGACGCAGTGTCCGGCGCTGACCTCGTCATCCTCGCCACACCCATCGGCGCGATGGGCGCCGCCGCCGCAGACGTCGCCGCCGCATTGTCCGAAGGCGCGGTGCTCACCGATGTGGGCTCCACCAAGCGCGCCGTGATCGATGCGCTGGCCGCGCACGCGCCGGCGCATGCGTTCGTCATCCCCGGCCACCCCATCGCGGGCACCGAGCAGTCGGGGCCCGATGCGGGCTTCGCCTCGCTGTTCGAGAACCGCTGGACGATCCTCACCCCGCTGGACGATCCGCGCCCCGCCTACGCCGAAGCCGTGGCGAAGCTCGCCGCGTTCTGGGAGGCGCTGGGCGCGCGCATCGAGATCATGGACGCCGACCGCCACGATCTCGTGCTCGCCATCACCAGCCACGTGCCGCATCTGATCGCGTTCAACATCGTCGCCACGGCGGAGGATCTGGAGACGGTGACGGAATCGGAGATCGTGAAGTATTCCGCCGGCGGTTTCCGCGATTTCACGCGCCTCGCCGCCTCCGATCCCACCATGTGGCGCGACGTGTTCCTCTCGAACCGCGAGGCGGTGCTCGAAATCCTCGGCCGCTTCACGGAAGATCTCGCCGCCCTGCAGCGCGCCATCCGCTGGGGCGACGGCGAAGCGCTGCACGATCTCTTCACCCGTGCCCGCCGCATGCGCCGAGAGGTGATCGAAGCCGGTCAGGACACCGCCGCGCCCAACTGGGGGCGCGATCAGTCCGGCGGCGACGGCGCATAGAGCGGCTTCGCCGGGGCCACGCGCAATCCCGCAAACGTCCACCAGCCCTCCCCCGCCACCAGCGCCACGGGTTGCGCACCCGCCGGCGTCAGCGTGAGCGTGCCCACAGGCCGGTACAGCGCATCGAGATCGAGCGCGCCGTCGCCCGTCACCTGCGTGCCGGCGTAGCCCACGTCGAACCGCTCCACGCGCAGCGCGCCGGACCATGTCTGCAGGGGCTGCGCGGTCCCCAGCGTCGCGTAGTCCGTCACCGCCACGGCGGCGCGGAAATGCGCGAAGGGGCTGAGCCCGTTGAGCGCGGCGAAGGGGGTGGGGCCGGACCAGTCGGCGGCGTCGACGATCAGCTGTGCATCGGCGGCGCGGCGCGGATCTGGGCGCAGGTGCACCAGCAGCTTGCCGATCTTCGTTGCCGCCGCGCCCGCGCGCGTGATCTCCGCGCCCTCCAGATCGAGCGAGAACCGCGCCAGCGCGCCGTCGCTGGTGACGCGGATGCTGAGATCGCCGCGCGCCGTCGTCAGCACCTGCGCTGCGCCGCTCTCGCCCGTCCAGCGCAGGCCGCCGGCGAGGCCCACGATCAGGTGGCGCGGGTTGGAGAGGTTGATGCTCACGGGCAGCGCGGCCGCCGCGATTTGCAGCGCGGGCATGCGCGTGGCGGCGCGCGCGTCCGTGAGGGTCAGCGTCAGGCGCAGCGGGAATCCCCCGGCGCGCACGTCGCCGTAGCTCGCCTCCACACCGTGCGCGCCGCCGTTGGCGATCGCGGCGTCGAGCGCCTTCACCGCCGCGTCCTTCGCGTATAACCAGTAGCCCGTCCAGCACAGGCAGAAGAGCGCAAACAGCGCCCACGGGACGTAAAGGCCGAGACGGCGGGGGGATGTGCTCATGCGAAACCACCTCTGGGCCGTACCGCCGGCAGCTTGCGAGCTCGGCGGCGCCACATCCGGTACGGGCGCACTGCGCTCACTGCGCCAGCAACGCGTCGGACGCCGTTTCGATCCGGTCTTCCAGCGTGCGCATGAAATCTTCGCGCGAAAGGCCGGGCGGGATCGCGTCCAGAACTTCGAAGGTCGCCAGCCCCGGGCGGCGGATGAGGCCGCGCGCGGCCCAGATGCGCCCCGTGTCCAGCGCCACGGGCACGCAGGGCACGCCGAGATCGCGGTAGAGCGCGGCGACGCCGGGCTTCCAGTCCCCCCGCACGCCGGGATCCTGGCGGGTGCCTTCGGGAAAGATCACGATCTGACGGCCTGCGTCGCGCGCCGGCCGCGCCGCGCGCAGGAGTTTCTTCAGCGCGCTCGCGTGCGCCTCGCGGTCGATGGGGATCATGCCCATGGCCTGCGCGTACCAACCCAGCACCGGCGCATTGAGCAGCTCCTGCTTGAGCACAAAAGCCGGGCTGTCGAACATCAGGAACGGCACGAGCGTATCCAGCATCGACTGGTGCTTGCACGCCACGAGGCTGGCGCCCGGCGGAATCTTGTCGAGCCCCCGGTACTGCACGCGCGCGCCGACGATCCAGCGCAGGCCCCAAACGGAAAGTTTCGCCCACAAGCGCCCCGCGCCCAGCTCCGCGCGATCTTTTGGCGCCGCAAGCGTGCGCGGCAGCCATACGAGGCCGGCGAACGTCATGGCCCCATAGAGCCAGACGACATAGAGAACCGAACGGATCAGGATCATGCGGCGGGGGGCGACTCTGGCGGCGTGTCCGTCGCCAATACAGCCTCGCGGGCGCGGATGACGAGATACTTCACGTATTCCCCGCCCAGCCGCGCCGCCTTGCCGGGGTCCGTCTGCCAGGCGCCGGCCTTCGCGATGGCGGTCTGCACCGGATAGGGGATCAACTGCGCGTCCGGCATCGCCACGCGCAGCTCGGCGATGCTGCGCGGCATGTGGTAGTCGTCGGTGACGACGATGATCCGGGCAAAGCCGTTGCGTTCGGCCCAGGCGGCGGTCTCCGAGGCGTTGCCGAGGGTGTCCTCCGCCTGGCGGCCGAGATCGACGCAGCAGGCGATGAGTTCGGCGGGGCCGTCGAGCACGGCGTACACTTCCTTGTCGGGCACCTGCGCGTTGACGCCGGAGATCAGCATGCGTCGCCCGCGCCCCTCCGCCAGCAGGCGCATGGCGGTGGTCAGCCGCTCGCTGGTGCCCCCCGTCAGCGCCACCACCGCATCCGCCTCCGGCAGCGGCGAGGGCGGCCGGGCGGCCTCCACGTTGCGCGCAAAGCTCAGGTAGCCAAGGCCCAGCGCGGCGATGAAGGCGGTGAGGATCGCCAGCAGGATGCCCCGGATCCAGCTCATCCGAGCCGGTCCGCGCGGTCATACGCGTCCGCTGCGCCCCAGCGCGCGCCCACGGCGGCCGCGCCCGCTGCAAGCAGCGGCGCGAGGAGGACGATCGCCGCCTCCATGGAACTGATGCGCGCGACCATGTCCGCCAAGGATACAGGCATCGGCAGGCCGGTGAGAACCCCGGCGGCCCCCGCAACCGTCGCCAGCGTCCCCAGAAGGCCCGCAGTGAAGCCGAATTCGGCGCCGGTGCGTCCATAAGCGGCCAGCACGCGCGCCCGGGGTGCGCCCAGGTCTGCGCCGATGGCCGCCGGCGCGGGCGCCGCGAGTGATGCGGACCGCAGCAGCAGCGCCAGC
This sequence comes from Alphaproteobacteria bacterium, assembly GCA_027488965.1. Taxonomy (GTDB): domain Bacteria; phylum Pseudomonadota; class Alphaproteobacteria; order Caulobacterales; family Aquidulcibacteraceae; genus VFBF01. The sequence goes on from JAIYAO010000008.1 coordinate 23,095, forward strand.
GCCACAAGCAGCACCGCCGCGCCCGCGAACCCCGCCGGCCCCGCCAGCGCCGCGGTCCCCGCCGGCGCGGGCGGGGGGGAGATCAGGTCGGCGCGCACGCCGCGTTCAAGCAACGCCTGCCCGATGGCCCCGTCGGTCGCCAGCGCCGGGTCACGTCCCGCCTCGATCAGACGCACGGGGGGCAGGGTGTCGGGGTCCACAGGCCCGCCGCCCGCCTGCTCCAGTAGCCGTGCCGCGCGCTGGCGCGTCACCGGCGCGGCGAACCGCACGCCGGGCAGTGCGCGCAGGGCGGCGGCGGCGGTCTCCACCGCGGCTTCGGTGTCCGGCGTCCGGACGCGCACCGTGAGCGCGCCGGCGGTGCGGGCGGCGTCGGCGCGGGCGTGGGCCCCCAGCGTCTCGCCGGTCAGCGCCGCCGCCAGCGCGGCGAGCGTCAGCAGGGCGACAGCGATGAACACGCCCGCCCCCGGGATCGGCGCGCGGCTCATGCCGGCGCCTCCGAGAGGCGGCCGCGGTCGAGGCGCAAGCGCGCGGCGGGGAGGGCGGCGAACAGCTCCGGCGTCTGCGTGGCGATGGCCACCGCCGCCCGCTGGCGCGCGATCTCCGACAAAAGCCGCAGCACGCGCGCCACGCCGTCGGGGCCGAGGCCCGCCAGCGGCTCGTCCGCCAGCACGATGTCGGGCTGGGCGATGAACGCGCGCGCCACGCCCACGAGGCGCTGCTGCGTGCCTGTCAACGCCGCCACCGGCTGGCCCGCCACGTCGGAGAGGCCGAGGTAGGCGAGCAAGTCCACCACGTCGCCGGCCATGCGCGCGTTGAGCGTGGGCGCCGTCAGCCGCAGGGGCGCGGCCACGGCGTCGAAGGTGGTGTCGTCGGCGTCCAGCAGCGGCGTCTGTGCGATGTAGCCGATGCGCTGCTTCAGCGCGCGGCGCACTTGCGCCGGCAGCGTCGCCACGTCGGAGCCGAGCAGCAGCGCGCGGCCCGCACGCGGCAGCAGTGCGCCGCGCAGTACATGAAGCAGAGCGGATTTCCCCGCGCCCGGGCCGCCGTGGACGATGGCCGTGCCGCCCGGCGTGAGGCGCAGGTCGATGTCGTTCAGCACCGGCGGTTGGCCGCGCCAGCCTGCGGTGACGCCAGCGAGCACGATGGCGGCGCGCGCGCTTTCGGGCGGCGCGGCGGCCGGTGCGCGCAGGCTGTCCTCATCGGCGGCGGGCGGCGGCGTCAATGGACAATCCTTATCGAATCAGCGCACTCACGAAATCTAAACCATGGCGCCGAAGAATCCGTAACATGATCCTAACGTGTCCATCGTGCGCGACCCGCTATTATGCAGACGACGGGTCTATCGGGCCGAACGGCCGCTCCGTCCGCTGCGCGTCGTGCACCCACACCTGGTATGTGGAATCCCAACTGGTGCTGAATGATGGCGCCGGCGTCCCGGACGCCGAGCCGCCGCTGACGCGCGAGCGCGTGGAGCGCATGCGACGCGCCGCCGCCGCCGCCAACGGCCCGCCGGTGTCGGCCGCCGCCCGTTTCCGTCAGCAGCAGGCCGAACGCCAGCGCAAGGACCGCATCCGCGCCGCCGTGGTGGCGTGGGGCGCCACCGGCGTGGCGCTTGCCGCCACCACCACGAGCGCCGTGGCCTTCCGCGAGGACGTGGCGCGGGTCTGGCCCAAGGCGGCCAGCGCCTACGCCGCCGTCGGCCTCGACGTGAACATCTACGGCCTCGAGTTCGTGGACCTGCAGGTGGAGCACGTTTTCGACGGGCCGGAGCCGGTGCTCGTGGTCCGCGGCGCGGTGACGAACATGGGCCGCGACGCGCGCCCGGCGCCGGTGCTGCGCTTCGGCCTGCGCGATCCGTCCGCCCGCGAGATCCAGCACGTGATGGCGCGGATGACCAGCGCCACCATTCCCGCCGGCGGGGCCGCGCCCTTCGAGATCCGCATCGAGAACGCCTCCGCCGACGCCGCGGATCTGGAGGCCACCTTCGCCAGCGCCGCCGAAGCCGCGGCCATGCCCGCGGGCGTTGCGGCCGTGGCGGCCAACGATCCGGCGCTGCAGACGGCGCAGCATCTGCTCGATCCGCCGGGGCCGGACGGGGTCATGACGCTTGATCCGCTCGTCCACGGCGTTGACGGGCGCGCGGAAGCCTCCCATGACGGGCTCGCGCCGCGGCTGGAAGAGCCGTGGCCCCCGCGCGAGGACCATGGCTAAGCCACAGATCGACGTCCTGATCGCCGAAGCCGAGATCGCCACGCGCATCGAAACGCTGGCCGACGGGCTTGTGGGCGTCCTGGACGATCGCTGGACGATCGTGCAGCTCATGCAGGGCGCAGGGCCGTTCGCGGCGGACTTCATGCGCGCGCTGGCGCGGCGCGACATCCACCCGATCCTCGACTCCCTGTGGCTGGAGAGCTACCGGGACGAGAAGGTGTCCTCCGGACGCGTGGTCGTACGCGCCGACATCTCCCGCAAGCTGGAAGGCCGCCCGGTCCTGATGCTTGACGATGTGTACGACAGCGGCCGCACCATTGCGTTTGCCCGCGCGCATCTGGAGGCCAAGGGCGCCACGGAAGTGAAGGTCTGCGCCTTCATCCGCAAACCCAGCGCGCTGGGCCTGCCCATCGACTACGTGGGGTTCGACGCGCCGGACAGGTATCTCGTGGGTTACGGCATGGACGACGCGGGGCGTTACCGCGGCCTGCCGTTCGTGGGCGCGCTCGACTAGCCCTCCTCATTGCAGGCGAGGCGCGCGGACCAACATGCGGGCCGGAGGCCCGCGCTCCCTCAGGACCCCGTAAACCGGTCGAGCAGCCTGCGCAGGTATTCCCGCTCTGACTCCGGTCGCGTGGTGTCCTGCGCGCGGCGGCGCAGTTCATCGAGGATTTCTCGCGCACGCTGGCGTTCGGTTTCCGTCGGCACGGCGGTTTCGTCGCCGCCGTCGCCGGCGGCGCCCATCAGCCGACCGAGAGGATCGCGTTCGCCGCCCTCTTCGGGCTTGCCCTCTTGGCCGTCGCGGCCCGCACGCTTGGCGATGGCTTCGTTGGACAACTGCTCGGCGCCGCGGCGCAGGTTGCTCAGCGCCTTTTCCTGCTGGCGGCCCGCCTCGCCCAGATCGCCCTGCTTCAGCGCTTCGGCGGCGCGGTTCATGGCCTCGCCCGCGTCGGCCAGTTCCTCTGCGCCCTGCTCGCCGCCCGCGCCCTGCGCCTTGCGCTGCGCCTCGCGCAGCTGCTGGCCGAGCTCCTGCTGACGCTCGCCCAGTTCGCCCTGTTGCTGGCCGTTCTCGGCGCGCTCCTGGGCGGACTGGCCGCCCTCGTTGCGTTCCTGCTCCTCGCGCGCGGTCTCGTCGCGCAGCTGGCGCTGCTTGCCGATCTGTTCGGACAGGCCCTGCACGGCCTGCTCGAGTTCTGAAGGTTCGCCTTCCTTGCCCTCGCCGCGGTCGCCCTGCGCCAGCGAGATCTCGAGGTTGTTGAGCAGTTGCGCCAGCTGCTGGAGCAGGGCCTGGGCGCCTTCCGTGTCGCCGGCCTCGGCGCGGCGCTGCACTTCCTTCATCATCTCCTCGATGTCGCGCATCGAGAGGGAATTCTGTTGCTGGGCGTCCTCGGCCTGCTCCTGCTTGCGGCCTTCGCGGATCGCTTCCTGCACCAGCGCCTGGAGATAGTTCTGCGTGGCCTGCTGCATCGCCTGCGACAGGCGCGCGATCTCCTCCGGCCCCGCACCGCGGCGGATCGCGTCCGCCAGGCGGCGCTGCGCCTCTTCCAGCGCGCGCTTGGCGTCGGCGCTGTCGCCGTACTCGGCGCGCAGGGCCACGCGCCAGAGGATGTCGGCGGCGGCGGTGGTGTCGGCGATCTCGCGCGACACATCGAGCGTGGCGCGCGCGAAGCGGAAGCCGGCGAACACGGCGGCGTCGCGGAAGTAGCCGTCCTGCGGCGCCATGGTGACGGCGTCGATCATGCGGCCCGCGCGGCGGATGGCGGCGGGCGCGCGGGTGATGCGGGGGTCTTCATCGTCGGTGCGGATGCCGAAGAGGTCGGCGGCGCCGACGATGCGCGGCGACAGCAGCGGCGGCGCCTTGGCGAAGGCGCGGCGCTCATGGAGGATCATCTTGCGGATCTCCACCGCCGCCTGCGCCAGCGGCTGCAGGAACACCTTCTCCGGCACGGCCACCATGGCGGCGTCGCTGACGCCCTCCTGGCCCAGCGCGTCGCGGACAACGAGTGCGGCGGACACCTTCATGCCGGCGTAGGGGTGATCGGCGAGATCGAGCGCGGCGTCGCCCTCGGCGGCGCGCGGATCGCCCGCGGGCGCCTCGATGGGCGTGTCCACGGGATCGGCGTTCTCAAGGCCGGGCGGCGGGGCCAGGGGCGTCAGGCGCAGGGCAAGGCCCGTGACGCCGAAATCGTCGGTGGCCTTCCAGCTGAACGTGATCTTGTCGCCTTCGCCCACCGTTGGCGCCTTCACGAACGCGCCGGCGGGCAGCGCGTCGGGCGCAGGCGACACGCGCCACGTGGCGCGGGTGTGGAAGCGGATGACGCGCAGCACGCCGCCGTTGCCCAGATCGGCCTTCGCTTCCCAGGCGCCATCGGCGGCGCGGGTGAAGCGCACGCGGCGTTCCGGCTTACCGTCGGGCTTGAAGACCAGCCAGGGCGCAGCGGCGGGCCCCGTCAGCCGCACGGTGGCCTCCGGCGAGGGGGGCGTCTCCACCGTCTCGCCGACGCGGTCGGACAAGGAGACCGGCGCGCCGCCGGTGTAGGCGGCCGGCGTCACCCAGGCCTCGATGGCCATCGGCTGGTCGCCCACCAGGGGGCCCGGATCGGGCAGGAAGGCGCGGGCGAGGCGATCCGGCGCCTCCGCGCCGGCCACCAGCACGGCGCCGAGAAGCGCCACAGGCAGGATGAAGCGCAGCCGCCACGGGTCGGCAGCGGCGAAATCGGGGCGGGCGGGGGCGGCCTTGGCCGTGCTGGCGGCGGCGATGGTGCGTTCCTGCTCGCGCCGCCACAGGGCGAGGCCGCCGGCGTCGAGGGTGGTGGGGCTGTCGCCCAGCGCCTCCAGCGCGCCGGTGGCGAGGCCGGCGTCGCGGTTCAGCCGGGTGCGGACTTCCGCCGCCGTGGGGCTGCGCCAACGCACCAGCGCCCGGACCGCCAGCCAGACGAGGCCGCCCAGTGCGGCCAGCCCCAGCAGGGTGGCGGCCAGCGGCGGCGCGTAGGCCTGCGCGCCCAGCATCGCCGCCGCCATCCAGGCCGCCGTGGCGAACAAGGGGGCCGACGCCAGCAGGCAGATGCGCTCGATGACGAGGGCCCGGCGGGAGCGGGCGCCTTCTCTGGCGAGGGCGGCGAGGGCGTCGCGGTGCAGCATTCAAACTCAGCCTAGCACGCCGCCACGACAATGCAGCCGCATTGCGGCGATGGGAGAGTGCTTGTCAGGGCGTGATCCAGTTCATAGCGTCCGCGCCCAATTCGCTCGCATTAAGGATACGCCAGATGGCTGCGCCCTATCGCCTCTACGGGGCGGACCTTTCGCCCTATTCGATGAAGGTCCTCCACGTTCTGAAGTACAAGTCGATTCCGCATGAATGGATCGCGCGCACCGCCGCGCGGCAGGCGGAGTTCCAGCGGTTCGCCAAGCTGCCGCTGGTGCCGGTGCTGGTGGGCGCCGACGATTTCTCCCAGCAGGATTCCACCCCGATCATCGAAACGCTGGAGCGGCGCTACCCGGAGCCCTCGATCGTGCCGGACGACCCGGCGCTGGCGTTCGTGTCGGCGCTGCTGGAGGACTACGCCGACGAGTGGGTCAACAAGGCGATGTTCCACTACCGCTGGACCTACGACGCCGATCAGCAAAGCGCCGCGCACCGCATCGTGGCGGCGATGTTCGAGGGCGATGACCAGATGGACCGCGCCGCCGCCGAGGCCGCGATCCGCGAGCGGATGACGCAGCGCGTGCACCTTGTGGGCTCAAGCGCGGCCACCGCGCCGGTGATCGAACAGTCGTTCAAGCGCCTCATCGCCCTGCTGGAAGCCCACCTCGCCAGCCGGTCCTACCTGTTCGGCGGGCGCCCGGCGATCGCCGATTTCGGCCTGGCGGCGCAGCTGGCGCAGCTGCTCTCCGATCCCACGCCGGGCGCGCTGCTGCGCGCACAGGCGCCGAAAGTCGCGGCGTGGTGCGCGCGGGTGGCGCAGGCCGCCGTGGAGGGGCCGTTCGAGCCGCTCGACGCGCTGATTCCGACGCTCGCCCCGCTGCTGCAGGACGAAGTGGCGGGCGTGTACCTGCCGTGGATGGCGGCCAACGCCGCAGCCCTCCAGGCGGGTGAACAGGTCGATGTGGACCTGCCGGGCGGCGCGTTCACGCAGGCCCCGCAGAAGTATGCCGCGCGGTCCTTCCAGGACATCCGGGCGCGCTATCGCACGGTCAGCGACGGGTCTCTGGCGGCGCTGATGGCGCAGACGCACTGCGCCGACTGGCTCGCCGCCTCCGCCGAAGACGAGGACGGCGATGGCGACGGCGAGGGTGACGAGATGCCGGCGCCCGCCAACGACGCAGACGAAACCTCCGCGCGGATCGCCGACGCCACGTCCACCACGGAAATCCTCGACCCCACCGCCGACGCCTAGACCGTCCTCCACCACAAGAAAAAGCGGCGCGCCCGGGGGAGCGCGCCGCTGCATTGGGGGATTGGGGAGTTCGGTAGCGTGCGGCGGTTACGCGGCGTCGGCGTCGATGGTCTTGGCCTTGCGGGCCGGGGCCGCGGCGCCGGTGTTGATGGCGATGGTGCGCGGCTTCAGCGCCTCGGGCAGTTCGCGGATCAGATCGACCACGAGCACGCCGTTTTCCAGCCGCGCGGTGTCGACGCGGACGTAGTCCGCCAGGCCGAAGCGGCGCTCGAAGCTGCGCTCCGCGATGCCGCGGTGCAGGAACCGGCGCGCTTCCTCTACCGGCGCCTTGCGGCCGGCGACGATGAGCGTGCTGTCCTTGAACTCGATGTGCAGCTCTTCGGGCGCGAAGCCGGCCACGGCGAGCTCGATGCGGAAGCCGTCATCGCCGGTCTGTTCGACGTTGAAGGGGGGATAGCCAGGCGCCGCGTCCAACCGCATGGCGTTGTCGATCAGCGTGTTGATGCGGTCGAAGCCCACCAGCGTGCGGTAGAGGGGGGAGAGATCCTTGGTCTGCATGACATGTCCTTTCCAAGCGACACATTGCGCGCTCCCGTCATTCCCGGGGGAGGCTGCCGGGCGACGGCCGCGGCCCAGTTGGCGCCGAAGCCGTCCTGCGCACCCTCGACTTGAGCGGTGCACGCGGTTGAGATGGGAAGCCGTCCAAAGGCGTCAAGAGGCCACACGGGACCTCCCGGGGCCGTGACTTTCCCCCGGCAGGTCAGGCTGGTAAGCCCCGCTCCATAACCCAGAGGATAACGCTCATGCTTCGCTCCCTGATCGGCGTCGCCGCCGCCGTCACGCTCGCCGCCTGCGCCACCGCCCCGCAAGCGGCGGCCCCCACGCCCGACGCCGCGCTCGTGGCCGCCGTGGCCGGCGACTGGCGCTCCGCCGGGGACAAGGCCCGCGACGGCGCGCGCCGCCCGGCCGAGGTGCTGGCGTTCTGGGGCGTGAAGCCGGGCGCATCGACCCTCGAACTCAGCCCCGGCGGCGGCTACTGGACCGACATCCTCGCGCCCTATGCCAAGGCCACGGGCGGCCGTTACTTCGCCACCGCCGCAGACCTCTCCAACCCCGCCCTGTCGGAAGGCGCCAAGCGCAACCGCGCCGCCTTCGAGGCCCGCCTCGCCGCGAAGCCCGATGTTTACGGCAATGTGACGCTGGTGAACTTCGGCCAGGTCTCCACCTCGCTCGGCGCGCCGAACTCGCTGGACGTCGTCATCACGGCCCGCAACGTCCACAACTGGATGGCGGCCGACATGCTGGACAAGGTGTTCAAGCAGTCCTTCGACGTGCTGAAGCCGGGCGGCGTGTTCGCCGTGGAGGAGCACCGCGCCCCCGTGGGACCGCAGGACCCCAAGGCCGAGAACGGCTACGTGACGGAGGCGTTCGTCCTCGCCGCCGCCGAGCGCGCCGGCTTCCGCCTCGACGCCCGCAGCGAACTGCTCGCCAACCCGAAGGACACCAAGGATCACCCCTTCGGCGTGTGGACGCTGCCGCCCGTGGGCCGCACCGCGCCCGCCGGCCAGCCCGCCAACCCCGCCTTCGACCGCACGAAGTACAACGCCATCGGCGAAAGCGACCGCATGGCGCTGCGCTTCGTCAAGCCGAAGTGACCCGGACGCCCGTTTGCGGTAGGCTGCGGGCATGATCCGGTCCCTAACGACCCGCGGCGCGGAAGGCTTCGACCGGCGTGCGTTCACTGTCGACGACGTGCAGCGCATGCTCGAAGCCGGCGTGCTGGATCGGGACGAGAAGTTCGAGTTGATCCGGGGGGAGATCGTTCCGATGAACGCGCAACTCACCCCCCATGCGATGATCAAGAGCCGAATAGGGCGCTGGCTCGGGTCGCGGCTGGACGAGGCGACCTACGACGTCGGCGTCGATGTCACGGTTCGGGTCGGACAGACGGCGCTGTTCGAGCCGGACGTATTCGTCGCTCGGCGATTGGCGATGCTGGCCCGGGAGTTCCTCTCGGCGCAGTCCGCCTTGCTGGTCGTGGAGGTCGCAGACACGACGCTGAGCATCGACCGTGACGTCAAGGCGCCGGACTATGCGGCGGCGGGTGTTCCCGAACTCTGGGTGGTGGACATCAACCGGCGCGAGACTCTCGTGTTTCTAGGCGACGGCGGTGGACGGTTTGCGCCGCCTGTCGTTATTCCCTTCGCCGGTTCGCTCTCGCCGGGTTTCGCGCCGGAGTTGTCGCTGGTGCTTGCCGCGCTGGAGTGACGCATCACCCCGCCTGCGCGTCGATGGACAGCGCGTGCAGGCCGGCGTCGAACTCGTCCGCAAGCGCTGAGGTGACGGCGCGGTGGCGGGACACGCGGGTCATGTCAGCGAAGGCGGCTGCGACGATGCGCACCCGGAAATGCGTCTCGCCCTCGGGCCTGGCGCCCGCGTGGCCGGCATGTTTGTGGCTCTCGTCGATCACTTCGAGGGCGGTCGGTGCGAAACGTGTCGTCAACGAAGCGCGAATACGCTCGCTTCGGCTTGTCAATTCCTTGTTCGCAGCGCCCATCACGCACATACTCCACTCATGGTCGACACGTTCGAATACCGGCCCAAGTTTGTCGACATCCGCGGCAAGAAGCCGACGCCGGAGACGGTCGAGCGCGCGCCGACGGAACGGCCCTGCGACCAGATAGGGTGCCGCCTCAAGGGCGCCCACCGGGCGCCGAAGGCGCGCGGCAAGGAAAACACCGAATTCTGGTGGTTCTGCGCCAGCCACGCGGGCGAGTACAACCGCCGCTGGAATTACTTCGAGGGCATGTCCGACACGGAGCTTCGGGACTACGAGGCCGCCGAGCGGTCGGGGCACCGGCCCACCTGGAAATTCCGCGCCGGCCGGGGCGACCGCCTCTCCGCCGCGCAGCGCAACTTCGACAAGGGCGCCAGGGTCGATCCCGTCCACCTGTTCCGGGACGGGGCCGCCGCCGCCCGCGCCCCGCGGGAGCGCCACCTCGGCCGCCTGCAGGTGCTGGCGCTGGAGGCGCTCGACCTCGACCAACGCGCGACGCCCGAGGTGGTGCGCGCCAAGTACGCCGAACTGGTCAAGCGCTACCACCCGGACTCCAACGGCGGGGACCGCACCATGGAAGCCCAGCTTCATAAGGTCGTGCGCGCCTACCAGACCCTGAAGGCCGGCAAGCTCGCCTGAGGCCCCTTGGCGTTACGGCACTGCGGCTTGTTACCGGGGCGCCCGTGACGGGGCCGCCCAGTCACGCCTATTCTGGCGCCAGACGCCGCTCACCCACGAAAGACGCCGATGACCGCCGCCGACGACCTCCTGACCATGAAGCCCGACAAGACCGTCTCCGCGAAGGAGTTCGGCGTGCCGTCCGACATGAAGATCCCGAAGTTCGCCGCCCGCACGGAGTATGTGCCGGAGGTGGACGAGGCCTACCGCTTCGATCCCCAGACCACGCTGGCGATCCTTGCGGGCTTCGCCCACAACCGGCGCGTGATGGTGCAGGGCTATCACGGCACAGGAAAGTCCACGCACATCGAGCAGGTGGCGGCGCGGCTCAACTGGCCGATGATCCGCATCAACCTCGACAGCCACGTGAGCCGCATCGATCTCGTCGGCAAGGACGCGATCGTGCTGAAGGACGGCAAGCAGATCACCGAATTCCGCGAAGGCATCCTGCCGTGGGCGCTGCAGCGCCCGGTGGCGATCTGCTTCGACGAGTACGATGCTGGCCGCCCGGACGTGATGTTCGTGATCCAGCGCGTACTGGAGGCTTCCGGCAAGCTTACGCTGCTGGACCAGAACCGCGTGATCAGCCCGCACCCGCAGTTCCGCCTGTTCGCCACGACGAACACGGTTGGTCTCGGCGACACCACGGGCCTCTACCACGGCACGCAGCAGATCAACCAGGGCCAGATGGACCGCTGGAACATCGTCACCACGCTCAACTATCTCGACCACGACGCCGAAGCCGCCATCGTGCTCGCCAAGGCCGGCAAGGACTACGACACGGCGGATGGCCGGAAGACCATCATGGCCATGGTCCGCGTCGCCGACATGACGCGCAACGCCTTCATGAACGGCGACATCTCCACGGTGATGAGCCCGCGCACGGTGATCACCTGGGCCGAAAACGCCCGCATCTTCGGCGACGTGGGCGCCGCCTTCCGCATGACCTTCCTGAACAAGTGCGACGAACTGGAGCGGCCCACGGTGGCGGAGTTCTACCAGCGCTGCTTCGGCACGGACCTGCCGGAAGCGGCGACGCGGGTGAAGGTGGCGTAGGCGTTGCGGACGGGGCTCTAGACCGCGACCGTACGGCGCGACCGGTGTTCACTCATCCCTTCAGCGCTCGTTCCACCCGCCTCTTGTCCACCCTGCGCGTCGGCGCCCTGTGGTTTTGCGTGAGATACTCTCTCATGGAGTAGGCGCGCTGCGTCATCTCCCGATGATCCACCGTGCTGCGCTCGATCTCGAGTAGGAGGGCGTCCGTGAGACGCAGGGACGCGGCATGGTCCGCCGCCTGCGGTGCGAACTCGAGGATCAGATCCACCATCTCCGCGAACACGGGGTTGACGTTGCGGTGGTAGACCGAGATCTGGTCCCAGCCTTTGCGCATCAGTTTGGAGAAGTTCGTCGGCGCGTCGTCACGGCGTTCGCGGACGGCTTCGCACAAGGAAAAGACCCAGCTGCGGATGGTGTCGGGATCGACCCAGTCCGCCATGTAGAAGTCCATCTGGTCGCTTTGCAGGCCCCAGTACCGGCGGAAGTAGCGCCGAACGGATACCAAAGACGGGTCGTTGTAGTCGGCACGGCCGTCATACTTGTCGATGCCGGCGGCGCTGCGGTCCTGGTAGAGCTGATCGTAGCGGTTCGCGCAGTGCAGGATCACCGTCGCGCGCGTATTGAGAAACGCGATGCGCTCGTTCTCGCTCAGGCTGCGCCAGGCCACGTAGATGGTGGGGAGCAGGAACGCGGCCCCGATGATCTGGGCGTAATCCTCAGGGCCCGCGCCCGCGAACGATTTCTGGAGGCTCGCCGCCAACGGCGCCGCATCGGGGAAAAACGCCGGCAGCCATGTCATGGCGAGGCCAATCGTGGCGGCGAAAGCCGACAGCGTGGCGACGACCACAAGCAGGAAAGACGCGAATGTCCGCCACTTCCGCGCATTCATGGATGCGTCCCCCGATCGCACCAACATTCCAGCGGGGCGGGGGGCCCAAGTCAACGGCCTGTGAGTGTCATCGATGGTTCATGGGGGGCGGCTGGACCGCGCCTAGGCAGCGGCGCACAAAACATGCGCCACCACGGAGATCCCATGCCGTCCTTCGCCCATCTCGCCCCACCGCTCATGCTCGTCGCGTCCAACGTCTTCATGACGTTCGCCTGGTACGGGCACCTTAGATACAAGGCCGCGCCGCTGGCGCTGGTGGTGATGGCGAGCTGGGGGATTGCGCTGTTCGAGTACTGGCTGGCGGTGCCGGCCAACCGCATCGGGCATGCGGTCTATTCGGCGGCGGAGCTGAAGACCATGCAGGAGGTCATCACGCTCTGCGTGTTCGCGGGCTTCTCGGCGCTGTGGCTGAAGGAGCCGCTGTCGTGGAGCCAGCTGGGCGGCTTTGCCCTGATCGCGGCGGGCGCGGCGCTGGTGTTCTTCAAGCCGTGACCAAGTCCCGGAGCATGGACGACCTCGTCCATGCCACAGTGCTCGGCGCCTGACGCGGACGAGGTCGTCCGCGCTCCAGGGGCGAAGCGGCTCAGGCGCTCGCAGCCGCCACGTCCCCGTGGCAGTGCTTGAACTTCTTGCCGGAGCCGCAGGGGCATACCGCGTTGCGGCTGATCTTGCCCCAGGTGCGCGGATCCTGCGCGTTGAAGCCGGGCGGGCGGGCGCCCGGATCTTCCATCTCGTTCTCGCCCGTGAGCGGATCGACGTGGGTCTCCACGATCTGCGCCGGCGGCTGCGCCTCGCCCGGCTGGGCGTCGATCTGCAGGCGCATGAGCGACCGCGTGACCTGCGTGCGCAGGTCGAACAGCATGCGCTCGAACAGGGTGAAGGCTTCGGTCTTGAACTCGTTCAGCGGGTCGCGCTGGCCGTAGCCGCGCAGGTGGATGACCGAGCGCAGGTGATCGAGGTGCGAGAGGTGTTCGCGCCAGCGCATGTCCACCATCTGGAGCAGCACCTGCTTCTCGATCCAGCGCATGCGCTCGGCGCCCAGCGTGGCCGCCTTGCCGGCGTAGGCGCGGTCCACGTGCTTGACGAGACGCTCGCGCACTTCCTCGTTGGCGATGCCTTCTTCCTTGGCCCAGTCGGTGATCGGCAGTTCGAGGCCGAACACGTCCTCCACCATGGCTTCAAGATCGGCCACCGCCCATTGCTCGGGGTAGGCCTTCTCGGGCATGCAGCGGTTGACCATCATCTCGGCCGCCGAATGGCGCATGTCGCGGATGATGGGCGCCACGTCCGAGGTGCGCATGAAGTCGATGCGCTGTTCGAAGATGACCTTGCGCTGGTCGTTGATGACGTCGTCGTACTTCAGCAGGTTCTTGCGGATCTCGAAGTTGCGCTGCTCCACGCGGCGCTGAGAGGTTTCGAGCGCCTTGTTCATCCACGGGTGGACGATGGCCTCGTCCTCGCGGATGCCGAGGTTGCGCATGATCGCGTCGAGGCGCTCGGCGGCGAAGATGCGCAGCAGGTCGTCTTCGAGGCAGATGTAGAACTTGGACTTTCCGGGGTCGCCCTGGCGGCCCGTACGGCCGCGCAGCTGGTTGTCGATGCGGCGGCTCTCGTGGCGCTCGGTGCCCAGCACGTAAAGCCCGCCCGCCGCCAGCGCGACCTTCTTCTTGGCCTCGACCTCGGCCTGGACCTGCTTCTTGATGGCGGCGATCTGCTCAGGCGTCTCGCCGCCGGACTGGGCGGCCTTCACGCGCATGTCGACGTTGCCGCCGAGCTGGATGTCGGTGCCGCGGCCGGCCATGTTGGTGGCGATGGTGACCGCGCCCGGCACGCCCGCCTGGGAGACGATCTCGGCTTCCTGCTCGTGGAAGCGCGCGTTCAGCACCTGGTGGGGGACGCCGCGCTTCTTCAGCATGGCCGAGAGCGTCTCGGACTTCTCGATGGAGACGGTGCCCACCAGCACGGGCTGGCCGCGTTTGTGGGTCTCCTCGATGTCGGTGATGATCGCCTTGTATTTCTCCGCCGCCGTCCGGTAGACCTCGTCGTCCACGTCCTCGCGCAGCACTTCCTTGTTGGTGGGGATTTCGAGCACGTCGAGCTTGTAGATCTCGGCGAACTCGTTGGCCTCGGTGGAGGCCGTGCCCGTCATGCCGGCGAGCTTGTCGTACAGGCGGAAATAGTTCTGGAACGTGATGGACGCCAGCGTCTGGTTTTCCGGCTGGACCTGCACCTGCTCCTTGGCTTCGATGGCCTGGTGGAGGCCTTCGGACAGCCTGCGGCCCTGCATCATGCGGCCGGTGAACTCGTCGACGAGGACGACCTCGTCGTCCTTCACGATGTAGTCCTTGTCCTTGAAGAACAGCTTGTGGGCGCGCAGCGCCTGGTTCACGTGGTGGACGGCCGTGATGTTCTCCGGCGCGTAGAGCGCGCCGTCCAGCAGGCCGCGCTCGCGCAGCAGCTCTTCCACACGCTCGGACCCGATCTCGGTGTAGACGACGGAGCGCTGCTTTTCGTCGAGTTCGTAGTGCTCGGGCTTCAGCAGCGGGATCAGGCTGTCGACGGTGCGGTAGAAATCGGAGCGGTCGTCGGTCGGGCCGGAGATGATGAGCGGCGTGCGCGCTTCGTCGATGAGGATCGAATCCACTTCGTCGACGATGGCGTAGCGGTGCCCGCGCTGGACCATCTCGGCCAGCGTGTACTTCATGTTGTCGCGCAGGTAGTCGAAGCCGAACTCGTTGTTGGTGCCGTAGGTGATGTCGGCGGCGTAGGCTTGGCGGCGCTCGTTGTCGTACAGGCCGTGGACGATCACGCCCACGCTCATGCCGAGGAACTTGTAGACCTGCCCCATCCATTCGCTGTCGCGTTTGGCGAGGTAGTCGTTGACGGTGATGACGTGGACGCCGCGGCCTTCGAGCGCGTTCAGGTACACCGGCAGCGTGGCCACCAGCGTCTTGCCTTCGCCCGTGCGCATCTCGGCGATCTTGCCGTCGTGCAGCACCATGCCGCCCATCAGCTGGGTGTCGAAGTGGCGCATCTGCAGCACGCGCTTGGCGGCTTCGCGCACCGTGGCGAATGCTTCGGGCAGGATGTCGTTGATGTTGGCGCCGCGCGCGATGCGGTGGCGGTACTCGGACGTCTTGTTGCGCAGGGCCTCGTCCGACAGCGCCTCGTAGTTGACCTCGAGCGCGTTGATCCGCGCCACCTGGCTGCGCAGGTTGCGCACCTTGCGGTCGTTGACGGACCCGAACAGTTGTCTGGCGATCTTCAGCATGATGGGGGTGTGACCTGTGCGGCGAACTGAGCTTTGGCGTTCCGAGCAAGATCGGAAAGTGGCGGCGCACCCCCACGGGCGCGCGTGCGAAAAGGCTCTCGACTCGCGCTTCGGCGAGATTTAAGGAGCCGATTACGCGGTGTCAATGCGACGTCGGGCACGTGCGCCGTTACCCTCAAGACCACGAATCGAGAGCGAGACGAATGGGCCCAACCACCCGTTTCTGGCGGCCTCTGGCCATCTCCGTGGCCGTGGTCCTGGCGGTCGGCGCCGTGGGCCTCACGGCTTGCGACAACGGCGCACGGCTGGGGCGCGACGGCGACCGCGCGGCGTCGGCGGCGCCCATCGTGGCGGCCACCGTCAACGGCAAGCCCATCTACATCTCCGACGTGGAGGCCGAAGCCACCGTGCGGGGCCTCATCCGCGAGGGCGAGGAGTTCGATCCCACCTCCGATGAATTCTTCCAGATTCTGGAGGACCTGATCGAGACGCGGCTGTTCGCCATGGAGGCCGAAACCCGCCAGCTCGACCGCAACGCCGACGTTCGCCACCGGCTGGAGCGCGCGCGGGAACTCATCCTCGCCGGCGCGCTGAACGACCAGATCCGCGATACAGCCCTCGACGAAGCGGCGGTGGAACGGCTGTATCGCGATCAAGTCCGGCTCCTCCGCAGCAGCCGCGAGGTCCATCTCCGGCATGCCCTGTTCGCCACGAAAGACGCGGCGCAGGCGGCCAAAAGAAGGCTCGATGCGGGCGCAAGCACGTTCGAGGAGATGGCCTACGACGTCTCCATCGACCGGGTGACCGGGGCCGAAGGCGGGGACATGGGCTTCAAGGTGCCCGAGGCGCTGCCGGACGGGATGCGCGAGGCCGCCGCCGGCACGCCCGTGGGCCAGGTGGCCGGGCCGTTCCAGACCACCGAGGGCTGGCACCTGCTCAAGGTCGAGGAGCGCCGCGAGGAGGCCCCGCCGTCCATCGACAGCCTGCGCCCCAAGATCGAGCAGTGGCTGATGTTCGAGGAGCAGCGCCGCCTGGTGGAGAAGCTGAAGGCCCAGGCCCGGATCGAGCGCATCATCGAGGAAAGCGCGGGTGTGGCCGCCGGGCGGGACAATCCGGCCCCCGCCGCCGCCAGCGCCGCCGCGCGCCAGCGCGGGGAGGCCCGCAAGCGGGACGCCGCCCAGACGCCGATGGGCCCCGGCGGCATCGCCGGCCCCGCGGGTCCGGGCGTGCCCATGATCGAGGCCCCGGCCGCCGCCCCGCCGCAGACCCCGCCGCGCAAGCGCCCGGCCGCCGCCGCGCCCGCGCCCGAGGAGACGCCCGCCCCGCCGCCGCCGGCGGCGCCCGCCAGCCCCGAACGGGAAACATGAAGGCCGCGCTCCCGGTCTCGCCGCTCGCGCCGGACGGCTTCCCCGATCTCCCCGCCATCGCGGGCGTCGCCGCGGCCATCGGGCAGGCGGGGCTCTACAAGCATGCCCGGCCCGATCTCGCGCTCTTCGCCGTCGCCGAGGGCACGCGCGCGGCGGGCGTGTTCACCAGCAACGCCGTGGGCTCGGCGCCCACGGACTGGTGCCGGGCGGCGTTGAAGGGCAAGGGCCGGGTGCGGGGGCTGCTGGTGAACGCCGGCTGCGCCAACAGCTTCACCGGCCCCGCGGGCTACGCCGCCGCCACGCGTAGCGCTGCAGCGGCCGGCGCGCTGCTCGGCGCCGAAGCGGAAGAGATGCTGCTCGCCTCCACCGGCGTGATTGGCGTGGTGCTGGACGACGCCAAGGTCCGCGCCGTGCTGCCGGACATGGGCGACCGCCTCGCCCCGGTGGACTGGCCCGCCGCCGCGCGCGCCATCATGACCACCGACACCTTCCCCAAGGGCGCAGGCGAAACCGCCAGGATCGACGGCGTGCGCGTGTCCATCGCCGGCATCGCCAAGGGCTCCGGGATGATCGCGCCCAACATGGGCACGATGCTGGCGTTCGTGTTCACCGATGCGGCCATCGCCGCGCCCGCGCTCAAGGCGATGCTGCGGGCCGAGACGGAGACCAGCTTCAACGCCATCACCGTGGACGGGGACCGCTCCACCAACGATTGCGTCCTGCTGTTCGCCACGGGCGCCGCGGGGAACGACACGATCAAGGCGGCCGACGATCCGCGCCTCGACGGTTTCCGCAAGGCGCTGCGCCGGGTGCTGGTGGATCTCGCCATCCAGATCGTGCGCGACGGGGAAGGGGCGACGAAACTCGTCTCCGTGCATGTAAAGGGCGCGGCGTCCGATGCGTCGGCGAAGATCATCGCGCGCACCATCTGCGAAAGCCCGCTGGTGAAGACCGCCATCGCCGGCGAGGACGCGAACTGGGGCCGCATCGTCATGGCCGTCGGCCGTGCCGACCAGCCCATCGTGCGCGAGAAGATCTCGGTGAAGTTCGGGCCGCACTGGGCTGCAAAGAACGGCATGGTCGCCAAGTCCTACGATGAAGCGGCCATGAGCGCCTACATGAAGGGCGCCGAACTCGACATCACCGTGGACGTGGGCGCCGGCGACGGCGCCGCCATGATGCACACCTGCGATCTCACGAAACGCTACGTGGAGATCAACGGGGACTACCGGAGCTAGCCGGAGCGCTAGCCCTTCGGCTGGCGCGAACAATCACCCATGGTCATGCCTGCGCCTGCCGGAACCTGGCCCGTGCGCACGAAGCGCTGCCGCGCGCCGCTGTCGCTGCGCCACACCTTCGGATGGAGCGTGCACTGGCCGAGCAGGCCCGTGCGCAGCGCTGCGGCGTTCGCTTCCAGCGCCGCATAGCGCCCGCCGCCGCCATCGCCGTAGGAGTACGCCACCGCGTATCCCGAACTCACCAGCCACGCACCGAGATCGGTGGACTGGTTGCCTAAGATCACCTCGCATACAACCAGCGGCCGGCCGAACGATTCCGTCTTGCGACCCGCGCGGTTCACTTCCGGCAGGCAGCTCACGATCTTGCCGGCGATGAACACGCCCAGCGCCTCGCGCGCAAACCGTCCACAGTCTGCCAGCGGTCCGTCGCCCGCGCGGCATTTCTGGCGCAACTCCGGCGCGTCCACATCGAGCAGGCGCACCGATACATCGCCCAGCCAGAACGTGTCGCCGTCATAGACCTTCGCGGGATCACCAAGTCCCACGTACTGCGAAAGCTTCACCGGCCCGCCCAGCGCGATCGCCACGATGGCCAGCGCCGCCGCCGCGCCCGCCGTGGCGCCCAGCAAGCCAAGCGCCAGCGGCCGCACAAACGCGCGCTCCAGGAACTCGCCGGGCGTCAGTGCAAGGAACGCCAGCACGCCCAGCACGGCGCCGAACACGATGAGAAGATCCAGCAGCGGCGTGATGTAGCGCTGCACGGTGGGGGCGTTGGTGCTGAGCGCCTGGAACAGCACGCCCTCGGTGGGGTCGTCTTTCTTGGCCCAGGCGTCGCTGACCGCGGCGAACACGGCGTCGTGGCCGCCCATCTGGAACGCCAGCAGCGCCGCCAGCGCCAGAAAGCCCGCCCCCGCGATCCAGATCGGCATGCGCAGGAGGAAGGAACTCTGCTGGGTGCTCGCCAGGAAGGCCATCAGCGACAGCACCACGAACACCAGCACCTGCCCGGCCATGTCGTCCCCCAAGTCCTTGCGCGCACTGGGTTTTGCGCGGCGCGAACCATAGCGACGGTGGCCGCGGTCGTGCAAATCGGCGCCCCTGCGGGCGGAATCGCGGGTATGGTTGGCCGTCTTCAACCATCTTCCCCCACGGGTTCTTCATGCATCCCCGGCATACCCTCGGGCCGCGTCCGCTCCTGCTGGTCGTCGCCGCCGCGCTGGTGGACGGCGCCGGCCGGGTGCTGATCGCGCAACGGCCGGCGGGCAAGAGCCTTGCGGGCCTGTGGGAGTTTCCCGGCGGCAAGGTCGAGCCGGGCGAGGGGCCGGAGGAGGCGCTGGTGCGAGAACTGCTTGAGGAGCTGGACGTGAGGGTGACGCCCGATGCGCTCATGCCGCTCACGTTCGCCTCGCACGCCTACGACGACATGCACCTGCTGATGCCGCTTTACGTGGTGCGGCGGTGGTCAGGCGCACCGCGCGCGGTGGAGGCGCAGGCCATCGCCTGGGCCGCGCCCGGCGATCTCGACAGCTATCCCATGCCGCCCGCCGACGCCCCGCTGGTGGCGCATCTCAGGGGCGCGCTGTGATGCGGCTCAGGTCCCTTCTGCGCGCCCGCGCCGGCCACACCTCCATCGAGTACGCGATGATCGGGGCGTTCGTCGCCGTCGGCATCATCACTGCGCTGGGCTCCATCGGCGTGTCCGTGGAGAAGGCGTTCGCCGACGTCACCGCTGGCTTCACCGCAACGCCATAACTGTCGGCGCTAGCGTGCGCAGGGCGTCGCGTCGCGCGCATCGCCGATGCACGCGCCGAGGCTGCGCGGTGCGGCGAACGTGGAGATGGAGCGCACCAGTCCGTCGGTGAACTGGTCGCGGAAGACCTCCGAAAGACTCTGGCGACGGAACGAGACGGTGTTGACCGCCGGGCTCCAGATGTCGGCCTTCTGGCCGAACCGCTCGCGGAAGTACTGCACCATCGGGTCGATCTGGGCGTTGGTGAGCATCGTCATGTCGATGGTCGCGCCCGCCGTCTGGTCGTCGCGGGACACCACGATGAACGGTCCCTCGCCGGCGGTGCGCAGGCCCACCTTGTCCATGATCGCCGCCGCGCGGACGAAGTCGTAGTTGCGGACCCGCTGATCGCAGCTGGCGCCGCCGCCGGCGTCCCGAAGCAGCCAGAACAGCGGCCGGATCGCCGCGTATCGCCCGTTGCCAAGCGCCTCGAGGCCGATCTCGGCCTGCGCGTAGGTGCGTGTTTCGATCTGGCGCTGGATCGCTTCGCACAGGCGGCGGTTGCGGACCTGCGCGTTGGGGGCCTGCTGCGGGCTGCGCATCAGCACCACGGCGTGGCCGCCGGCGTTGTCGAGCCGCACTTGCGAGCGATTCAACAGGACGAACCGGATGCGCACATCCGTGACGGCGCCCGTGCCGAGACTGCGGGTGGCGCCGCCGGCGCCGCCGATGCTGCGGGTGCCGCCCGAAGCCCCCGGCGGGGGCGGCGGCGGCGGCGCCGGCGGGGGCACATCGCGGGCGATGGAGGGGCGGGGTTCGCCCCGGGGGCCGCCGCTGGCGGCGGCGCGGATGCTGGAAGCGACATGTCGGCCGGGCGCGTCCGCGCGCGGGCACACCGTACCGATCGCCGGCGGACGTCGCTCCGGCGCGGTTTCGGCGATGAAGAACGTCTTGCACGGGCCGTCCGCGGCGCTGAACTGGATCGTGCCGCTGCGGCCGTTGGCGCTCCACGACACGGCTTCGCCGGTGCGCGCGTCGCCCACGGTTTGTTCGGCCACGGCGCCGTAGAACGGGATGTCGACGGGCGAGAGCGCGTCCTGCGCCCGCGCCGTGCCCGAAAGGGCCAGACCCATCACCGCAACCGCCGCCCAGAATCCCCGCATCACCCTGCTCCCACAACCGGCTTCCCGCCCGCCGCGCGGCGCGCGCGCCTCATCCCGCTGCGTCTAGCACGCTGCCGCAGCGATGCGGAACGTCCGTTTATCGGCGTCCGCCGCCTACGTGCACGGCGCGTCGCGCAGGTCGCCCTGGCGGCATCCGGCGCGCGCGGCGGGATTGGAGACGAAGCCCAGCGCATTCATGAAGCTTTCCTGGAAGCGCGACCCGAAGAAGCTCGTCAGCACCGCCCGCTTCTTCGCGGGGTCGTTGCGCGACGGATCCCAGATGTCGTTCTGGAAGGCGAAGCCGTCGCGGAAGTACTCCACCAGGGCCGCCACCTCCGCGTTCGACTTGCCGGTGAGATCGATCACCGCGGCGGCGCGCTCGTCGGTGCGGGCCACGATGAAGTAGGGGCCGTTGTTCGGCAGGCCGTACTTGTCGCGGATGGTCTTGGCGCGGGCGTAATCGTAGTTGGCCATGCGCTGGGCGCAGGTGCGCGCGCCGGCGGGCGCGGCGTTGCGGTTGAGCCAGTACATCGGGCGCAGCGCCTCCGTCGTGCCGTCGGAGGCCTTGCGGATGCCCACACGCACTTCCTGCGTGGTGGCGGTGTCCATCAGCCGCCAGATCACGTCGCAGGTGGCGGTGTTGCGGCTGGCGGTGGAGGCGGCGTCGGAGAACAGCACCACCGCGGAGCCGCCGTTGGCGGGGCGACGCTCCTGCGTGCGGTCGATCTCGACGATGACGGGCGTCGCGACCGGCGCGCGACGGGCGAGGCTGCGGGTGACCGGGGCTTCCGCGGCGCCTGGCGGCGGCGGCTCGGCAGGCGCTGCGGGCGGGGGAGGCGGCGGCGGTGCAGGCGGCGGCGGCGCTTCCGGCGCGGGGCTGCCCACTTCGGGCTCCGGCGCGAGCGTGGGTTGCTCGGCGGGCGGCTCCATGGCGGGGTCGTCCACCGGGGCGGTCTGGGCCGGGGCCTCCGCAGCGGGAGGCGGCTCAAGCGGCGCGCCCGTTTCCGACTTCTCGGCGCTGCACGCGGCGAGCGCCGCCGCCATCAGGATCGAAATCGCCCAGATCCGCATGGCGCATCCCCGTTCTGTGTGTTGTTGCGGCGGCAACCTATCCGGGCAGGGCCGCGCATACAATCACGCGAACATGACGTTTCTGCTTCTCCCCTAGCGCGCAGGGGCGGCGCTCTCTTCCATGCGGCCGATGGCCAGGAACCGCGCCCGGCGCTGCGCCTTGAGGGCGGGGCCTTCCATGTCCGTGAGCGCGTCGAGCGCCTTGGCCACAGCGGCGCCCACGGCGGCCACCGCCTGCTCCGGGGCGCGGTGCGCGCCGCCGATGGGCTCCTTGATGATCCCGTCGATGACCTTGAACCCCAGGCAGTCCTGCGCGGTGATCCGCATGGCGGCCGCCACGTCCTTCGCGCGGCCGGCGTCCTTGTAGAGGATCGAGGCGCCGGCCTCCGGGGTGATCACGGAGTACACGGCGTGCTCCAGCATCAGCACCGTGTTGGCGGCGGCGATGGCGATGGCCCCGCCGGAGCCGCCTTCGCCCACGATCACCGCCACCATGGGCACGCCCAGCGTCAGGCAGCGTTCCGTGGAGCGGGCGATGGCTTCCGCGCCGCCGCGCTCTTCCGCGCCGAGACCCGGATAGGCGCCGGGCGTGTCCACCAGCGTCACCACCGGCAGGCCGAACCGGTCGGCCATGTCCATGAGCCGGATCGCCTTGCGGTAGCCCTCGGGGCGCGACATGCCGAAGTTGTGGGTGATCCGCTCGTGGGTGGTGCGGCCCTTCTCGTGGCCGATGACCATGCAGGGGCGGCCGAGGAAGCGGCCGATGCCGCCCACGATGGCGGCGTCCTCGGCGTACTTGCGGTCTCCGGCCAGCTCCACGAAGTCGGTGACGAGGGCGGCGACGTAATCCTTGAAGTGCGGCCGCTCCACGTGGCGGGCCACCAGCGTCTTCTGCCAAGGGTCGAGTCGGGCGTAGATCTCGCCCAGCAGCTTCTCGGCGTTGTTCTTGAGCCGGCTGAGCTGGGGGCTCATGGCGGCCGCGCCCGCGGACTGGGCGTCGCCGCTCAGGGCGGCGATCTGCTCCTCGATCAGTTTGATCGGCTTTTCGAAGTCGAGGTACTGGGTCAAGGCGTGGACTCGGGATGGGCCCCAAGGGCGGGGCAGGCGAGGCCGGACAATAGCGCCGCCGCCAGTCAGGGCAAGCAACCCCGTTAACGTGCGCGAAACCCTGTCGGAGCCTTCAGGCTCGAGCCTTCAGGCCAAGCGCTTCAGGCGATGATGTCGGGCGTCAGCTCGTTCTCGATCCAGGCGATCTGGTCCTTGAGGGTGAGCTTGCGCTTCTTCAGGCGCGCCAGCTGGAGCGCATCGCCGGAGCCGGTGTCGTGCAGGGCGAAGATGGCGGAATCGAGCGCGCGGTGCTCCTCGCGCAGTTCCGCGAGGCGGTGCAGCAGCGCGCGCGTCTCCTCCGAATCCTCAAAGCCGCCGTCGGCCCCCATGCGACCTCCGTGGTCTGACGCCTTGTTCGCTCAGGAAACCACGACCGGGGCGCGCCTGTAAAGCGAACCGCGCCTTGCGGTTAATCCACAGGAACCATGTTTCATGACTTGCGTGAGGCGCCTTTGCAACAAGTTGTGAAGGGACAGGGGCGCCCGGAGGTGTTTGCATTCCCGTCGCCCAACCAAGGAGGCGCAGTATGGCCATCGAATCGCGTTTGCGCGAGCTCGACACCAGACACCGGGACCTTGAGGTTCGCATCCAGTCCGCGACGAAGCACCCGTCGGTTGACTGGACGGAAATCACGGAGCTGAAGCGCATCAAGCTGAAGCTGAAAGAAGAAATCGAAGGTTTGAGACGCCGGCACTAGCGGCGTCTTTTTTGTTGGCGGGGTGTGCGTCGGCGCGGCGCTTTGCGGCGTCCTCCGCTCCGCCCTGACCCGGCGCCATTGTTCGAAACGGGATGCGGTCCCCTGGCCACGTGGCCGGATTGCCGCGCACCCGCCGCCGCCATAGTCTCCCCGCAGAGGGTGACGCATGCCGGACATGAACGAAGCCATATTGTTGTTCCTCCGGCACTTCGGCGCCGGTCTCGTCATGACGGTGCTCTTCGTGGTGGCGTACGCGCTGGTGACGCCGCAGCGGGAGCTGAAGCTCATCCGGGAGGGCAACGCCGCGGCGGCGCTGGCCATCGGCGGCGCGACGCTCGGCTTCGTCATGCCGCTGGCGCTGGTGATGTCGATCACCGCAAGCATCCCTGAGGCGCTCGGCTGGGCCAGCGTGTCGCTCGGTATTCAGCTCATGGGCCTGCTGCTCACCCGCGTCGTCTTGCCGTCGCTGCCGCGCGACATCGAGGAGGGCCGCATGTCCGCGGCCATCGTGCAGGCCGTCGCCGGCGTGTGCCTTGGTCTGCTGCAGGCGGCGAGCTGGGTGCCCTGATGGCGCGCTGGCGATCGACGTCGGTGACCCTGGTCCTGATCGGCGCGGGGCTCGCAGGCTGCGGCCAGCCGGAGCAGCAGGGCTTCTACCAGCGCAACAGCTACGCTTCGAAGGCGGACTGCTATCGCGACTACGTTCCCGAAAACTGCCAACCCACGGGCACGGGCGCCGGCTACCTCGGCGCCTACTTCTGGGCGTTCGGCGGCGTGCGGCCGAGCGGTGATCCCGGGCCGGGCGCGTCGGCGCAGAACGGGCGATCGCAGGTGGCGATCTCCGTGTCGGATCCGGTGCGCGGCGGCTTCGGCGCCACCGGACGCAGTCGCGGCAGCGCCTACGGACGCGGATGAGACGCGAACCCGTCGCGCCGCGGACGGACTGGGTCAGCCGTCTTGAGGCGATCGACTTCCATGTGTGGCGCCATGCCGACGGGCGCCCGTACTGGCGCGAGGACGCGTGCTTCGTCTTCACCGGCGAAGAGATCGAGATGCTGCATGAGGCGGCCGAAGACGCCGTCGCCATGATCGGCGAAGCCGTCGCGCGCGCCTTCGACGAGAACCGCCTCGCCGGCCTCGGCGTCGACGGCGTGCTCGCCGACGCCGCGCGCGCGTCCTGGGCGGCGCAGGCGCCTTCGCTCTATGGCCGTTTCGATTTCGCGTGGGACGGCCGCCATCCGCCGAAACTGCTGGAATACAACGCCGATACGCCCACGGCGCTGTTCGAGGCCGCGGTGGTGCAATGGCGCTGGCTGATCGACCACGATCCCGGCGCCGACCAGTACAACGCCATCCACGAGGCGCTGCTCGGCGCGTGGGACAAACTGCGCGGCCCGCTGGGGGGCGCGGCGCACTTCGCGTGCATGCTGGACGACCCCGACGACCTGCTGACCACGGACTACCTCCGCGATCTCGCCGTGCAGGCGGGTTTCACCACGAAGCTGCTCGACGTGGCGCAGATCGGCTTCCGGGACGGCCGCTTCATCGACGCCGCCGACGCGCCGATCGGCGCGCTGTTCAAGCTCTACCCGTGGGAGTGGATGGCGCAGGAGCGCTTCGGCGCGGCGCTCGCGGTCTCCGGCATCCCCGTGATCGAGCCGGCGTGGCGTTGTGTGGCGTCGAGCAAGGCGCTGCTGGCGGACCTGTGGGAGATGTTCGAAGGCCATCCCGCGCTGCTGCCCGCCGCGCGCGATCCCCGTGCGGTCGCGGGGCCGGTGGTGGAGAAGGCGTGGTTCGGGCGCGAGGGGGAGGGCGTGCGCGTGCGCCGCGGGCCGGTCCTGGAGCCGCCGCAGGGCGTCGTGTACCAGCAGCGCACCGCGATGGCGCAGTTCGACGGTCTCTATCCCGTGTTCGGCGTCTGGGTGGTGGACGGCGCGCCCTGCGGCATGGGCATCCGCGAGGACGCGAACCCGATCACGGGGCCCGGGGCGTGCTTCATCCCGCACCGGATCGAGTAGGGGGCTTACCGGCGCCGGCCGCCTGTACCGCCGGCAACCTGCCGGCACGGTGCTTTCGCCGCACCGGCCGGCGAAGGGTGGTTCATCGAGGCGAAACAAAGCTTGCTGGGGGCTTCGCCCCCAGACCCCCCCCACCAAAAAAACAACCAGTACGGCATCGCCGAACGCGTGCAGTCGCACGCGGGTAAAGAGCTAAAGCTGCAAGCGGTAAGCTTTAGGCCAAGGGCCTAAAGCGTCCTGGCGACACGGAAGCCGATGAAGTCGATCCGGATGGTGGGTGAGTACCCGCCGCGGAGCGCCGAGCGGAGGATCCGCGGAACGTTGAGCCAGGAACCACCACGGCCGACGCGGCCGGAGCACGATTGGTTAACAAAAGCTGTACCGTCCGTCGGTGCGCCGGCGTAGCTGTCCTTGTAGCAGTCCTCCACCCACTCCCAGACATTGCCGTGCATGTCGTGCAGGCCGAAGCCGTTGGCGTTGTAGCGACCAACCGGCGCCGTCCGTTCGCCGACGCCGTCTGAACAAGCCGCGTTCTTCCACGAATAAGACGTCGATTGATCGGCGTGGTTGGCGATCCCGCAGAGCTCCGTCTCGGCGCCATTGTTGGAGAAGCGCCCCGACGTGCCAGCCC
>JAIYAO010000040.1 GCA_027488965.1 Alphaproteobacteria bacterium
AGAACACCGCCGCCGCAATCCCGCTCAGCGCCGAGATGATCAGCGCCCAGCGCACGCCCTCCGCCTTGCCCATGCCGCCCTGGATGGCGAGCACATCGCTGAGTGCGCCCACCAGCAGCGGCCCGAGCCCCAGTCCCACCAGGTTGATGATGAACAGCAGGATCGCCGCCGCCGTCGCACGCATGTGTGCGGGCGCGATGGACTGCGCGGTGGCGTAGACCGGGCCGTACCAGAGCGTGGCGAGGACCGCGTTGACGGCGAGAAAACACATCGCCCCGAGCGCCGTCGGCATCGTCATGGCGATGATGAAGATCGGAATCGTCGCCAGCGCCGCGATGGCCGGCACACTCACGTAGGCGCGCAGGTCCTTGCCGCCGAAACGGTCCGCGATGTAGCCGCCCGCATAGGCGCCGATGGCGCCGGCCGTGCCGCCGACGATGCCGAGCGCGAGACCGAGGAAACCCGCCGACTGCAGGCCGAACATGGCCGCAAGGCGCGCGATCTCTTCGGTATGGTTGCGGAAGAAGAACGACGCGGTGAACGGTGCGTGGCCGTAGCCGATGAACGCCTTCACCGCCGCGGCGTACGCCACGAGCCAGAACGTGCGCTTCTTGGCGAGCACCGCCAGCGCCTGGGTGAAGGACACGCTCTTGGCGCCCGCCGCGCGCACATCCGCCAGCACCCGCTTGGCGCGCGGCTCCACCAGCGTGAACGCCACGATGAGGGCCAGCGCCAGTCCCGGCAGACCGCAGACGATGAACGCCGCGCGCCAGCCCCACGCATCGGCCACCACGCCGCCGAGCCCCATGCCGACGAGCGCCCCGAGCGGCGTCCCCATCGAGTAGAACGCCAGCGCCGAGGCGCGCTTCTCCTTCGGCACGTAATCCGTGATGAGCGAGTGTGCGGGCGGGGTGCATCCGGCTTCGCCGATGCCCACGCCGATGCGGGCGAGCACCAGCTGCGTGAAGTTCTGCGCAAGGCCGCACAGCGCCGTGAACGCGCTCCACAGCGCCAGCGCCACCGCGATGATGCGCGGCCGGTGGCCGCGTTCGGCAAGCCGCGCGATGGGCAGCCCGAGCACGGTGTAGAACAGCGCGAACGCGAGCCCCGACATGGCGCCCACCTGCCAGTCCAGCAGGCCGAGTTCATTCTTGATCGGCTCGGCCAGGATGTTGATCACCTGCCGGTCGACGAAGTTGAGGATGTAGACCACCAGCAGCAGGCCCATGGCGTAGCGGCGGTAGCTGTCGGATACGGGCGTGATGGCGGGCGCGGTGGCTGGTGCTGGAGGCTGGCCGGCGTCGATGGTCTGGGTCACGCGCGTTGTCTCCCCGGGGCGGCACGGCTCTTGGCGGCCGTGTACTCCGGACCATGATCGCGCACCGGGGCCACGGAACGCCAGCCCTGCGCCATCACGAAAGCGCCAGCCCCCTATGCGCCCCCGGCGGGCACGCCGAGTGCGGCCAGCATCTCACCCCGGGCCGGGCCGAGCGGCGGGGGATAGAGGTGGGCCTTGGCCGCGCGCGGCCGCGCCCAGGCGGCCAGCACCCGCGCCAGCACCGCCGGCCGGCGCAGCCAGGCGGCGGGGCCTTCATGCATGTGGAACCCGCGCATCAGTGCGCGCAGCACCACGAGGTCTCCCCGCGATGCGGGGCCTACGGCGTCCTCGATAAAGCTTTTCATGGCGCGGGCGCGCCAGCGGGGCGTGCGGCCGTCGGGCGCGCGCTCCCGGGCGGCGCGGCGGATCGCCTGCGCATCCTGGCGCACCATGGCGTCGAAGAAGGGGCGGATCTCGGCGCGGACACGCCCATCGAGCGCGGCGAGCCGCTGTGCAGGGTCCGTCATTTCGTTGAACACGTCCCCCAACAGGAACGCCTGGATCGCGCCGGTGGAGCAGCCGCGGCCGTAGAGCGGGTTGGTGCGCACCGCGGCGTCGCCGATGGGGAAATAGTTGCGCACCAGCGGCGCGCCCTCGACCAGGAAATGGCGCCAGGCGTTCTTCAGCGCGCCCATGGCGAACACCTTGCTCGCGGGCGCGGCGCGCGCCGGGTCCGTCCAAGGGGCCACGCCCGGCAGGTGCGCGCAGGCCGCATCGAACACCTCGCCGCGCGGCAGCGCCACGCGCATCTCGCTCTCGATCTCGGGACACGCCAACGTCACGGAGAAATGGCGATTGTCGGCGATGAACACGCCGTACTTCAGGTAGCCGAGATCGCCCGCGCCCGGCGTCAGCCCCCGCGGCGGCTCCTCGGCGCCGTCGTGCAGGCGATAGTGGCGCGTGAAGTAGAGGATGCCGGCAGGCGTGGACTCTTCCGGCACGGGCGCGCCTTCCGCGGCGAGCCAGTCCGTGAACTGCGATGTGCGGCCCATGGCGTCGATCACGGCGTCGGCGCGCCATTCGGTCTTTGCGCCGGCCAGCGTTCCGCGCACGCCCTCCAGCGCCAGTGCGCCGTCGCGGCGCGCAAACAGCGGCCCCTCCACGAACGCGTCCGTGACGAACGTCACGTCCGGCAGCGCGCCGGCGTGGCGGCGCATGATGAGTTCCAGCGTGCTGCGGCGGCTGAACAGGAAGGACATGTCCTCATCGCCGGGCGCATAGGCATACTGCGCGCGCAGCGTCGGCGGCAGCGCATCGGCGAAGGTGGATTCCCGTGCGCCCGCGTCGGTCAGCGCCCGCCACAGGGCCGGCTGGCGCGCGCGCAGCAGCGAGATCAGCCGACCGATGAACACATGGCTGTGGCGCAGCTGCGTGACGCCCCGGCGCGACCAGTCTGCGAACGCCGCATCGGGATCGAGGTCCGGCGGCGGGGGATCGCGGTCGAGCACCGTGATGGTGCGCCCGCGCCCGCTCAACGCCATCGCCGCGCAAAGCCCGGCGATCCCTGCGCCGAGAATGAGACTGCGTTCACCCATGGGCCGACCATGCCGCGAAGCGGGGCCTCCACACAATCGCCGCCGTAGCGTCAAGCGCTGGACCTGCCCCGCGCCGGCGTGGGAGAAGCCCCCACCGGAGAAGCGCCCATGACCGACCCGTCCCAGCCGCCGCGCGGCCCCCTTCATGGCGTGCGCGTGCTCGATCTCTCCCGCGTGCTGGCCGGTCCCTACTGCACCACGCTGCTCTGGGAGCTGGGCGCGGAGGTGATGAAGGTCGAGCAGCCCGGCCATGGCGACGACACGCGCGCCTTCCCGCCCTTCCTCAACGGCGAGAGCGTCTATTTCGCCAGCATCAACCGCGGCAAGCGCTCCATCGCGCTCGACCTGAAGGCCGACAACGACCGCGCCGTGTTCGACGGCCTGCTGGCGAAGGCCGATGTGCTGGTGGAGAACTTCCGGCCCGGCGTGATGGA
Source organism: Alphaproteobacteria bacterium (assembly GCA_027488965.1). GTDB lineage: Bacteria > Pseudomonadota > Alphaproteobacteria > Caulobacterales > Aquidulcibacteraceae > VFBF01. Next base: position 3,348 of record JAIYAO010000040.1, read on the forward strand.
GAAGCTGGGCTATGGCTGGGAGGCCGTGCACGCGCGCCATCCGCAACTGGTCTACGCCGCGATCTCCGGCTTCGGACAGACGGGCCCCTACAAGGACCTGCCCGCCTACGATCTCGTGGTGCAGGCGCTGGGCGGCATGATCTCGATCAACGGCCCCGAAGGCGGCCCCGGCGTGCGTCTGGGCATCTCGCTGGGCGATCTCGGCGCGGGGCTGTTTGCGGCGCTGGGCGTGGTGGCGGCGCTCTACGACCGTCGCGTCACGGGCGAGGGCCGCCTCGTGGACATCGCCATGCTCGATTGCCAGACGATGCTGCTGGAGAGCGCGCTGGTGCGCCAGTTCGCCAGCGGCGAATCGCAGGGCCCCACCGGCTCGCGCCATCCGGTGATCACGCCGTTCGACGTGTTCCAGGCCAGCGACGCGCCGATCGCCATCGCGTGCGCCAACGATCACCTGTTCGCTGCGCTGTGCGCGGCGCTGGGACAGCCGGGCATCGCAGCCGACCCCAACTACAGCTCCCTCTTCGGACGCTACGCCAACCACGTGGCGCTGAAGGCGCTGATCGAGCAGGCGCTTGGCAGCCGCACCGCGAAGGACTGGGTCGCCGCGTTGCAGGCCGCGGGCGTGCCGTGCGCGCCGGTGCAGGACATGGCCGCCGTGGTGCGCGATCCCCAGCTTGAGGCGCGCGCGATGTTCGTGGAGGTGGACGATCCCGAGATGGGCGCGCTGAAGATGTCCGGCAACGCCATCAAGATTTCCGGGTTCACGGACTCGCGCACCCGCCCGCCTGCGCCCAACCTAGACGAGGCGCGCGCCGACGTGATGGCCGATCTCGGCCGCGACGCGGAGGGGCCGCGGCCCCGCGTGAAGGCAGGCCCCAAGGATCCCGCATGGTAGATCGCCCCAAGCCGCCCGCGCAAATCGTCAACCTGCGCCGCGCCCGCAAGGCGCGCGACCGCGACGCAGCGAAAGGCGCGGCGGCGGACAACCGCATCCAGCACGGCCGCAGCGCACCGGAAAAGTCCCTGACAGACGCGCGCAACGCCAAGGCCGCCCGCGATCTCGACGCCCGCAGGCGCGACGATCAGGACGGCAACCCCTCCGACAGCTGATCCGCCTGCCAGTAGCCGCGCTGGGGGGCGCCCTGCGCGGGAGTTTCCGCGCCGTGGCCGTCGCGGCGGCCCTTCGTGAAGGCACCCACGTAGCTGGACCCGTCGGGACGGCGCAGTTCGCCGAATCCGTCCGGCGCGCCATCACGCACATCGCCCCGGTAGACCGCGCCGTCCTCGAACGTGATCCGTGCGGCGCCCGTGGGCGCGTTGGCGCGAAAGTCCCCGACGTAGCTGGCGCCCGTGCAGTCCGGCTTCGCGCAATCGACGCCGGGCCCGCTGCGGATGCCGCCCACGAAGAAGCCGGCGGCGAACGCCAGCGGCCCGCCGCGCATGACGCCCACGCCCTCCGGCGCGCCGTTGCTGGCCTCGCCCTCGTAGGTCTTGCCGTCCTTCAGCGTCAGCCGCGCGAACGTGGCGCCGCGGCCGCGCCCGGCGCGGGCCCGCGCGGCCAGCGCCTCGGCCTCCGCAGCGACCGCATCGGCCCGCTCGGCGGCCATGCGGGCGGTGGCGATGGCGGCGTTGACGTCCACCGTCAGGTCCGCACGATGGGCCTCCGGCGTGGCGGCGCGCACGGGCGCTGCGCGGCGCGTCTCCACCGTGGGCGACAGCGCCACGAACACGCTCGCCAGGGCAGCAGCGCCGATGGCGCCGAACACGATGCCCAGCGCGATCCGCAACTCGCGCCGGGTGCGCGACGGCGGCGGGACGTCCTCATGCACCATGACAAGCGGTTTCCATATGCGGCCCGAATCGACAGGCGGCGCCGACGCGCCGCGATGCCGGGAACCTAGCGCCCGGCGCAGGCGCGCTCCAGAGTGACGCGCAGATGCCGGGCCTCCTCAAACGCTCCCTCGTGCTCGATGGGCACCGCACCTCGCTGGCGCTGGAGCCCGAATTCTGGAAGGCGCTGGAAGCGGCGGCGCGGGCCGACGGCGTCGCGCTGTCGGCCCTCGTGGCCGCCATCGACCGCGACCGCCCCCCGGAGCGCCTGCTGGCGCAGGCCGCGCGCGTCTACGCGCTGGCGCGGGCGTCCCGCGGGTCCTGAGAGCGCTCACTCCGCCGCGATCAGGTCCCCCGCCGACAGCGCGTTGAGACGCGCGTAGAGCCCGCCCTGCTGCAGCAGCTCCGTGTGGCGGCCCTGCTCGACGATCACGCCCTTCTCGAACACGAGGATGCGGTCCGCCGCCCGCACGGTGGAGAGACGGTGGGCGATGACGATGGTGGTGCGGCCCTCCTTCAGTTCCGCCATGGCCGCCTGCACGTCGCGCTCGGTCTCGGTGTCGAGCGAGCTTGTGGCCTCGTCGAGGATCAGGATGGGCGCATCGGCCAGGAACGCACGCGCCAGCGCCACGCGCTGGCGTTCGCCGCCCGAGAGTTTGACGCCGCGCTCGCCCACTTCCGTTTCGTAGCCCAGCGGCAGCTGCGCGATGAAATCGTGCGCACGGGCGCGCCGCGCGGCGGCCTCGATCTCCGCCATGCCGGCGTCCGGCCTCGCGTAGGCGATGTTCTCGCGCAGCGAGCGGTGGAACAGCGCGGGATCCTGCGGGACGGTGGCGATGGCTGCCCGCAGGCTTGCCTGCGTGACCGTGCGCACGTCCTGCCCGTCGATGCGGATGGCGCCGCCGTCCACATCGTAGAGCCGCTGCACCAGCTTCACGAACGTGGACTTGCCGGCCCCCGTGGGGCCCACAAGCGCCACCGTCTCTCCCGGTGCGACGGTGAGAGAGAAGTCACGGTAGAGCGGCGCCGCCTGCGTGCGATAGCCGAAGGAGACGTTCTGGAAGGCGATCTCGCCGCGCCCGGGCGTGAAGTCCGGCGCGTCCGGCGCATCGACCACATCGGCGGCCTGCGCCTGGTAGGCCACCACATCGGCGATGTCGGCCACGCCCTTCTGCAGCGCGCGGATGTTTTCGCCCAGCGTGCGCAGATAGCCCGAGACCACGAAGTAGGATGTCACCGCAAACGCCGCGTCCCCCGACGTGGCGCGCCCGCGCGACCACTCCAGCACCACGAGGCCCACAAGCCCCGCCTGCAGCACGAACAGCAACACGTTCTGCACCACCCAGGTGTTGGTGGAGCGCACCCACAGCCGTTCGGCCTTCACGCGCCAGTCCTCCACGATGGCGGCGAAGCGGCCTTCCTCCCGCGCCTCGGCGCCGAAGGCCTTCACCGCGGCGTTGGCGCCGACGGCGTCCGCAAGGGCTGCGCCGATGGCGGTGTCGGCGCTGTTGGTCGCGGTGTAGTCCGCCGCGAGATAGTGGCGCGAACTCCAGTAGTTGAGCGCCAGCATGGCCGCGATGGTGACGCCCATGAACGCCCCGATCAGCGGCCATTGCGCGAAGGTGATCGCCGTCAGGCCCACCAGCACGATGGTGGCGGGCAGGACGTACCAGACGAACGTGTCGGAGATCGTGTCGTAGGCGTTCATGGCGCGGCTGACGCGACGCACGGTGGCGCCGGCGAAGTTGTTGGCGTGCCAGTCCGACGAGAAGCGCTGCACGTCCCGGAAGCCGTCGGTGACGATGCCGCGCATGTTGCGCGAGGCGAGCGGAATCCAGAACCGCACCGAAAGGTTGCGGAAGAGGTAGAGCCCCATCGCCACCAGCGCAAAGAGGCCGAACGCCTCCATCGCCCGATCCTTCGAGGTGGCGGGATCGCCGGCGAGCGCCCCGATCAGCTGCGCCGAGACCACCGGCAGAAAGACGTCGCAGGCGACGGCCAGCGTGTAGAGTCCGAAGAAACTCCACAGCCAGACGGGATAATCCGTCCAGCGCTTCCAGATGTAGGCGACGATGTCCTTGAGCGGGGCTTTGAGGGGCCCGTTCTCGTCATCGTCCAGAGCATACGCGTCGCTCATGCGATCACCGTTGGGAAAGCCGGCGCGCGCCCGGTCCGGAGCATCGACGACGGCTGATGAACTTGAATTCAGGATCCGCGCGGCCGCTCCTCAAGGGAATGGCGGGACCGTGATGTGTGCGGCGACAGGCGTGTTCGACGGGGTCGGCCGGCGGCGCCGGCGTTGCGGGTCTCGGCGGCCTGTCAGGTCGCCGACAAGATCACGGGGTGTTCATGGATGCGCGGTCTCTCCGTTGTGTGGAACTTCATACCGCCATCGTGCGCCGCGGTAAAGCGGAACGCCTACGCCGCCGCGAACCGCCGCCGCACGGCGGATGAATCGATGAGGATCACCGCCACCGTGAGCACATACACCACCGCCACCGAGAGCGGCAGCCACGTGAGGCGCGCCTCCGGGTAGAGCACCCAGATCGCCAGCACCGCCACCGCACGCACCACGGCATGCGCGCTATAGATCAGCGGGCGTCCGTAGGACCACCCGATCACCGGCCAGTGCATGGACATGCCGATGGCCAGGATCAGCGGGACGAGTTCCGGCGCTGCGCCGAAGGCGGCGAACGCCATGGGCCAGAACAGCAGCATGCCCACGAAGGCGGGGCCGAGCACCGTGCCCGTGGCGGTCTTGTCCTTCATGAAGTCGTTGCGCAGCAGCCTGGCGAACAGCAGCGCCAGCGGGAAGATGAGGCCGCTGGTATAGAATGCCGCGAGGATCCACTGCCGCTCCGGCAGGACATACCCGGCCGCCCCGAGCGCCGCCCAGTACACAGCCCCCGCCAGCGGCACCGAATAGCCCCCGCGCAGCCGCGCATAGGACGCCAGCCGGTCCTGCAGCACCTGCTCCTGCAACGTCATGGGCCTGCCCCTCGCGCATTGTTCCCGGGGCGTGTCCATAACGGCGAACCTTGCGCTGCGCGAGGGGGATTGGGCATGGAGGGGCATGGCCCACGCCAAGCCCGCCCCCAAGCCGCTGGACGCGCTTGCGCTCCACTGGACCGACCGCCTGCCCGCGGCGCTGCAGCCCTATGCGCGCCTGTCGCGGCTGGACCGGCCAATCGGGTGGCAGCTCCTGTTCCTGCCGTGCCTCATGGGCATCGCGCTGGCGGAGACGCTGGAGGGGTTCTGGCTGGAGGACGCGGGGCTGGCGCTGCTGCTGCTGATCGGCGCCATCGCCATGCGCGGCGCAGGCTGCACCTGGAACGACATCCTCGACCGCAAGATCGACGCGCAGGTGGCGCGCACGGCGCTGCGGCCGATCCCCGCCGGCCAGGTGAGCGTGCGGGGCGCCATCGCGTGGATGGCCGCGCAATGCGGGGTGGGCTTGCTCGTGCTGCTGTCGCTGCCGCAGACGGCGCAGCTTGTGGCGCTGTGCGCCATTCCGCTCGTGGCGCTCTACCCGCTGATGAAGCGGGTGACGTGGTGGCCGCAGGCGTGGCTGGGCCTGTGCTTCTCCTGGGGCGCGCTGGTGGCGATGACGGCCATGCGCGGGACGCTGACGCCCGCCGCCCTGCTGCTGTTTGCGGGCTGCGTGGCGTGGACCATCGCCTACGACACCATCTACGCGCTGCAGGACGTGGAGGACGATGCGCTGGTGGGCGTGCGCTCCACGGCGCGCCTGTTCGGCGACCGCTGGCGGTGGTGGACGACGGCGTTCTACGTGGCGGCGCTGGCGTTGTGGGGCGCGGCGGCGGCGCTTGCGGGGGCGGGGCTGGCGGTGGCGGCGGGCCTCGCCGCCATCGGCGCGCTGCTGATCTGGCCGACTGTGGCGCGCATCGAGGACGCAGCGCCGGCGTCCGCGCTCGTTGCGTTCAAGCGCAATGCGCTGATCGGGCTGGCCGTTGCGGGCGCGTTCGCGCTGGAGGGCGCGTGGCGCACGGTGGCGCCGTGGTTGGGGGGCTAGTCATGGCGCGCAGGAAACTCGCCGCCCCCGAGGCGCATCTGGTGAAGGTGTGCGAAGGCATGGCGCGCGTGGCGCCGTTGCACGATCCCTTTCCCATCAAACCCGAGCGCTCGCCCGATCCCTACCAGTCGCTGGTGCGCGCGGTGGTGTTCCAGCAGCTGTCGGGCAAGGCCGCCACCACCATCCTCAACCGCGTGATCGCGCTGTTTCCCCGCTCCGATTTCCCCAGCCCCAACTCGCTGCTGAAGGCGTCCGACGAAAAGCTGCGCGCCGCGGGCCTCTCCCGGCAGAAGACGGCCGCGCTGAAGGACATCGCGCGCCTGCGCGTCAGCGGCGTCATTCCCGATGCGAAGGAAATCGAACACCTCGGCGACGAGGAGATCGTGGAGCGCCTCACCGCCGCCCGCGGCGTCGGCCGCTGGACGGTGCAGATGCACCTCATCTTCGCCATGGGCCGCCCCGACGTGATGCCCATCGACGACCTCGGCGTGCGCAAGGGCGCGGAAAAACTGTTCGGCCGGCCGTTCACGCCGAAGGAGCTGGACGCCTTCGCGGAACGCTGGGGCCCATGGCGCAGCGCCGCCGCCTGGCATCTGTGGCGCGTCGCCGACACGAAGACGGTCTAGGCGCGCGCCCACTCTGTACGGTATCGGGCCGACTGCAGGCGCCCCCCGTGGGACTGTCCATGCAGTCGGGTCGCTTCAATCCCCGTCCCGACTGCAACGCGTCGCCGTCCGTGGGCTGTGGACGGCGGCGTGTTGCCCCGCGCGGACCGCGCCGTCGTCGCCGTCCGCGCCTTGCGCCATCTGCGCCTGCACCACCGCCGCCATCCTGCGCAGCATCGCCTCCACCGGCGGGCTGAGGCGCACATCCTTGCGGGCGATGAAGTGCTCCACTTCGGCCGTCAGGTTCAGCTGTTCGGCGTCTTGCAGCCGCGCGTGGGGATCGATGATCAACTCAACAAACAACTGCACAGCCGTCATCGCGGCGGGCGTTCCTTTGTGATCGACATCGGGCATGTCCGGTAGGTCCCGCGCCAGCTGCAGGCCCGTGGTGGCGTGAATCCCCTGCAGCGTCGGTACGCCATCGCACACACGGCCGCGCGTTACTTTAAGGCGCCCGCCAGCACGCCGGCGTCGCCGTCGCTCGCCGCCGGCGTGACGCCGATGAGCTTCGCCAGCAACGGATAGACGTGGACGTTGTCGAACGCCGGCAGCGTGACGCCCGGCCGGAACGCCGGGCCGTGCGCCAGGAACAGCGCGCCCATGAGCGGGTCTTCCGTGTCATAGCCGTGCGCGCCGCCCCGGATGGGGTAGCGGCGCGGGCTGGCTGAAGAGGTCATGGTCCAGCCGGTGTCGGCGAGGCAGACCACCGGCGGCACGCGCCGGTGGGCGCCCATGTGGTAGCGGGCCGGGATGTCGGCGCGTTTCCAGCATTCCGCGTGGCCGTGGCGCCCGACGAGCGGCGCCAGCGCCGCCTCCGTCTGGCCGGGCGCCGGCGCGATCCCCGCGAGCGGCCCCGGGGGCCAGACATAGCGCACCAGCGCGGGCGCGATCACGGCGTCGAGGTCGACCGTGCGCTCCGCCGAGACCGGCGCCATGCCGTGATCGGCGACGACGACGATGTCGGCGTTGGCGGCAAGGCCGCGCGCCGCCAGACCGTCCAGCAGGCGCGCCATGGCCGCATCGACCTCCGCCACGGCGGCGTTGAGTTCGGGACTGTCGGGGCCCTGGATGTGGCCGGCGGTATCGACGATGTCGAAGTAGAGCGTAAAGAACCGCGCGCGCGCCGCGGGCGGGCGGTCGAGCCACGCGAGCACCTGGTCCACCCGGGCGGCGGACGGCATCTTCTGGTCGAACGGCGCAAAATCCTGCGGGCGCACGCCGCGGATCTCCACCTCCGAGCCCGGCCAGAACATGGTGGCGGTGCGCACGCCCTGCTGTTCGGCGGTGACCCACAGCGGCGCCGCATCATTCCACCAGTGGGGCTGGAGGTTCACCGCCTTGTCGCCCAGCGTGAACACCACGCCCGGGTGCGCGGGATCCTCCATGATGTTGTTGACGACACCGTGCCGGTCCGGCCGCTGGCCGGTGACGAGGGTGTAGTGGTTGGGGAAGGTGAGCGAGGGGAAGGACGGGCGCATGGCGGCGGCGCGCACGCCCTCGGCGGCCATGCGCGACAGCGTGGGCGAGATGCCGCGGTCGAGATAGTCGGGCCGGAACCCGTCGATGGCCACCAGGATGACCGGGCCCGGCGGGCGGACCGTGGGCGTGGGCGCGGGGGCCGTCGCACACCCCGCCAGCAGCAGCGCAAACGCCGCCAGTATCCGCCACGCCCTCATGCCCGAACTCCCGAGTTTTCCCTCTGGCGGGGACTGGAGGGCTGGGCGGCCCGCTGTCTAGCACGCCCGTGTGACGGTGCGGATTTACCGCAGCGTCCGCCCCCGCCGCCGGCTCTCGCGCGCGGCGGCGGCGCCGTGATATGCAGGGCCATGGCCGCCGTCGCCCGCATCGACCCCAAGACCGTCTTCTCGCCCGAGGAGTGGGCCGGGCTCACCGCACGCTCCTCCTGGCGGGGGCTGGCGCTGGTGGCGCACGCGTGGGCGCTGATCGTGGGCGCGGGCGCGCTGTTCGTGCTCTGGCCCAACCCCGTGACGTTCCTCCTCGCCGTGATGGTGATCGGGACGCGCCAGCTCGGTCTCGGCATCCTGATGCACGACGCTGCCCACGGCGCGCTGCATCCGAACCAGAAGATCAACGACGTCGTAGGCGACTGGCTGTGTGCGGCGCCCATCGGCTCCAACCTCGCCACCTACCGAAAGTATCACCTGCGCCACCACCGGTTCACCGAACAGCCCGAGGACCCCGACCTCGTGCTCTCCAAGCCCTTCCCGACCACGCGCCAGAGCCTGTGGCGCAAGGTGGTGCGCGATCTCACGGGGCAGACCGCCTACAAGCTGCGCGTGGGCCAGTTCCTCGCGAAGAAGAGCGATGCGCCGACCGACGGCAAGACCGGCTTCCTCAACGACACGCGCACGCGCTTCCTTGCGATCAACGTCGTCTTCCTCGCCGTGCTGACGGCGGCGGGGCTGTGGTGGGCGTACTTCGCGCTGTGGCTTGTGCCGCTGGCCACGTGGTTCCAGTTCGTCACGCGCATCCGCAACATCGGCGAACATGCCTGCGTGGGCAAACACGAAGACCCGTTCCACCACGCGCGCACGACGCTGGCCAACCCGCTCGAACGCCTGCTGATCGCGCCCTACTGGGTGCACTACCACGCCGAACATCACGTGTTCATGCACCTGCCGTGCTGGAAGCTCGAAGAGGCGCACCGCCTCCTGATGGCGAAGGGCTACGGCCCCCGCATGGAGATCCGGCGCGGGTACGGGGACGTGCTGAAGATCGCCGCACCGGCTTGATCCCAGACATCCCCGCCTTCATCCGCGCAAACACGCGTGTCACGGCGCCGCCGCATGTGCCGGAGGTGCGCCTGCAACTGGCCGACGACGCCGTGGCGCTGTGGCAACTGACCGAAGAGGAACTCGACAAGCTCGGCCTGCCGCCGCCGTTCTGGGCGTTCGCGTGGGCGGGCGGACAGGCGCTGGCGCGCTACATCCTCGACAACGCGGCCATCGTGCGCGGCAAGACGGTGCTCGATGTGGCGTCCGGTTCGGGCCTTGTGGCGATCGCGGCGATGCAGGCGGGCGCAGCGTCCGCGTGTGCGGTGGACATCGATCCCTTCTGCGCGCCCGCCGCCGCGATGAACGCCGCGCTGAACGGCGTGGAAATCTCCACCGGCGACGCCGATCCCATCGGCGGGCCGACGGACGCCGACGTCATCCTGGTGGGCGACCTGTTCTACGACCGCGATCTCTCGCCCCGGCTGCTGGCCTGGCTGCGCACGCTCGCGGGCGATGGCCGCACGGTGCTGATCGGCGATCCAGGCCGCACATATCTGCCGAAGGACGCGCTCGAACAGGTGGCGAGCTACGAAGTGCCGACGCTGACGGCGCTGGAAGACGCGGCGGTGAAGAAGACGGGCGTGTGGCGGCTGAAATAGCGCTGTGGCGCGCTCAGTCGGTGGCGACCAGCTCCTTTTCGCCCGGCCCCGCGGCGGGATCGGGTTGCGCGGCCACGGGTGCAGGCGCCCCCGACAGTGCGGTGCGCAGGGCGTCGCGGTCGAGCGCGCCCTCCCACCGCGCGACCACGAGCGTCGCCACCGCATTGCCGATGAAGTTGGTCACCGCCCGGCATTCGCTCATGAAGCGATCGATCCCCAGGATCAGCGCCATCCCCGCAATGGGCACGGACGGCACCACGGACAGCGTCGCCGCCAGCGTGATGAACCCCGCGCCCGTGATGCCCGCCGCCCCCTTGGAGCTCAGCATCGCCACCAGCAACAGCACGACCTGCTCCTGCAGCGTCAGCGGGATGTTCAGCGCCTGCGCGATGAACAGCGCCGCCATGGTCATGTAGATGTTCGTCCCGTCGAGGTTGAACGAATAGCCCGTGGGCACGACGAGGCCGACCACGGCTTTGGACGCGCCCGCCCGCTCCATCTTCTCCAGCAGGCTGGGCAGCGCGGCCTCGGAGGACGAGGTGCCCAGCACGAGCAGAAGCTCCTCCTTCAGGTAGCGGATGAGCCTGAAGATACTGAACCCGTTGACCCACGCCACGATCCCGAGGATGCCGATCACGAACACCGCGGCGGTGAGATAGAACGTGGCGACGAGCGCGGCGAGATTGGCGATGGCGCCGATGCCGTACTTGCCGATGGTGAAGGCGAACGCCCCGAACGCGCCGATGGGCGCGGCCTTCATCACCAGCGCCACCAGCCGGAAGAACGCCGCGCTCACCGCTTCGAGAAACGACGTCACGGGCCTGCCCGCATCGCCCGTCAGCACCAGCGTCACGCCGAACAGGATCGACACGAACAGCACCTGGAGGATGTTGCCGCCGGCGAACGCGCCCACGAACGTGTCGGGAATGATGCCCGTGAGAAAGCCGACGACCGTCGTTTCGTGCGCCTTGCCCGCGTACTGCGCCACGGCGCCCGGATCGAGACTGGCGGGATCGATGTTGAGGCCGCGCCCCGGCTGCACGAGGTTCGCCACCACGAGGCCCACGATCAGCGCCAGCGTGGAGAACACGAGGAAATAGGCGAACGCCTTGCCCGCCACCCGGCCCACGCCGCCGAGATCGCGCATGCCCGCGATCCCCGTGACGATGGTGAGGAAGATCACCGGCGCGATGACCATCTTCACCAGCTTGATGAAGGCGTCGCCGAGCGGCTTCAGGCTTTCCCCGAACGTCGGCCACACATGGCCGATGACGCCGCCGATCAGGATCGCGGCCAGCACCTGCACGTAGAGATGCGCCCAGATCGGCGTGCGCCCGGGCGCGGGGATTTCTGCGGCGGACGACGGGACCATGAACGCTCCTGGCGCGCGAGGGCCTGCGCGTGCACAAGAATTCCCCGACCCGCCGTCCCGGGCAAGGGCGGCCGCCCGGAATCGGCCCCGTGCGGCGCCGCGCTCAGTCCGGCCCGCGGCCGAAATGGGCGAGTGCGGCCGCCTCCACGTCCCTGACGAAGGCGGACTTGCCGGCGACATAGTCCGGCGGCGGGTCCACGGCGGGGTCCGTCAGCGCAACCTTGAGCGCGCCGTACGCCTGCGCCACCTCCGGCCGCAGAAGGAGATAGTCCCGGAAACACAGATGGCGCGCCACGTGCGGCGCACCTTCAGCGTACACGTGGAGGTGATAGCGGGGCAGCGCCGCATCCGGCGAAAACTTCTTGAAATAGCGCCGGCCCTCGATCCCGTACGCGCCCCGCGCCTCGTAGCCTGCGGCCTCCAGATCACGCGTGCGCGCGTTGATGGCCTCGAGAGAGGCCGCCTCCGCCAGCATGTCGATGACCGGCTTGGCCACGAGGCCCGGGATCGCCGTGCTGCCGATGTGGTGCAGCCGCACGAGTGCGCTCCCCATCAGTGCGCCAAGCCTTGCGGCCTCCGCCGCGAAGTCGCGCCCCCACTGCGGGTCATGCGGGCGGATCACCTTCGACATGCGCGCCTCTCTCCCGCTCATTCCATCGGGCAGACCGGTTCGTCCTGCTGCGCCTTCGGCTGGAGCCGCCGCGCCTCGTCGCACACGTCGCTCCACAGGCCGATGATCGGCTGGCCGGCTTCGTGGCTGCGCTGGGCGACGAGCGCGTGGGTGAGCGGGGCTGCGGGCCATGCGGGGCGGAACTGGGCGTTGCAGGAGGCGGCGCGGATCGCGGCATAGGTCGCGGCGCCGTTCCGCGAGGCGCACAGCGCGGCGCGGACGGCGTTGTAGTCCGCCACGGCGGCGGCGAGCTCCGCCATCAGCGCGGGCGGGCCTTCGGGCACAGTGTCGCCGGCGCCCTTGTGCTCGTAGGCGACGCCCGTGTGCTCCACCACCTGGCCCAGCAGCGCGCTGTAGCGGCCGATCTCGATCTGGAGGTTCAGGGGATCGGCGTCGAGGTCCGCCGCGGGCGCAGGCGGCGGCGATGGCGATGGCGCGGGCGCCTCCACCGTGGCACAGGACGCAAGCAGCAGCGCCGCCGCCGCCAGACCGATCATCCGCATCGCCTTCTCCTTTGCCCCGCAAGCGCCCATGTTAGCGCGACCTGACCGCGAAAGGAGCCCGCATCATGGCGACGCCCGACGATCTTGCCATCACGCTGGAGGAAACGCCCCGCGGGGGCCGTTGGGTGGCGCGCACGGCGCTGGGCCCCGAAAGCGAGATGACGTTCCACATGCGCCCCGACGGCGCCCTCGTCATCGACCACACCGGCGTGCCCCCGGCGCTGGAAGGCCAGGGCATCGCCGGCGCCCTGCTGGCCCACGCCATAGCCTACGTGCGCGACCAGGGCCTCAGGATCGAACCGCGCTGCAGCTATGTGGCGGCGGCCTTCCGGCGCCACCCGGAATGGGGCGACGTGCTGGCGCGGTGACACACACGGCCGTGTGTGTCACCTGACCCCATGGCCTACAAATCCCTCCGCGAATTCCTCCAGAAGCTCGACGGCGAACACAAGCTCGCCCGCGTCGCCGCCCCCGTCTCCACGGTGCTCGAGATGACGGAGATCCAGACGCGCCTGCTCGCCACGCAAGGGCCGGCCGTGCTGTTCGAGAACGCCCACACCGAGCGCGGGCCCGCGGAGATGCCGGTGCTGGCGAACCTGTTCGGCACGGTGGAGCGCGTGGCCATGGCGGTGACGCTCGACGGCAAGGAGCGGCGCAGCGCGCGCGATCTGCGCGAAGTCGGCGAGTTGCTGGCGTTCCTGCGCCAGCCCGAACCGCCGCGCGGCCTGAAGGACGCGCTCGATCTGCTGCCCATCGCGCAGAAGGTGATGGCCATGCGCCCGCAGACGGTGTCGCGCGCGCCATGCCAGGACATCGTGCTCGAGGGCGACGCCATCGATCTCGACCGCCTGCCGATCCAGTCCTGCTGGCCGGGCGAGCCCGCGCCGCTGATCACGTGGCCGCTTGTCGTCACGAAGGGCCCAAGCGACTCCAAGGAAGACGACTACAACCTCGGCATCTACCGCATGCAGAAGCGTGGGCGTCGCGAGACGATCATGCGCTGGCTGCACGCGCGCGGGGGCGCGCAGCATCACCGGCGCTGGAAGGAGAAGCTGAAGGCGCCGATGCCGGTGGCCGCGGTGCTCGGCGCCGATCCCGGCGTGATCCTGGCGGCGGTGACGCCGGTGCCGGACACGCTTTCGGAATATCAGTTCGCGGGCCTGCTGCGCGGGCGAAAGGTTGAACTCGTGAACTGCAAAACGATTCCACTGAAAGTGCCCGCCGAAGCCGAGATCGTGCTCGAAGGCCACGTGATGCTGGACGAGATGGCCGACGAGGGCCCGTACGGCGATCACACCGGCTACTACAACTCGGTGGAGCAGTTCCCCGTCTTCCGGCTCAGCGCCATCACCATGCGCCGCGACCCGATGTATCTCTCCACCTTCACGGGCCGCCCGCCGGACGAGCCGAGCGTGCTGGGCGAGGCGCTCAACGAGGTGTTCATTCCGCTGCTGAAGCAGCACTTCCCGGAGATCGTGGATTTCTGGCTGCCGCCGGAAGGCTGCAGCTACCGCATCGCCGTCATCTCGATGAAGAAAGCCTACCCCGGCCACGCCAAGCGCGTGATGATGGGCGCGTGGAGCTATCTCCGCCAGTTCATGTACACGAAGTGGATCATCGTCGTGGACGACGACATCGACGCGCGCGACTGGAAGGACGTGATGTGGGCGATCAGCACGCGCATGGACCCGGTGCGCGACGTGACCATGATCGAGAACGCACCGATCGACTACCTGGATTTTGCATCGCCCGAGAGCGGCCTCGGCGGCAAGATCGGCCTCGATGCGACGAACAAATTGGTCCCCGAAACCAAACGCGAATGGGGCCAGCAGATCCGCATGAGCGACGACGTCATCGCGCGCGTGACGGAGAAATGGGCGACGCTGGGACTGCCGGGGGATGGGAAGCCCATCTGGAAGTAGGCCTGTGTTTGTTTGTGTGGTCCGTCCAAAGGCAGCGTCGACGCCACTACCGAACACGCGCGCGTACCTCGGGAGTCGGAGCAGGACGTCGTAGCGGCGCGCATAGATCGCCTGCTTGAGGCCGGGCCTGAGGTTTTCCTGAAGGACGAAGAATGGCGCGACATTGAGCGCGCCGCGCTCGCCCCAGCGCTGGCTGATCTGGAAGTCGGGCTTGCGCTCGACGGCACAATCCTAGACATCGCGCACGTTGACACCGAAGAAGCGTCGTAAGCCTTTGCCAAACGACGCCTACTGCGTGGTTCAATCGAAGTCAGTGCGGGCGCGATCGATTGCAGGCTTGGACGTGATTGCGTGGCGGGGCCGCGATTCTGCAATCATTGCCACTTAGGCAGGCAAATGTGTTGTGTGTTGATTCACGCCGAGGAGGACACTAGTCGCGCTGCGCACCTTGCGGCTTACCATTGATCCATGTGCCGGAGTACTCGACTTCGCCGGAGGCACTCCACCAAACTCCACGGCCATGAGGACCGTTCTGTGAAAGCTCGCCTTCATATACTTCGCCAGTAGTGAACTTGAAGACGCCAGCCCCCGTCACTGCTCCCTCAAATCTTCCCCAAATCTGCCCCTGCTTCAGCATCACAACGCCGTAGCCGACGCGACGCCCACCTTGGTACTCGCCCGCATACTCGAGTTCGTCATTGGTGTTACGACCACGATAGTCACTGACTCCGTAGCCGTGATTCACGCCATTCTCGAACTGTCCCGCGTACTTGAGCCCCGCCTGAAGGTGCGCTCCAAATGCCTCATAAACACCGTAACCACTTGTTTCGTCGCCCTTGTAAGACAAGGTTTGGTTTTGCAGTACCGAGGTGCCTGGCGCCCCATTCTCTGCACGAAGTGCCATCGCGCGACCTTCGGTTGCCGCGACCTCAGCGCGTGATCGCGCTTCGCTCGCTTTCTCGTAAGCTGACCTTGATTCCGCGACTACAGCGCGCAGTTCTTCAGGCACTTTCTCAATGCTGAAAAAGGCTGTGGCAGGCCGCTCTCTATTCACCTCAAGAGGGGATGAACTGGTGACCAACCTCAGCGGAATTCCCGGCAGGCTCCCATAACTGAACGGCTCTTGCGACTTACCCGTCGCCGCCAGCACGTCATCGCGCACCTTCGACACCAGCAGGCGGATATCTACTCCAGGCTCCGGAATTCTTCGCGCAAACGCCGCCGCGAAGGGTGAGTTGCCGCCAGCAGGTCCATCCTGCGCCACCGTGCCACCGCGCGCGGCGTAGAGCACCAGAGTCCCCGTCACCTCCACATCCGCGAGTCCGCGCGTCACCGTTGCGCGTGTGTTCACACTGCGCCGCATGCTCCGCGCAAACGGATTGTTCCTGCACGCATCGAGCACCACCATGCGCAGGCCGCGCGCCCGCTCCACGGTAGCGAGCACGGTGTCGAGACTGATCGCCTCGAACGACAGATCCCGCTCGTCGGCGAGTTGGGCATCCACCGGCAGCAGCCAGTTCACGCCGTTCGCCTCCATGCCGTGACCGGCGTAGTACACCAGCGCCACTTCCGCGCCGTCGGCCTGGCGGGAGAAGTCGCGCAGGGCGCGCTCCATGGCCGGCTTGCCGGCGTCGTTCACGGGGATCACCGCAAACCCCACCCGCCGCAGCGCATCCGCCACCAGCCGCGAATCCGGCCCCGGGTTGGCCAGCGTCCCCTGCGAGGCATACGCGCTGTTGCCGATCACCAGCGCCACGCGGCGCCCGGCCTGCTGCGCGCTGGCGCTCACGCACACGCACGCCAGCACCATCGCCGCCACCACGCTTCGCCACACCGACATGCGCGTCCTCCCCGAACCTCCCACAGCGTGTAGCAAACCGGCCCGCGCCGCCAAAGTCCCGTCTTGCGCGGGCCTTGCAGACACGTAACCTTCTCCACGTCTTCAGGCCCGCGTCTTCAGGGGAGAGAGCCTATGCACAGGTCCATGGTCGCCATCGCTGCGCTGGCGGCGCTTGCCGGCTGCACGCAACCGGCGCCGACCGCCACGACCACCGCCGCGCCGGATCCCGCCGCCATCATCGCGCGCGGCGAATACTTCGTCGAGAGCATCGGCATGTGCGGGGACTGTCACACCCTGCGCCTGCCCACGGGCCTGCTCGACAAGGCGACGCATCTGCACGGCACGGCGGTGCCGTTTGCGCCGCTGGCGCCGCAGCCGTGGGCGCCGCAGTCCCCGCCGCTGGCGGGCCTGCCCAAGGGCTACGACGAGGCCCAGCTGACGCAGTTCCTGCAGACCGGCGTCCGGCCGGACGGGTCGCGCCCGCTGCCGCCTATGCCGGAGTACCGGTTCACTGCGGAGGATGCGGCCGCCGTCACCGCTTATCTTAAAAGCCTGCCGGCCCCGCCTGCAGCGCCCTGAGCCGCTAGACCGCGCGCAGCCGCACGCGGGCCGCGCCCTCTCCGGCTTCATTGTCGTTGGCGGGGCGGCCACGCACCAGCCGCTCGAGCCTGGGCACCGCCAGCAGGAGGGAGGCCCCAAGCATGGCGATCGCCGCCACGAGCAGCGTGGCGGCGACCTCGGCCCCAAGCGAGCCTGCCATCTGGTCCGGGAGAACCACGAATTGCCTATCCATACCCATCGCCTTGCGGGGCGACATCTGTTCTGTGGTCCACACTAGGCGGGTGAGGTGAACGGGCGGTTTCGGCCCCTGCGGGATTCCGGGAAATCGGCAGGAAAATGCGGGCCTTCGGCGGAAGATTCGCAGCATGACCGGCCGCCTTGGCCGGGCGCTGACACCTCGTTAACCTCACCCCTGACCACGCGGGAGGAAATCTTGACGAAACTGGATTGGGCGGCGGTGTTCGCCGGCGCGAACATCCTCATCCTGATGCTGCTGGCCTTCGGCGTGGTGGGCGCGCGGATCCGGCACAAGGTGATGCTGGGCGACGGGGGCAACCCGGCGGTGCTCCAGGCCATCCGGGCGCACGCCAATGCATCGGAATATATTCCTGCAGCGCTTACGGGCCTCACTCTCCTGGCGATCCTGGAGCCCGTGTCCCTGCTCATGGTCCAGGTGCTGGGCGGTCTGCTGACCTTCGGCCGGGTGCTCCACGGCATCGGGCTGTCCACCAGTTCCGGGCGCTCGCCCGGCCGGGCGCTGGGCATCATCGCCACCTGGCTCGCGCTGATCGGGATGGGCGGGGTGCTGATCTGGGCGGGGCTTGCGCCGCTGCTGTAACGCCCCGCGCGCCGGCGGGCGGCCTGTGACGCAGTTGCCGCCCGCCCCGACGCGCGCCATGTAGGTCCATGCCTTACGACACGGCCGCTTCAAGCGCCCTCGACGCCCTCCTCCAGCACGCCCGCGCCGCCGGCGCGGACGCCGCCGACGCCAGCGTGTCCATGAGCGAAAGCCTCTCGGTGGACGTGCGCATGGGCGCCTTCGAGGGCGTGGAGCGGTCGGAGAACCGCTCCATCGGCCTGCGCGCGTTCCTCGGCAAGCGGCAGGCGGGCGCCACCTCCTCCGATCTCTCGGCGGACGGGCTGAAGGAGCTGGCCGAACGCGTGGTCGCCATGGCGAAGCTGGCGCCGGAGGATCCGTTCTGCGGCCTGCTCGATCCCGCCGAACGCGCCGCAAGCATTCCCGATCTCGACACCCACGACGACGCGCGGCCCGACGCCGATGCGCTGGAAGCGCTCGCGCAGGACGCCGAGCGCGCGGCGCTGGCGGTCTCCGGCGTCACCAACTCCTCCGGCGCCGGCGCGTCCTGGAGCGCGGGCTTTGTGGAGATGGCCACGTCGGACGGTTTCCACGGCGCCTCGCGCGCGAGCTCCTACGGCGTGGGCGTCAGCGTCATCGCCGAGCGCGACGGCAAGATGGAGCGCGACTATGACGGGCGCACCACGCGCTTCCTGTCCGAACTGCCTGCAGCGGCGGCGCTTGGTACACGGGCGGGAGAACGCGCCGTGGCGCGGCTCGGCGCGCGCAAGCTGGAAAGCCGCAGGGCGCCGGTGATCTTCGAGAACCGTGTCGCCGCCCGCCTGATCGGCCCGCTGTTCGGCGCCATCTCCGGCGCGGCTGTGGCGCGCGGGGTGTCGTTCATGAAGGACAAGCTCGGCGCGCAGGTGTTCGCGAAGGGCGTCACCATCGAGGACGATCCGTTCCGCAAGCGCGGGCTCTCCTCGCGGCCGTTCGACGGCGAGGGCGCGCCCGGCATGAAGCGCCACATCATCGACGACGGCGTGCTCACCACGTGGCTGATGAACGCCTCCGCCGCCCGCCAGCTGGGCCTCAAGTCCACCGGCCACGCCACGCTGGGCCACGGCGGCCCGCCGGGCATCTCCTCTTCCAACGTCACGTTGCTGCCGGGCGACCGCGACCTCGCCGCGCTAATGGCCGATGCGGGCGCCGGCGTGCTCGTCACCGAGATGTTCTCGCCCTCGCTCAACGCCAACAACGGCGACTGGTCGGTGGGCTTCTCCGGCTTCTGGTTCGAGAACGGCGCCGTGGCTTTCCCGGTCAGCGAGATCACCGTCGCCGGCAACCTGCTGGAGATATTCGCCCGCCTCGTTCCCGGCGCCGACCTCGAGCGCCGCGGCGGCACGGATGCGCCGTCCATCCTGGTCGATGACCTTGCCATCGCCGGAGTCTGACACCCTCGAAGACCTCGCTCTTCTGCGCGACGCCGCCCTCTCGGTGGGCCCGCTGCTGCGCGCGAAGTTCGGCGCGGAGTACGAGATCTGGTCCAAGGGCGCCGCCGGGCCCGTGACGGAAGTGGATCTCGCGGTGGACCGCATGCTGCGCGAGTTCCTCACCGCCGCGCGGCCCGGGTACGGCTGGCTCTCGGAAGAAACCGCCGACAGCCCCGACCGCCTTGGGCGCCAGTGCGTGTTCGTGGTCGATCCGCTGGACGGCACGCGCGCCTTCATCAAGCGCAAGCCCGAGTTCTGCACCGCGCTGTCGGTGGTGCGCGACGGCCGCCCCGTGGCCGGCGTCGTCTACAACCCGATCCTGGAAGAGCTGTTCGAGGCCGCCAGCGGCCACGGCGCGCGCCTCAACGGCGACCGCATCGGCGTCAGCGCCACAGCAGCCATCGAGGATTGCCGCATGATCGGGCCTGAGGATCTCTTCGCCAACAAGTTCTGGCCCACGCCGTGGCCAGCGATGCAGCGCTCGCAGAAGAACGCCATCGCCTACCGCGTCGCCCTCGTGTCGTCCGGCGAGTACGACGCGACCGTGAGCCTCGGCTACAAGAGCGAATGGGACATCGCGGCCGCCTCCGTCATCCTCAGCGAGGCCGGCGGGCGCATCACCGATCCGTGGAACAACGAGTACCTCTTCAACAAGCCCGATCCCCGCCTGCCCGGCGTCGTCGCCGCCGGCCCCGCGCTGCACCGGCTGCTGATCGACCGCGTCACCATCACGCCCCACCCGTCCACCTTCGCGGAGCGCCCGGCATGAGCGACAGACAGCTTCTCCATCTCGTGATCGGCGGCGAGCTAAAGGCCATCGACAGCGTGGAGTTCGCCGATCTCGACAGAATCGATTTCGTCGGCGCCTTCGCCAACTACCGCAGCGCCTACGACGCCTGGAAGGCGGCCGCGCAACGCACCGTGGACAGCGCGCGCACGCGCTACTTCATCCTGCATGCGCACCGCCTGTTCGATCCCGCCACCGGCGAGACGCATGAGCACTAGCGGCAAGGCCGCCCCTCTCCTCGCGCGCCTCTGGCGCGACCACCTCCATCGCTACCGCGGCGACATGGCGCTGTTGGCGCCGATCCTGGCGGCGGTGGCGGCGATCGGGGTGGGCTACGCCTTCATCATGCGCGAGACGGTGGAGCGCCTGCAGGCAGGCGACACCGGCGTGATCGCATGGGCGCCGCTGGCGATCCTTGCGGCCACCGCCGTGCGCGCAGCCGCGATCTGGGCGCAGGCGGTCCTGCTGCAGGGGCTCGGTCACAAGGTGCTGCGCGACCTGCAGGGGATGATGTTCTCCAAGCTCGTGCGCGCCGATTTCGCCCGCAGCGCCCGCGAAGCCAGCGGCCAGATGATCTCGCGGCTCACGAACGACATCAACGTCATCGCCGAAGGCATGATCCGCGCGTTGCAGGTGGGGGCGCGCGATGCGCTGACGCTGATCGGCGCGCTCGCCACCATGATCGTGTTCGACTGGGTGGTGTCGCTGCTGGTGTTCGGGCTCTTCATCCTCGCCGGTCCGCCGCTGGCGGCGATCGCCCGGCGCGCGCGCACGCAGACGGAGAACGCGCAGGCGATGATGGGCCGCCTCACGGCGTTGCTGTCGGAAAGCTTCTCAAGCCCGCGCTTCGTCAAGACCTACGCGCTGGAAGACAACGAGGAAACGCGTGCGGCCGCAGCGTTCGAGGAGCGCCGGCGGCTGAACATGAAGATCGTCTACAACCGCTCGCGCGTGGAGCCGTTGATGGAGATCGTGGGCGGGCTTGCGCTGGCGGCGGTGCTGGCGGTGGCGGGCGTGCGCATCGTCTCCGGGGCCATGACGCTGGGCGACCTGCTCGGCATGATCGTGGCGGTGGGCGCAGCCTCTCCCGCTGCGCGCAGCCTCGGCACGTTCAACACCGTGCTCAACGAGGGGATCGCCGCGCTGGGCCGCGTCTATGGCCTCGTGGACGAAAAGGAAGAGGTGGTCGACCGCGCGGGCGCCGTGGCGCTTGCGGCGCCGCGCGGCGAGATCCGGTTCGAGGGCGTTTCCTTCGCGTATGGCGATGCCCCGGCCATCGCCGACGTGAGCTTCACCGTGGCGCCGGGCGAGACCGTGGCGCTGGTGGGCGCCTCAGGCGCGGGCAAGTCCACGGTGCTCAACCTTATCCCGCGCCTCTATGACGTCACCGCCGGCGCCATCACCCTCGACGGGCGCGACATCCGCGATGTGACGCTGGCGTCGCTGCGCGGCGCCATCGCCCTCGTCAGCCAGGACGTGACGCTGTTCGACGACACCGTCGCCGCCAACATCGCCTTCGGCCGCCCCGGCGCCGCGCGCGCCGAGATCGAGGCCGCCGCCCGCGCCGCCGCCGCCCACGACTTCATTGCAGCGCTGCCCGACGGTTACGACACCCGCGTGGGCGAGCGCGGCGGCAGGCTCTCCGGCGGCGAGCGGCAACGGGTGGCGCTGGCGCGCGCCTTCCTGCGCGATGCGCCCATCCTGCTGCTCGACGAGGCCACCAGCGCGCTGGATGCGGCGAGCGAGGCGAAGATCCAGGAGGCGCTGACGCGGCTCGCAGAAGGCCGCGCCACCCTCGTCATCGCCCACCGGCTCGCCACCGTGCGCGCCGCCACGCGCATCCTCGTGCTCGACGCCGGCCGCATCGTGGAGACCGGCGCCCACGACGACCTCATGGCGAAGGACGGCGCCTACGCGCGCCTCGCCCGGTTGCAGCTGCAGGCCTGACCGCGCTGGCGCGCAGGACCGCGGCACAGCTCACCTGTCTCTAGGGAATCTCGGCAAGTCGCGCCCTGGAAACAGTGGGCGGCCCTATCCCACACCGGCAAACCTAGCTCAGTCATTCCGGAGCATCGCGGCACGCGATGAACCCGGAACCCAGGCGTTCAAGCGCGCTTGCGCCCCTGGGTTCCGGTTTCGGCCTGCGGCCGCCCCGGAATGACTGAAGAGCTGGAACGATCGGGTCGAGAACCGCTCTTGGTACTGTGCTGAGTTCGCCTCGCGCGCGTGCTTATCCCACACCTCCAGACCCGTGGTATGATGCGTCCATCGCGTTTGTGGAGGGCAGTCGGTGCACGCTGTCGTCGATGCAGACGCGAGGCGGTCGAGCGTGACAGCCCGGGTGCGGTGACCTTTGTCCCCGGCCAGATCCGGGAGGTTTCGGGGG
>JAIYAO010000121.1 GCA_027488965.1 Alphaproteobacteria bacterium
GGATGCGGGCGTAGCTCAGGGGTAGAGCATCACCTTGCCAAGGTGAGGGTCGGGCGTTCGAATCGCCTCGCCCGCTCCATGTTCCAAGCCGCCGCGCCGCGTCTGGCGCGTCGCCCGGTCCCCGGCTAGGGAAGCCTCATGTCCAGCACCCAGCACGCCTTGCCCGTCACCCGGGCCGAGAACTTTCCCGAATGGTACCAGGCCGTCGTCCGCGACGCCGACATGGCTGAGCCGTCGCCCGTGCGCGGATCCATGGTGATCAAGCCGTGGGGCTACGGGGTGTGGGAGCTGATCCAGCGCCAGCTGGACGATCGCATCAAGGAGACTGGGCACGACAACTGCTACTTTCCGCTCTTCATCCCGCTGTCGTTCATCGCCAAGGAAGCCCAGCACGTGGAGGGCTTTGCCAAGGAGATGGCGGTGGTCACCCACCACCGTCTGAAGAATGTGGACGGCAAGCTCGTCGTCGATCCCGAGGCGAAGCTGGAAGAGCCGCTGGTGGTGCGCCCCACGTCGGAGACGATCATCGGCGACGCCATGAGCCGGTGGATCAAGAGCTACCGGGACCTGCCGCTGCTGATCAACCAGTGGGCGAACGTGGTGCGCTGGGAAATGCGCACGCGCCTGTTCCTGCGCACGTCGGAGTTTCTCTGGCAGGAGGGCCATACCGCCCACGTCGACGAAGCCGATGCGCGCGAACATACGCTGCGCATGCTCGAAGTGTACCGCGAGTTCTCCGAGACCGTGCTGGCCATGCCGGTGATCGCCGGCGAGAAGCCGGAGAACGAACGCTTTCCGGGCGCCGACAACACCTATTCCATCGAAGCGATGATGCAGGACGGCAAGGCGCTGCAGGCCGGCACCTCGCACTATCTCGGCACGCATTTCGCCGAAGCGCAGGACATCCGCTACCAGGACAAGGACGGCGGCCAGACGCTGGCGCACACCACCAGCTGGGGCGTGTCCACGCGCATGATCGGCGGCGTGATCATGACCCACGGCGACGATGACGGCCTGCGCCTGCCGCCCGCCATTGCGCCGAAGCAGATCGTCATCGTGCCGATGCTGCGCGACAAGCCTGAGGACGCCGACGTCCTGGCCTACTGCCGGAGCTTGCGCGCTGACCTCGTGAAGCAGTCGGCGTTCGGCGTCGCGATCCGCGCGAGCGTCGATGAAAAGCCGATCAAGTCGGCGGAGAAGCGCTGGAACTGGGTGCGCCGCGGGGCGCCGCTGATCCTGGAGATCGGCCCGCGCGACGCCGCCGGCGGGCAGGTCACATACATGCGCCGCGATGATCTCCGCAGCGAGGGGAAGGTGAAGTCCGCGGCGTTGGCGCGCGATGCGTTCGTGGCGCAGGCGCCCGCGCTGCTCGCCGCGATCCAGCAGACGTTGTTCGATCATGCGAAGGCCCGTCTTGCGGGCGCCATCGTCACCGGCGTCTCCGATATGGCGGGCCTTGCGGCCTTCTTCGGCGCCGCCGAGGAGGACGACGACAAGGGCGCAGCGTTCAAGGGCTGGGTGCGGGCGGCGTGGTCGAAGCCCACGGGCGCCGCGCTCGATGCGGTGGCGGCGCAGCTGAAGGCGCTCAAGCTCACCATCCGCAACGCGCCGATGGACCAGCCCGCCGCCGTGGGCCCGTGCCTCTTCACCGGCGCACCCGGGGTGGAGGAAATCCTCATCGCCCGCGCCTACTGAGGCGGCGCCGCGGGCGCTTGTCCCGCGGACATTGGACGCTTCGCCTTGATTGGACTCACCTGAGCGGATAGGTGCGCGAACGATATGACCGCACCCGCCGCCATCGTGATCTTCGGCGCCACAGGCGATCTCGCCCGGCGCATGCTCTTTCCCGCGCTCTACTTTCTCGAAGCCGACGGGCTTTTGCCGCGTGACCTGCGGATCGTGGGCGCCGCCCGCTCGCCGCTGCGCGACAGCGACTTCGTCGCCGAGGTGGAGCGCGCCGTGAGGGAGCGCACGGACGAGGCGCTCGACGATGCGGTCTGGGCCCGCTTCGCCGCGCGGCTGCGCTATTGCGGCGGCGATGCGGGGGCGCCTGAAACGTATGGATGTCTCGCGGGGCTTCTTGCGGGCGCGGTGGAGCGGATCTTCTACCTCTCCACGTCGCCCGCGCTGTATGGCCTCATCGTGCGCGGCCTCGCCGGCGCCAATCTGGCGGACGAGGCCAGCCGCATCATCGTGGAGAAGCCCATCGGCCGGGACCGCGCCAGCTGCGACGCCATCAACACCGAGCTCGCCGCCCACTTCCATGAGAACCGGATTTTCCGGATCGACCACTACCTCGGCAAGGAGGCGGTGCAGAATCTCATCGCCCTGCGCTTCGCCAACACCCTGTTCGAGCCGCTGTGGGACAAGGTCGCCATCGACCATGTCCAGATCAGCGTGGCCGAGACCGTGGGCGTGGAGGGCCGCTGGAGCTACTACGACGAGTACGGCGCCATGCGCGACATGGTGCAAAATCACATCCTGCAGCTGCTGTGCCTCGTGGCGATGGAGCCGCCGGCCAATCTCGATCCGGAGTCGGTGCGCAACGAGAAGGTGAAGGTGCTGCGCTCGCTGCGGCCCATCACGGGCGCAGACATCGCGAAGAAGACAGTGCGCGGCCAGTACGCGCGCGGCGTGGCCGATGGCGCCTCCGTACCCGGCTACGCGGAGGAGGCCGGCGGCGCGCCCAGCAACACCGAGACATTCGTGGCGCTGTGCGCGCACGTGGACAACTGGCGGTGGGCGGGCGTGCCGTTCTACCTGCGCACGGGCAAGCGCCTACCGGAGCGGTCGTCGGAGATCATCATCCAGTTCCGGGCGGTGCCGCACTCCATCTTCGGCGCCAATGAGCTGAAGGCCAACCGCCTCACCATCCGGCTGCAGCCGGAGGAAGAAATCTCCCTGCAGCTTATGAACAAGACGCCCACGCTGGCGCAGGGCGGGTTCGACCTGAAGCCCCTGTCGCTGAATCTCAGCCTGCACGATGCGTTCAGCCGCCAGCGCCGCCGCATCGCCTACGAGCGGTTGCTGCTGGAGGCGCTGCAGAACAACTCCACGCTGTTCGTGCGCCGCGATGAATCCGAAGCGGCGTGGGCGTGGGTGGACGGGATCGTGGAAGGCTGGGAGCGCCAGGGCGGCAAGCCTGCGCCCTACGCCGCCGGAACATGGGGTCCGGCCGGGGCGTTTGCTCTTGCGGAACGCAACGGCCACTCATGGGGCGATGGATGATCACCGAACGGCCCTTCACGGAGCTGCCCGCTCTGGTCGAAACGCTCGCGGCCGATATCGCCGCGATCCTCGCCAGGGCGGTGGACGCACGGGGCGGGGCCAGTTTCGTCGTCACCGGCGGGGCAACACCCGCGCCGCTGTATCGCGCCCTCGCTGAGACGCAGGCGCCGTGGGGCGAGGTGACGATCACCTTGTCCGATGAACGCTGGGTGGCGCCGGACGATCCCGCCAGCAACGAAGGGATGGTGCGCCGCGAGTTGCTCTCCGGCCTGCCCGGCAAGGCGCGCTTCGTGCCGCTCAAGACAGCCCACGCCCGCGCCGCGGAAGCCGTATCGGCGGTCGAGGCCGCCATCGCGGAGATGCCGCGGCCGTTCGACGTGTGCCTGCTCGGCCTCGGGGCCGATGGCCACATCGCCTCGCTGTTCCCCGGGGAGCCCATGCGTGCCGACGTGCTCGTGCTGGCTGTCATGGCGCCGAACGCGGCCGGCGCCGTGGAGCGCCTCAGCCTCAGCATGGGCGCCCTGCGAACCTCTCGCCGCATCGTTCTCCTGTTCACCGGCGCAGCGAAGCTTGCGGCGTACCGCGCCGCGCGCGACAATCTCGCCGAGACGCCGCTGGCGGCTTTCCTCGCGGAGGCCGGCGACCGGGTCGCGGCGTACTGGTGCGCGGAGGGTGCGTGTTGAAGGCTCTGAATCCCGTTGTGGCGGAGGTCACCGAACGGATTCGCCGGCGCAGCGCCGAGAGCCGCAGCGTGTACCTTGAACGCGTGGCCGCAGCCCGCGCCGTCGGCCGCGGGCGCGATCACCTCTCCTGCGGCAACCTCGCCCACGCCTTCGCCGCAGCGCCCGTGGGCGACAAGCTCTCGATCCGCTCCAACGCGGCCAACATCGCCATCGTCACCGCCTACAACGACATGCTCTCCGCGCATCAGCCGTTCGAGGGCTTTCCGGCGATCATCAAGGATGCGGCGCGCAAGGCCGGCGCCACGGCGCAGGTGGCGGGCGGGGTCCCCGCCATGTGCGATGGCGTCACGCAGGGCCGACCCGGCATGGAGCTGTCGCTCTTCTCGCGCGATGTGATCGCCATGGCCGCCGGCATCGCGCTCAGCCACGATGCGTTCGATGCGGCGCTGATGCTGGGGGTGTGCGACAAGATCGTGCCCGGCCTCGTCATCGGCGCGCTGGCGTTCGGCCACCTGCCGGTGATCTTCGTGCCGGCGGGACCCATGCCGTCGGGCATCCCCAACAAGGAGAAGGCGAAGGTGCGCGAGCGGTTCGCGCTCGGCCTCGCCTCGCGGGAAGAATTGCTGGAAGCGGAATCGGCCTCCTATCACGCCGCCGGCACCTGCACCTTCTACGGCACCGCCAATTCCAACCAGATGCTGATGGAGCTGATGGGCCTGCACCTGCCGGGCACAGCCTTCGTCAACCCCGGCACGCCACTGCGCGAGGCGCTGACGCGGGCGTCCACGCAGCGCGCCGTCGCACTCGCGGAAGCGGGCGCGGGCCATATCGGCGCGGTGTTGGATGAGCACGCGTTCGTCAACGGCATTGTGGGCCTCATGGCCACCGGCGGCTCCACCAACCACGCGCTGCACCTGCCGGCGATGGCGCGCGCCGCGGGCCTTGTGATCGACTGGGACGATTTCGATGCGCTCGGCAAGGTCACGCCGCTGCTCGCGCGCGTCTATCCCAACGGCGGCGCGGACGTGAACATGTTTCACGCTGCAGGCGGCATGGCGTTTCTCACGCGCGAACTGCTGGACGCAGGCCTGCTGCACGGGGACGTGGAGACGATCGCCGGCGCCGGCCTCGCCGGCTACGCGCGCGAGCCGTATCTCGATGGCGAAACGCTGGCCTGGCGCGATCCGCCGCCCGCGTCGCTCGCGCCGGACATCCTGCGCCCCGCGTCCGATCCGTTCGATGCGGAGGGCGGCCTCAAGATCCTGCACGGCCCGCTGGGCCGCAGCATTATCAAGACGTCCTCGGTCCCCGCGGACCGCCACGTGGTGGAAGCGCCCGCCGCGGTGTTCGATGACCAGGAGGCGTTCATTGCGGCGTTCACCGCCGGTGCGCTCGACCGCGACGTGATCGCCGTGCTCCGCTTCCAGGGGCCGCGCGCCAACGGGATGCCGGAGTTGCACAAGCTCACGCCCGCGCTCACGGCGCTGCAGAACAAGGGCTTCCGCGTGGCGCTCGTCACCGACGGGCGCATGTCGGGCGCTTCGGGCGCGGTGCCTGCGGCGATTCATGTGACGCCGGAAGCCGCGTGCGGCGGCGCGCTGGCGCGGGTGATCGAGGGCGACATCCTGCGCCTCGATACGGTGGCCGGCGCTCTCACCATCAACGTCAACGACGCCACCTTCGCCGCGCGGCCTGCAGCGCCGGCGCCGCCCGAGCGCCACGGCTGGGGGCGGGAGCTGTTTGCGCCGTTCCGCGCCGGCGCAAGTGCTGCCGAGACCGGCGGGAGCATTTTCTGGAGCGAGGGCAAGCCATGAGCGCGATCAGCGACATCATGCGGCGCGCGCCGGTGATCCCGGTGCTGACCGTGGAGCGCGCCGAGGACGCGCGCCCGCTGGCGGAGGCGCTGGTGGGTGGTGGCCTGTTTGCGCTGGAGGTCACGCTGCGCACGCCGACGGCGCTCGATGTGATCCGCGCGATGGCTTCGGTGGAGCACGCCATTGTCGGCGCAGGCACGGTGATCAACGCCCCCGATGTGGATGCCGCCTTCGGCGCCGGCGCGCAGTTCATCGTCAGCCCCGGCCTCACCGCGCCGGTGGTGGAGCGCGCGCAGGAGATCGGTGCGCCGATCCTCCCCGGCATCGCCACCGCGAGTGATCTGATGCGCGGGCTGGACATGGGGCTCGACCATTTCAAGTTCTTCCCGGCGGAGCAGGCGGGCGGCGCCGCGATGCTGAAGGCGTTCTCCGGGCCGTTCGCGGCGTGCCGCTTCTGCCCCACGGGCGGTGTCACCGCGGCGCTCGCGGCTACGTATCTCGCGCTGCCGAATGTGCTGTGCGTCGGGGGCACGTGGATCGCGCCGCCGGAACTCGTCCGCGCAGGCGACTGGGCCGAGATCGGTGCGCGCGCCGCCATCGCGGCTGCGCTGCGGACGTGAAGCGCCGCTGACGCGATCGTCAGCGTGCAACGCCACGCCTTGGGGTGGCGCCCAAGGGGTGCGCCCGTTACGATTGCGCCCATGGCCGCTCCCATCGATACCGCTGCGTTCAAGGAAACATTGATCGTCCTGACGACGACGGGCGTCGTGATCCCGCTGTTCCGGCGGTTCAGGATCAGCCCGATCATCGGTTTCATGCTGGTGGGCGTGCTTGTGGGGCCCCACGCGCTGGGCGCGTTAGCGGAGCCCTTTCCGTGGCTGTCGAGCGTCGTCATCACGGAGCCCGAGTCGATCGCGACGACGGCGGAGCTCGGCATCGCGCTGCTGATGTTCATGATCGGGCTCGAGCTCTCGTTCGAGCGGCTCAGCATGATGCGCCAGATGGTGTTCGGGTTCGGCGCGCTGCAGCTTTCGCTGTGCGCGCTGGCGGTGGGCGTGGCGGCGTACTTCGTGCTGGACGATCGGCTTGCCGCCATCGCGGTGGGGCTTGCGCTCGCCATGTCGTCGACGGCGGTCATCATCCAGTGCCTTTCGGACGCCAAGCGTCTGGCCAAGCCGGTGGGCCGGGCGACCTTCTCGGTGCTGCTGTTCCAGGATCTCGCGGCGGTGCCCATCCTGTTCGCCATCAGCGTGCTGGGCGCGCAGCAGGAGGGAGAAATCCTGTCGTCGCTCGGCCTTGCGGCGGTGCAGGCGGCGGCGGCGGTGATCGCGATGGTGGTGCTCGGGCGCATCGTGCTGCGGCCGCTGTTCCGGATGGTGGCGGGCGCCAACAGCCCCGAAAGTTTCATGGCGGCGTCGCTGCTGGTGATCCTGGGGGCGAGCATCGCCACCGCGGCGGCGGGGCTGTCCATGGCCATGGGGGCGCTGATCGCCGGCATCCTGCTGGCCGAAACCGAGTATCGCCGGCAGATCGAAGTGATCATCGAGCCGTTCAAGGGCATCCTGCTGGGCGTGTTCCTGATCTCGGTGGGCATGAGCATCGACCTGCCGCGGATCGGGGCGGCGCCGCTGGCGTTCGTGGGCGCGGGCCTGGCGCTGGTGCTGGTGAAGGCGGGCATCGTCACCCTGCTCGGGCGCGCGTTCGGGCTGCCGCTCAGCGTCGCCTTGCAGGCGGGGCTGTTGCTGGGGCCGGGGAGCGAGTTCACGTTCGTGATCATCGGTCTCGCCAACACCGTGGGCCTCGTCTCCGCGGAGATCACCGCCTTCGTGCTTTCCGTCGCCGCCGCCACCATGGCGCTGATCCCGTTCATCGAGCGGGGCGGGCGCTGGTACGGGCAACGCCTGGCGGCGCGCAATCCGCCCACCGCGGCGGCCATCGCCGCGATGCCGGCGGTGGAGCCGGAGGATCCCGCGCGCGTCATCGTGTGCGGCTTCGGCCGGGTGGGGCAGACGGTGGCGACGATGCTGGAGGTGCACAACACCCCCTACCTCGCCATCGACAGCAACGCCCACGAGGTGTCGCGCCAGCGGAAGGCCGGCCGGCCCATCGCCTTCGGCGATGCGCGGCGCATCGAGTTCCTCCGCGTCTGCGACATCGCCCACGCCCGCGCGCTGGTGGTGACGCTGGACGACCCCGACGCGGTGGGCGAGATCGTCGCCATCGCCCGCAACGAGCGGCCCGATCTCCTCGTCGTCGCCCGCGCGCGCGATGCGCACGATGCGGCGCGGCTCTACCAGCTGGGCGCCACGGACGCGGTGCCCGAAACCACCGAAGCCGCGCTCGTGCTGTGCGAACAGCTCCTCGTCGATCTCGGCGTGCCCATGGGCTACGTCATCGCCTCCGTCCATGATCGCCGCGCCGAGCAGCGCGCCGAGATCCAGGCCATGGCGCCGGAGGCCAACGTGCGCCGCGCCCGCATCGCCCGCGTCCGCCGCAGCGCGAGCGATCCGGACTGAGCCGTCCACGCACGCCGTTCAAGCGCCCACGCCTCGCGGCCGCCGCACCGGTCATGGTGCGGACGCAAGGCGTGCGGTATCGCGCGTTCGTCGCCGCCACGCGCTCACCGCCGCCCGCGCTTCGGCGCAGGCGAGGCACACCTCCTCCCAGTAGAGGCGCTGCGCCGTCGGCGGCGGCCGCTTCGGCGGGCGCCAGCCGATGACCATGAGCTGCGCCGGCAGCCGGCGCGCCATGCGGGCGATGATCCGCGCCGCATCGCTGAGCGCGCGCGTCAACGCGTCGAGCTTGCGCTGCATGCGCAGGATGCGGTCGTGCGGCTCCGCTGCCGCGAGCGCGGCGGGCTGGGCGTGCGGCGGCGCATCGTCGCCGACCACGCGATAGCGGGGAAACAGGCGGAAGGCGGGTTTGGGGAGTTGGGCGCGCCGGGCCGTCGCCGGGCGGCTCGTGTGTGCACGCACAGGCGCCGGCGTCATGTGCACCGTCAGGATCAGGAACGCGAAGCGCACGATCTGCGTGAGCCGTCGCAGCAGCGACACCGCTTCCCCCGACGGCGCATTGGCATGCGCGCCGCGCCGGAACCCGCGCACGCCGGCCCGCACGGCGACCAGAAGGTCGTCCACCAGGCGGCGCAGGCCCGAAGGCAGGGGAATGTCCGTCGTCATCATCATGGGCCGCAGCCTACGGCCGCTTTCATGCCCCCCGGATTGGGCCCGTGCTTTTTTGTGCAGGGGCGTTGGGGCGCAGGGGGTTTTGCGCGCGCAGGTGTGGGATAGGGCGGTGCGCTATCCTCCTATTTTGGGCTACCGGCGTCGTTCGAGCACCGCGAGGATCGTGTCCATCGCGCCCTCGAAATCGTTCTTCACGTCGCCGTTCGAGAGGCGCAGCACGCGAAACCCCATGTCGTTCAGCGCACGATCGCGCGCGGCATCTGCTTCCCGATGCTGCGGCTCACGGTGCTGCAACCCGTCCACCTCGATCACGAGCCGCTGCGTGAGACACGCGAAATCCACGATGAAATCGCCCAGCGGAACCTGACGGCGAAAGTGCCAGCCTTTGGCGCGCCACTGCCGCAGGTGCGCCCAAATTCGCGTCTCCTCCGGCGTCAGCCGTTTGCGCAAGGCGCGCGCGAACGCGTTGGCCATCCGTGTCCTCCACCCGTTCGAAGTGTAGCATTCCCTCCCCTCCATGGGGAGGGTCCGCCGCGTGAGCGGCGGGGGTGGGGTGCGCGCGGGATGCGTGGGCGAAGAGTTGTGGTGGGCGCCGCTGCATTCAGAGTCTCCCTCTCGCGCTTGTCCCCCGATTACCGAGCACGCACCCCACCCGTCCCGCGCTTCGCGCGGTCC
Source organism: Alphaproteobacteria bacterium (assembly GCA_027488965.1). Classification (GTDB taxonomy): domain Bacteria; phylum Pseudomonadota; class Alphaproteobacteria; order Caulobacterales; family Aquidulcibacteraceae; genus VFBF01. Next base: position 9,586 of record JAIYAO010000121.1, read on the forward strand.
ACCCTCCCCATCGCGGGGAGGGAGGGCGCTTGTGCTTGAGAGAGCAGCGTCACGGCCATGCAAACCGTCAGAGACCACGCACCCTCCCTCCCCTCCATGGGGAGGGTCCGCCGCGCAGCGGCGGGGGTGGGGTGCGCGCGGGATGCGTGGGTGGAGAGTTGTGATGGGCGCCGTTCTAAGAAGAATCTTCCTCTCGCGCTTGTGCCCCGATCACCGAGCGCGCACCCCACCCGTCCCGCGCTTCGCGCGGTCCACCCTCCCCATCGAGGGGAGGGAGGGGATCACCCCACCCACCGCGCCAGCCCCTCCGCGATCGCTTCGTCCGCCTGCACGTCCCGCTCCTGCAGCGGGCGCGTAAGTCGCAGGCCGTCCAATGTCCGCGCGCGGCTCAGCGCCACATACGTCTGCCCCGGCGCGAACGCGCCGCGGCCCAGATCCACTTCCACCGCGTCCAGCGTCATGCCCTGCGCCTTGTGGATGGTGATGGCCCATGCGGGGGCAAGGGGAAACTGCACGTAGCGGTACTCTTCCTTCGTCTCCATCGCCTGCGCGGCTTCGTTCCACTGCCAGCGCGATTGCGGCCACGAGGAGCGCGCCACGTCCACTTCCTCGCCGGCGCGGTTTTCGCGGGCGTCGATGGCCACGCGCACGATGTCGTCGTCGAAGGCGATCACGGTGCCCAGCGTGCCGTTCACCCACACGCCCTCGGGGTCGTTCTGCGTGAAGATCACGCGCGCGCCGGGCTTCAGTGACAGCGCCATGGGGGCGGGCAGGCGGTCGCCGCTCACGCCCTGCTTGGGCAGGTCGCCCTTGAAGCCGCCGTCGTACACGCGCGCATTGCCGGGCAGGGCCGCCAGGCCGCGCGCGTTGTAACCATCGGCCACCGCATTGGTGGCGCACAGCAGCACGGGGCGCACCGGCAGGGGCGGGGCGCCGCAGCACGCGTCGTTCAGCTCCGCCACCGCATCGCGCACGCCGGCGCGGTCGCGGATGGCCTGCAGCAGGTCGATGAAGTGCGCTTCCGTCTGGCGGCGCATGGCTGTCAATTCAAACGCCGAGACGCCCACGTCGCGCAGCGACAGCGCGGAGAACGCGTACGGGCTCTGGTAGCCCGCCTCTTCCAGCAGACGGCCCTCGTCGCCGCGCACCACGGGCGGCAGCTGGTAGAAGTCGCCCACCAGCAGCATCTGCACGCCGCCGAAGGGTTTGACGCTCTTCTTCGCCGCGCGCAGGTGCGCGTCCATGGCGTCGAGCGTGTCGGCGCGCAGCATCGAGATCTCGTCGATGACAATGCGCGAGAGGCGGCGCGCGTTCTGCGTGAAGAACCACGACGGCTTTTCCTTGAACCCCAGCAGCGGGCGCGGCGGAAAGCCGAAGAAGGAATGCACCGTCTGGCCGCCGATGTTCATGGCCGCAAGGCCCGTGGGCGCCAGCACCACCTGCGGGCGGTGCTGGTCCTCCTCGATCAGGCGGCGGATGAACCAGCTCTTGCCCGTGCCGGCGCGGCCGGTGAGCAGGACCACGGGGTCGCGCGCGTCGAGCGCGGCGCGGGCTGCTTCTGCAGCGGGATCGGCGGGGAGGAGGGCGGCCATGGGCGAACGCTAGCGCATCGCAGCGATTCTCGCCCCTCGGTTGCCGCCTCGGAACGCGGGGGCTATGCCGGAGCCTCCATCTCGCACCTGCGAAAGCCCGCCCATGACCCCGATCCAGACCCTCGTCTCCGCCCTGAAGCTGGAGCCCGTGGAGGTGAACCTCTTCCTCGGCCGCACCCCGCCCGACGAGGTGAACCGGGACCGGATCTTCGGCGGGCAGGTGATCGCGCAGGCGCTGATGGCCGCCTACCGGACGGTGGAGGGCCGCGTGTGCCACTCGCTGCAGTCCTACTTCATCCGCCCGGGCGATCCCCGCGCGCCGGTGCTCTACGAGGTGGAGCGGTCGCGGGACGGCAAGTCCTTCACCACGCGGCGCGTCATCGCCATCCAGCACGGGGAGCAGATCTTCAACCTCGCGGCCTCGTTCCAGGTGACGGAGCAGGGGTTCGAGCACCAGTCCCCGCTGCCCGCCGCGCCTGCGCCGGAGACGGTGCCCAACGACCAGGAGCGGATGGCCGCCTTCGCCCACCTCCTGCCGCCGCGCATGAGCGAGCACGTGGCCCGCGATCGCGCCATCGACGTGCGCCGCGCCGATCCCATCTCGATCCTGAAGCCCGAGAAGAAGGCGCCGCACCAGCAGGTGTGGTTCCGCGCGACCGAGCCCGTGGGCGACGACCTCGCGCTCAACCAGTGCATGCTGGCCTACGCCACGGACATGTCGCTGCTCGACACCTGCGCGCGCCCGCACGGGGTGAGCTGGTACTCCGGCCTGCAGATGGCCAGCCTCGATCACATCGTCTGGTTCCACCGCCCCTCGCGCGCCGAGCAATGGCACCTGTTCGACCAGGACAGCCCCAGCGCCTCCGGCGCGCGCGGGTTCAACCGGGGCGAGGTGTACCTGCAGGACGGCACGCTGGTGGCCAGCGTCGCGCAGGAAGGGCTGATCCGGCCGAAGCGGTAGCGTTCAGCGCGGTGGGCGATAGCCCGCCAGTCCTTCCCGCTCCAGCAGCGCGGCGAAGGCCAGCGTCGTGCGGTCGGCGAACGCGTCGCCCATGATCTGCACGCCCACCGGCAGGCCCTCCGGCGTGGCGCCGATGGGGGCGGCGGTGGCGGGCAGGTGCGGGAACGTGGCCAGCCCCGGCCAGGCCAGCTGTTCGCCGTACGGCGTGGACCGCCCGTCGATCATGTGCGCGCGCAGGCTCCACGGGCGGGCGTCATGGGGAAACGCCGCGACGCCGAAGGGCGGCGCCAGCACCACGTCCACGGTCTCGAACACCGCGCGCCACTGGCGGATGAGGCGGGCCTGCGTGTCCTGCAGCGCCATCCACCGGTGCACGCCGAGACGGGACGGCTTGCCCGCCTCGCGCAGGTTCAGCGCGCCGAGCATGTCGCCGTACGCCTCGTGTGCGGCGGCGAGATCGGGCAGGCCGTCTCCGCCATGCGTCACCGCAGCGCCCAGCGCCGCGAGGCGTTCGGCCAGCGCTTGCAGCGGCGCGCGCACCCGTTCGTCCGTCGCGCACACGGGGTGGGCGTCGAGCACGCGGACGCGGAAATCGCGGAGGCGCCCCGCGCGCGCGCGCGGCAGCGCCAGCGTGTACCCCGTCCCGTCCATCGGCCCGGCCAGCACGTCGAAGGCGGCGGCGAGATCGGCCACCGTGCGCGCGAACGGGCCCAGCACGTTGAACGGCTGGTCCACCCAGTCCGTGCCCGGAAAGCCTGCGCCGTCGAGCGGGATCACCCCGTACGTGGGCTTGTGCCCGAACACCCCGCACATGTGCGCCGGCACGCGCACCGATCCGCCGATGTCGGAGCCGAGCTCCAGCGCCACCATCCCCGCCGCCACCGCCGCCGCCGCCCCGCCGGAGGAGCCGCCGGGGCAGCGCGTCACATCGTGGGGATTGGCGGTGCGGCCGTAGAGCGGGTTGGCGGTCTGCCAGTCCGCCAGCGCCAGCATCGCGTTGGTCTTGCCCAGGATCACCGCGCCGGCGGCCTTCAGGCGCGCCACAACCACGGCGTCGCGGGCCACCGGCGTCTCCGCGAACGCGGGCAGGCCCCAGGTGCACGGCAGGCCGGCCACGGCGATGGATTCCTTGACGGTCATGGGCACGCCCAGCAGCGGGCGGGGATCGTCCGGCGTGCGGGCGGCGTCCACGGCCACAGCCGCCGCCCGGGCGCGGTCGAAATCGGCGACGACCACCGCGTTGAGGGGCCCGTTGCGCGCCGCGATCCGGGCGATGGCCGCCTCGCAGGCCTCAAGCGCCGACAGCGCGCCGGTGCGGATGGCGGCGGCGGTCTCCAGCGCGGTGGCGTCGGTCATGGCGTTCATCATCTCCGGCGGCCCCATCCCCGGCTTCGCCGGGACTTCCCCCGCGGGGCGGGGGAAGAAACAGAGCGGTCCTCTCTCGTTACGCGCCCATGATGCAACACCTCCCCCGTTGCCGAACAGCCGTGCGGCGGCTATCCCCCGCCGATGCTCGAAATCGCCGATCTCACGCACCGCATCGCCGGGCGGCCGCTGTTCGACGGCGCGTCCGCGTTCATCGCGGATGGCTGGAAGGTCGGCCTCGTGGGCAAGAACGGCTCCGGCAAGTCCACGCTCATCAGCCTGATCCGCGACGCAGCGAAGAAGCCCGACGCCTCCATCCGCATCCGCCGCGGCGCGCGCACCGGCTTCGTCGCCCAGGAAATCGCGCCCACGGACACCCCGCTCATCGAGGTGGTGCTGGCGGCGGACGAAGAGCGCGCGCAGCTGCTGGAAGAGGCCGAGACCGCGCACGATCCGCACCGCATCGCCGAGATCTACACCCGCCTGTCGGACATCGACGCCTACGGCGCCGAAGCGCGCGCGTCGGCCATCCTCGTGGGCCTCGGCTTCTCGCAGGACGATCTCACGCGGCCCGCGCGGGAGTTCTCCGGCGGCTGGCGCATGCGCGCCGCACTTGCCGGCGTGCTGTTCTCCACGCCCGACCTGCTCGTGCTGGACGAGCCGACGAACTATCTCGACCTTGAAGGCGCGGCGTGGCTCGAAGGCTTCCTGCGCAAGTATCCCAACACGGTGCTGGTGGTCAGCCACGACCGCGAAATGCTCAACCGGTCGGTGACGCACATCCTCGCGCTCGTGGACATGAAGCTCGAGGTGCACACCGGCGGGTACGACAACTACCTGCGCAAGCGCGCCGAGCGCGTGGCCAACCTCACCGCCCAGAAGGCCAAGCAGGACGTGGAGCGCGCGCACCTGCAGGCGTTCGTCGATCGCTTCCGCGCGAAGGCGAGCAAGGCGCGCCAGGCGCAGAGCCGCATCAAGATGCTGGAGAAGATGCAGGACATCTCCGTCCCGCTGGCGGACCGCGCGCACGCGTTCGCCTTCCAGGACCCGGGTGAACTGGCCTCGCCGCTGATCCAGCTGGAGGAAGCCGACCTCGGCTACATGGACGGCGCGCCCGTGCTCAACCGCGTGTCGTTCCGGCTCGATCACGACGACCGCATCGTCATCATCGGCCCCAACGGGCAGGGCAAGACCACGCTGGTGAAGTCCATCGGCGCGCGGCTCGACCTGCTCACCGGCAAGCGCCGCGCATCGAATGCGGTGAAGGTGGGTTACTTCTCGCAGGACCAGCTCGACGAGCTGCGCGCGGGCGAGACCCCGCTCGACCACGTGCGCGAGATCGCCCCGCACATGACGCCGGCGCAGCAGCGCTCCATCGCGGCGCAGATGGGCTTCGGCGCGCAGAAGATCGACACGCCCGTGCAGAACCTCTCCGGCGGCGAGAAGGTGCGGCTGCTGCTGGGCCTGATGGCCTTCAAGAAGCCGCACGTGCTGATCCTCGACGAACCGACGAGCCACCTCGATATCGACAGCCGCGAAGCGCTGATCATGGCGCTGAACGATTATCCCGGCGCCATCCTGCTCATCACGCACGATGTGTATCTGGCCGAGGCGGTGGCGGACCGGTTGTGGCTCGTCCACAACGGCCGCGCCGCGCCTTATGACGGGGACCTCTCGGACTACCGCAAGCTCGTGCTCGATGCGGATCGCCCCAACGAGCGCGGCGGCGGCGCCAAGTCGCGCGATCCCGCGCCGGCGCGCGAGGCGCAGAAGCGGCCGTCCTCGTCCGGCGTGAAGCAGCGCGTGGCGGCGGCGGAAGCGGCCATGGAGGCTGCCCAGCAGACCATCGCACGCCTCGACCGCGAGATCGCAGCGCCCGGCTTGTTCGAGCGCAATCCCGCGAAGGGCCGCGAACTCGGCCAGCAGCGCAAGGAAGCGGCGGCGGCGCTGGCCTCCGCGGAGGAGGAGTGGCTGGCGGCGAGTTCGGCGCTGGAAGCGGCGGAGTAGCGCACGGCAGCATCCATCGTTTGCTCCCCCGCGCGCGGGGGAGCTGTCAGCGAAGCTGACTGAGGGGGCGGCGCCGGCCCCCATCGTCTCGCGCCGATGGCGCGATCCACTTCCCCCGCAGGCGGGGGAAGAAAGCGATCAGGCAGCGCGCCGCCTCACCACCAGCCGTTTCGCGCCCTAGCGGGCCACGACGTGGCTCACCAGGATCACCGCTTCCACGCGCCCTTCGTTGCGCCAGCCGTGCACGGTGTCCGCGTCCTCACGCGCCACGTCGCCGGCGCGATAGGGGATGGGATCGAGGCAGTCGCCGCGCAGCTCCACCATCTCGCCGGATTGAACCACGGCGAAGCCCTGGATGGCCTTGTGATCATGCCACGCGATGACGCCGCCCGGCTGCACCACAAGGCGGCGCAGGCGGATCACGCGCGTCGCATCATGCGCGAGCGGCACCAGCGTCACGTCCGAAGCGGACAGCCCGCTCGTCGGCCCGAAGCCCTCGCTGCGCGCGCCGGTCTGGACGCGGTCCTTCGGACAGCCGTGCACGCGCGCGGTGTCGAAGGCGGCGGGGGGTTGGGTGGATGCGCATGCGCCAAGCGCCAGCACGCTCGCCAGAATGATCGTTCGCACAGCAGTCCTCCTCAAGGCGCCGATCCCTGCGGCCGCGGCCGCACCACCAGCCGCTTTGCGCCATACACCAGAAACCCCAGCCCGAACACGAACACCGCCGCCGCGATCCCGTTCGCTGCATCCGCGCCCAGCCCGAACCGCCCCGCCAGCCCGAACACATCGACCCCGCGCCCAAGGTCGAACGCCTTGAACATCACGGCGTACACGCCAAGCATGATCCCCAGCATCGGCAGCAGCTGCCGCACACTGCCCGCCTGGATGGCGCCGGCAGTGATGATGAGCGCGTAGACGGGGACGAGGCCGTAGCGCTCGGCGATGAGGGCGAAGAGGTCGGTGAGGGTCATCGCGTTGCTCGTGCTAGAGAAATGCGCCAGTAAATACCCGATGGTTTGTTGGAGTCACGATGGATCCCACAAAGGTTGAGAAGGCCAAGCGAAGATTGCAGCGCTTGGCGCAGGCCGCTGTATCTATCGAACCCGGGGTCGAACTTGGGCCCAACCACGGCGAGCGGTCATTCTTCGGCGGCCTCCCGCGCTTGCCGCCCGGCATAGCTTGGCCCGAGGTTCGTCGACGCTCGGAGGATGGCGATGGTGAAGGAGCTATTGCGCCGACATTTCTTTGCCAGGTGGACCTGAGCGCTTTACCGCCAGTGCCGCAACGAAGGTTGTTGCCTACGCGCGGAACTTTGTACTTCTTTTGCAACACTCAGTTTGTTGACGTCGGCGATCCTGAATGCCGTGTGATATTTCATCCCGAGCCGTGTGATCCGTTTCAAGATAGTCCGCCGCCGTGCAATTTGATGCGGCTCGGCGGGACGATCGAACCGATCATGAACGAGTATGCCGACGACGACGTTCGTTCAAGAGTTGAGCGATGCCGGAGCATGGTGTTTCGCCATCATCGCTCCTATCCCAATACTCATCTTGTCGATGGACTGGATGAGACCCAGGCGGCGTTCGATCAGCTTTGGCCGTTCAATTATGAGTACGGCGTTCCGCGGCAGATGCTCGGATATGCGTACCTCGTGCAGGACGTTGATCACTATTACGAGGGCGCGGTGCTTTTATTGCAGTTGGCTGGGGGATTTGGCTGGAACAACTACGGTTGCGGCTGCGCGCTCCAGATTTGGATCAAGCAGGAGCATCTCGCTCATCGAGAGTTCGAGAACGCGGTTGCAACACTAAACTGCAGCTGACCGCTCAAGCCGCCCGCAACGCCTGCTCCAGATCCGCGATCAGATCGTCCGGATTCTCCACGCCGATCGAAATCCGGATCAGGCTCGGCGTGATCGAGAACGCCTTCAGCCGCTCCGGCGCCATGCCCGAGTGCGTCATCGCGGCGGGGTGGGAGGCCAGCGTCTCAGTGCCGCCGAGGCTGACCGCGAGCTTGATCACCTGCAGGTTGTCCAGCACCGCGAACGCGGCCTTCTCGCCGCCCTTCACCTCGAACGAAAACGTCGAGCCTGCGCTCTTGTTCTGCTTGCGGTGCACCGGAAAGTCCTCGTGATCCTCCGGCAGGAAATCGAGGTACCAGACGTTGTCGATCTTCGGATGCCTGCGCAGGAAGTCCGCCACCAGCGCAGCGCCCCGCGCACCGGCCTCCATGCGCAGCTTCAAGGTTTCCAGAGAGCGCATCAACAGCCACGCCGTGTGCGGGTCGCACATGGTGCCGATGGTGGAGCGCATCCGGCGCACTGGCTGCAGCATCAGCTTGGAGCCCGACGCCCCGCCCGCGATCAGATCGGAGTGGCCGCCCACGTACTTCGTCAGCGACGTCACCACGATGTCGGCGCCATGCGCCAGCGGCGTGGAGAAGATCGGCCCCAGCATCGTGTTGTCGACGATCACCGGCGGACGGAAGTCCCCCACCGTCAGCGACTCCGAAAGCTTGCGGCACTCCGCAATGTCCACCAGCCCGTTGGTTGGGTTGCCGGGCGTCTCCACGAAGATCGCCGCGATCCGGCCCAGCTTCTTCGCTTCTTCCGCCGCGGCCAGCATCACGCCCGTGCCGCCCTCCACGCTGAAGCCCACCTGCTGCACGCCGAACTCCGGCAGGATCGAGTTGATCAGCGTCTCGGTGCCGCCGTAGATCGGCTGGCTCTGCAGCACCACGTCGCCCGGCCGCACGAACGCCAGCATGCACGTGGAGATCGCCGCCATGCCGGAGCCGAACGCGAGCGAGGCCTCCGCCTCGTCCCAGATGGCGAGGCGATCCTCCAGCACTTCGAGGTTGGGGTTGTTGAAGCGGGAATAGACCAGGCCCGGCTCCTCGCCCGGCCCCAGCTTGCGGCGGCCCTGCATGGTGGCGAAGAAGTTCTTCCCGTCCTCGGCGGTCCGGAACACGAAGGTGGAGGTGGAGAACTGCGGCGGCTTCAGCGAGCCTTCCGAGAGATGGGGGTCGTAGCCGTAGCCCATCATCAGCGTCTCGGGCGCAAGGCTCTTGTTGCCGAGCTTGCGCTTGCGCCAGGTCTTTTCGGTCATGGGATCGCCCCGGGTTTGATGTGCCCAGGGGTATAAACCGATGCGCGCGCGAAGTCGCGCGTCCCGCGGCGCCGGGGCCTAGATCGCGTAGGCCGGCGCCTCTGCGCCCGCGAGGTCCGCGAACGGCCACGCCGCGCCGGCGGGCTCACCGAGGCGGATCACCGGGAACTCCTGTTCGCCGTCGTCGCCGGAGCGCACCAGCCGCACGCCGTCGTCCTCCAGCGCCGTGGCGAAGAATGCGCCCTCACGCACCGCGCGGCGCGCGCCGGCGGCGTTCTGTTCGATGCGCACCTGCGCCACGCCCGCCAGCACCGCAAGCCTCGTCCAGCGCATGGCGTCCACGTCGCGCCAGCGGTCATGCGAGAGGGACACCACAAGTTCGTCGATGCGCGCGGGGTGGCCGGTGCGCATGGCGTGGGTGGCTCCGTCCTCCACCAGCACCACCGCTGCATCATCGGCGGCGCCCACGATGAAGAGATCGTCGCCCTCGCCGTCGATGGCGAGGTCAGCGGGATCGCCGGGCATCCAGAAGTGCGTGGCGGGGGCGGGGGGCGCCATGTCGCGCACCTCGATGTCGTGGATGTCGTGGGCGGGATCGTAGGGCGCTGCGCTCAGGAAATCGTCGCTGCCGTTGTAGGGGCCCGTCTCGGTGGCGAGGTAGGCGTCCACGTCCGACCAGTACGGCTCGCTCCACTGCGCATCCTCGCCGAGATCGTCGAGGATGTGCGCGCGCGCATCGTCCACGTGCGTGAACAGCGCATCGAGTTCCGCCTCGGTGATCAGCGGCGGCGCCTTCACGGGATGCGGGCGGACAAGGTCGGGCGCGGTCACCACGATGAGGCCGGCGGGGCTCATCTCCCAGTCGGGGAAGCTCGCCTCAACCGCTGCATCACCTGCGCACAGCGACGTGGCGTCGCTCAGCGCATCGGCCATGAACCAGAACGCAGCGGCGTCGCTGTCGTCGTGCAGGAAGCCGAAGTCGACGCCCTCGGCGAAGGCGCGGGCTTCGAGCGCGGTGGCGCGAAGGCGGAGGGCGCGGGTCAGTTTCACGGCGGTCTCGTGGTTCGGGGTGGCGAGGAAGGTCTCGATGCAGGGCACGTGGCGGGGCAAGTTCCACAGCGCGGCTTCGCAGTGCGCGAGGCAGGCGGCGGTCGTGTCGTCGATAAGCGTCAGCGTGTCGGCGCCCCAGGCGGACTCCAGCGGATCGTGCGCGCACATCAGCGACTCGAACGCATCCGCCAGCGCGTCGTCGACGAGGCTTGCGGGATCGAAGGCGCGGATCGTGACAGCCGCTGCGAGGGGCGGCGGCGTGGCGTCGATGAGGGCGGCCAGCGCGGCGTGCGCGCCGGCGCCGAGCAGGGCATCCGTTTCGGCGTCGTCGTCGCGAACAGGCGCGCGCGCGGCGCAACGGGCAGGCGCCTCGGCGTGCAGCGGCGGCAGGTCCAGCAGGAACGCGCCGACGGCCAGCACCACTGCGTCCTCTTCCGCCGCTTCGGCGCGCGGCGTGGCGGTTTGCACCGCCGGCGCGGGCGGCGCCGCAACAGGCAGCAGCGTGGCGAGCCCGGCGAGGGCGCCCGGCGCAATCAGGATGGTGTCGTCGGCGTCCTCGGCGACCGCCGCGCCGCGCACTGGTTGCGGGCGGTGCGTCAGCGGGGCCGGCAGGTCGAGCGCCAGCACATGGGCCACCGCGCCTGCGCCCAGCGGCGCGTCTTCCTCCTCCGCCGCGGCCAATTCCGGTGGAGGCGCAGGTCCTGTCTCCACCGCAAACGCCAGCGCACCGGCCAGCGCGCCGACGCCCGCGAAGCGGCGCGCCGCGTCGTCTTCGTCTGCATCCGGCGTTGCGGCGGCGTCCTGCACCTGCGCGGGTGGGGCCGCGGGGCCGGCGAGGGCGATCCAGGAGGTGTCGACCGACGGCGGGTCGTCGACGAGACGACCGCGCAGGCCGTCATTGTGCGCGACAGGGACGGGGGCGGGCGCTGGGGCGGCGGCTTCCGGTTCCGGCGCGGGCGGCAGGGCCAGCGTCCAGGCCTCATCCGCCGTGGCGGCCTCGTCGGCGTTGGCGATGGCCACCAGCATGGCGGGGCCGTCGGACCAGTCGGGCGTCATCTGCCGACGCAGCTTGGCCAGTTTCGCCAGCGCAGCCGACAGCGCGACCTCCGCGTCGCGCGCGGGAGCCTCCTCCGCCTCGATGCTGTGCCGGCGCTTCATGCAGCCTTCCCACGCTTTTCAAGCGGACGAGACTTACAGGACCAAGGCTAACGGCGCATGAAGCGGGCCCGTAAAGGCTAAATTCATATCAATGAAGCGGAAGTCTACACTCTTTGCAGCCAAGTAACCTTGGTGCTCAGTGTTTGCTAACTTCACCCCTGTACCAATCCGGCACATGCAGATGTACAGGGGCTGGTCTTGCGTTGGCGCAGGCTGATTGATCGGGCGGTGACCGTCGCGTCGCAGGCGGAAGCGCAGGCGACGACGTGTGCGGCCGCCGTGGTCGATGCCTTCTCCCGCTCGGCCCTGCGGGCGCGGCTGGCGGCGACGCTGACGGCCGTTCGGCTGGAGTCGCGGCCAGCCGCGGCGGAATGGGGCGCGTCCATCGTGCTCGGGCTGCTGGCGTTGGCCACGCCGCTGGCCGCGTGGATCGTCTTCGACCGGATCGTGGCGATGGCGGACCCCGACGACGGCGCCTGGACGCTGGCGGTCCTGATGATCGGGGCGGCGGCCTTCGTGGCGGGCGAGGCGGGGCTGCGATGCGCGCGCGCGCACCTCGGTGATCGCGTATCGGTGCACCGCCAGACCCTGCGCGGCGCCCGCGCGCTGGCGCAGCTGGCGGCGGCGCCGCTGGATACCGCGGTGGAGGATGGCGCGCCGGCCCGTGCAGCCCGGCTGGAAACCGCCGCAGCCTTTCATGACCTTCAGACAGGCGGCCTGCGCCGCGCGGTGCTTGACCTGCCGTACGCCGTCATCGCGCTTGCGGCGATAGCGTGGATCGGGGGCTGGCTGGTGCTTGCGCCGCTGGCGCTGATCTTTGCGGTGCTGGTGCTGTTCGCCGCGTCGAGCGGCGCGGCCACCGAGACCACGCGCGAACGCGACGGCCACGATGCGCGCAGCGAGGATTTCATCGCCGAATGCGCGGCTCATCTCGCCGTGCTCAAGGGCGCGGCCATGGAGCCGTTCATGGCGCGGCGGATGGAGCAGCTGCTGGCAAGCGGCCGGGATTTCGAGTGGCGCCGCATCCGCGCCGCCGATCGCGCCGAGGATCTCACATCGTTGCTGGAGGCGGCCGCTGTGCTGGCGGTGGCGGCGGTGGGCGGCGTCGTGGCGCTGGGCGGCGGGCTCGGACTAGGCGCGCTCGTGGCGTCCACCTTGCTGGCGGCCTCCATCGTGCGGCCTGTGGTGCGGATCGCAGCGGCGGCGCAGCGCGCCGCGGCGCTCGCGCCGCAATGGGCGCCGGAGGACGAGGAACCTGCCCCGCCTGTGCTGCGAGCAGCCTCGCAGCCGGCGGCGCTCGGCGTCGATGCAGTCATCGAACGCGGCGGCGAACGCCTCGTGCTGGACGCACCGTTCGGTGTGATCGTGGCGTTCACCGCGCACGACGGGGCGGCGCTGTCGTCGTTGTTGCGCGTGCTCGCCGGTCTGCAGGCGCCGCCGCAGGGCGAGGTGCTGTTCGCCGGCGTGCCGGTCTCGGCCTATCGCGCCGCCCATCCCGGCGCCGTGGCGCTGGTGACGCCGCGCGCGGTGCTGTTCGCCGGCACGATCCTGGAGAATCTCACGCTGTTCGGGCAGGGCGCCAACGAACGCGCGGCGCTGGCGGCGTGCGACGTGCTGGGCCTGCGCCCCGAAATCGACCGCCTGCCGCGTCGGCTTGAAACGCGGGTGGGCGAAGGCATGGCGGACGGGCTTTCGGCGTCGCTGGCGCACCGGCTGTGCCTGGCGCGCGCCATCGCGCTGTCGCCGCGAATCCTGTTGCTGGAGGAGCCGCAGGCGCGGCTCGATCCCGTGGCCGATCGCGCGCTGATGTCGGGCCTTGCAGCGCTGCGCGGCAAGATGACGGTGATCGTGGGCACCAGCCGCCCTTCCTATCTGGCGCTGGCCGATCAGGCGTTCACGCTGGAGGCCGGTCGCTTCGCGCCGATGGCGGCGCCGCAGCGGACGCAGACGCGCGCTGCGGGTGCCGGCTGATGCGACGCGGAAATCTTTCCGATGTGACGACGCTGGGACCGACGCAGGTGCGGGCCGGCGCCAACGCGGTGCACGCGCGCCTCGCCCACCTGTCTGCGGCGCTCGGCGCGCCGCCGCGCGCGGCGTCGCCGGCCGTGGGCGTGCGGCGCTGGTCGGTGGCATCGCTCATCGCACTCACGTTGCTGATCAACGCCATGGCGGTGGCCGCGCCGCTGGTGACGCTGGCGGTCTTCGACAACGTGGTGGGCGAGGGCGCCCATCTGGCGCTGGCGGGCCTGTGCGGCGCGGGCGGGCTTGCGGTCGTCTATGAGCTGATGTTGCGCGGGGAGCGGTCGCGGATGGCGGCCGACATCGGCGTGCGCGCCGCAGCGGGCCTCTCGGCGGCCTTCTTCGCGGGCCTGATCCAGCGCGACGCCCGCGAGAGCGCAGGCGAACCGGTCGCGGCGCATGTGGCGAAGTTCCGCGCGCTGCGCGGCCTGCGGCGGTTCCTGACGGGCCCGGTGACGGGTGCGCTGCTCGATACGCCGCTGGCGCTCGTGCTGTCGGCGGCGCTGTTCGTCTGGTTCGGGCCGATCGGCTTTGTGCCGCTGGCGGCGGGACTTGCGCTGGTCGCAGCCGGGCTGCTGCTGCGGCCCGCGGCGCGGCGCACCGCACAGCACGCCGCACGCACGCGCGCGGCGCTGCGCGTGGCGCTGGCGGAGGCGGCGTCCAAACGCGAGACGCTCGACGAGATCGGCATGGCCGCGCCGTGGGCGCAACGCATCGAGATGCTGGCGGTGGATGCCGCCGACAGGCGCGGCGCCCAGGCTGGTGCGGAGTCCGCCCGCGATGCGGTGGCGCACGCGGTCGCCGCACTCGCGGTGGTGGTCACCGTGTGGCTCGGCGCTGCGCGCGTGATGGACGGTGTCATGACCATCGGCGGCGTGATGGCGGCGATCATGATCGTGTGGCGCTGCATCACGCCCATGGAAGCGGTGTTCCGCGGCGCAGCCCAGGTGCGCGCAGCGCTGCAGGTGCTCAAGGACGCGCGCCGTCTGGGCGGGGCCCGGTTAGAACGCGCCCAGCATCTGGCGACGCCGGCCGTCATCGGCGCCATCGCGGCGCGCGGGCTGGTCACCGCCGGCGACGCGGGCGGCCTGCGCGCGCTGCGCGGCGTCAGTTTCGACGTGACGCCGGGAGAGATCGTGGCGGTGTGCGGGGCGGCGGGGTCCGGCAAGTCCACGCTGCTGCAGGCGCTGCTGGGGCTCGTGAAGCTGGATTCCGGCGCCGTCGCCGTCGACGGGTGCGACCTGCGCAGCCTCGATCCCGCCGCCTTGCGCACCCGCGTGGCCTACGCGCCGCAACAGACGACGCTGTTTCACGGCACGGTGGCGCAGAACATCCGCCTGCTCGCGCCCGGCGCCGATGCGGCGGCGATGGGCGAAGCGCTCGCGCGCGCCGGCGTGCGGCTGCCCGATCCGCAATTGCCGGACGGGCTGGAGACGCGGCTGCGCAGCGGCGGCGGCGGCCAGATCGATGAAAGCCTGCGCGCCAGGATCATGCTCGCGGGGCTCTATGCCAAGCAGGCGAAGCTCTATTTGCTCGACGATCCCGGCGCCTTCCTCGACCGCGACGGCGACCGCGCCTTCCGGCAGACGCTGGCGGAGCTGCGCGGCCGCGCCACGGTGATCCTCGTCACCAATCGTCCCAGCCACATGCGCGTCTGTGACCGCATCATCAGGCTCGAGCACGGCATGGTGGTGACCGACGGCCCGGCGGCGGCAGTGCTGGGCGGGTGAGCGAAAAAAGCTGTCGCTAGGGCCTTAGGGTGCGGCCTTTGCGGGCGCCTTCTCACTCTTTTCTACCTCGGTGCTCGCTGCGAGCACGCGGGCCTTCTCGGAGAATCCGTCCACGGCGCCGCTGCTGATCAGCGGGATGACGGGATCAAAGCTGTTGAACACCCAGCCGGCCTGGCTTGCGAAGTTCGCCCGCGCGACGGACGCCTCGCAGATCTTTGTTTCAACGCACGTCTGCACGGAATCGAGGAACTCGATCAGCAGGCCCAGATCGCTGGAGAAGGTGGGATTGTCGGCGATCAGCGCCGTGCCGATGTCGCGCTTGGCCTGAGCCACGTCCGCAGCGGAGAGGCCGGCCTCGCTCTGGAGCGTGTCGATGGCGGCGTACTGTTGGCGCAGCGTCTCGGCGATGCGCCGTCGCGCTTCGGCCACCTGGCCGGAGCGGAAGTCGTCCTCGTAGGCCTGAACGCGCTCGATGCGGCTGGCCCGCTGGGTTTCGCGGTACTCGATGTAGCCAAACACCAGCACCGCGCCTGCGCCCATTTTGGCGACGAGGTCGCCCCAGCCCGCGAGGCTGGATGGAAAGAACCCCTTGCCGTCGGCCGTCATGGTCGTCCCCTCGAGGTCTATGGCTGTGTGGCGGGCGTCTGGCACTTGGCCGCCGCGAGATCGAGCGTCACCGTCGTGCTCGGTGGTAGGGCGACGGAGCGGGAGCGCGTGACTGCCGCCGGCGCTGCAGCGGCGGCGACTTCCGCGTCGCGCAGCGTGATGAGGCAATCCAGTTCGTCCCGGCTCACGATCAGTAGGCCGCGGTAGGCCCGGCGAGCCGAGATGCCGCGCGTGGCCTGGAAATCGAGGCTGAGGCCCTTGGCGTCGGGCTGCGCCGCGGGCGCATCCTCCTGCGCCACGGGACAATCGAGCACGGGGATGATGATCCGGCTGGATTTGGATTCGGCGAACCGGTCGAGCCGCGAGGAGATGCAGCGCCATTCGCCGCGCGACAGCACCACGGCGTCACCGTCGCGGATCGCGGACGCCGCGACCGCCGGCGCTTCCGTGACGGGCGTCTCCGCCGGCGCCTGCGCCGGACCTTGGGCAAGGGCGAGCCCGGCCGAAACAACTCCGGCCAACACCATCGCCGAGACTGCCGTGACTGCGAACCGGACCATATCCGTGACCCCCCTCCTGCCGCCGCAGGTTAGACGCGCTCATATCTAGCGGGTAAACGCCGACTCGATAACGGGGCTTTGTGACAGGCCCACGATGAACGCGACATGATCGGGCCCAGCCGCCGCCGGCGGCGCAGCGCCTCCTCCGACTGAAACGGAGAAGGCGCCCCGCCTGACGCTGCTTACGCCGCGCCCATCACGGCCTTCACTTCGAGGAATTCCTCGAAGCCGAATTCGCCCCACTCGCGGCCGTTGCCGGACTGCTTGTAGCCGCCGAAGGGGGCGTTGAAATCGGCGCCCGCGCCGTTGAGGTGGACGTTGCCCGTGCGCAGTTTCGCGGCGACCTTCTTGGCATGTTCCGGTTCGCCGGAGACGTAGCCGGAGAGGCCGTACACAGTGTCGTTGGCCATGCGCACGGCCTCTTCCTCGGTATCGTACGGCAGGATCGCCAGCACGGGGCCGAAAATCTCTTCGCGCGCGATGGTCATGTCGTTGGTGACGTTGGCGAACACCGTGGGCCGCACATAGTAGCCGCGGTTGACGCCGGGCGGGCGGCCGACGCCGCCGGTGACCAGCGTGGCGCCTTCGTCGATACCCTTCTGGATCAGCGCCTGCACCTTCTGGAACTGCGTGGCGTTGGCAAGCGGCCCCATGGGACGGCCTTCGGTGAGCGGGCCGACCGTGACGGACTCGGCGGCGGCCTTGGCGATGGCGGCGGCCTGGTCATGCAGCTTGCGCGGCACGAACATGCGCGAGGGCGCGTTGCAGCTCTGCCCGCTGTTGACCGTCATGTGGATCATGCCGCCGGCGACAGCGGTGTTGAGGTCGGCATCTTCCAGGATGATGTTGGCGCTCTTGCCGCCGAGTTCCTGGGCCACGCGCTTGACGGTGTCGGCGGCGGCCTTGGCCACCAGCACGCCGGCGCGGGTGGAGCCGGTGAAGCTCATCATGTCCACGCCGGGGTGGCGGCTCATGGCTTCGCCCACGCCCGGGCCGTCGCCGTTGACGAGGTTGAACACGCCCTTGGGCAGGCCCGCCTCGTGGACGATCTCGGCCATCAGGATGGCGTTCAGCGGCGCGAGCTCGGACGGTTTGAGGATCATCGTGCAGCCGGCGGCGATGGCGGGCGCGACCTTGCAGGCGATCTGGTTGATCGGCCAGTTCCACGGCGTGATGAAGCCGCACACGCCCACGGGCTCGTAGCGGATGAGGGTGGAGCCGCGGACGTCCTCGAACTTGTAGTTCTTCAGCACCTCGAGGGTGTTGGCGAAGTGGCCGAGCCCGGACGGCGCCTGCGCCCCCTTCGCCAGCCACAGCGGGGCGCCCATTTCGGAGCTGATGGCCTCGGCCACCTCGCCCATGCGGCGCTGGTAGATGCCGATGATCTTGCCGAGGATGTCCATCCGCTCCTCGCGGCTGGAGAACTGCCATGTCTCGAAGGCGGCCTGGGCGGCGGCCACCGCCTTGTCCACGTCGGCTGCGCCGCCCAGCGAGATGCGGGCGACCGGCTCTTCCGTGGCGGGGTTGATCACCTCATGCGTCCGCGGCGCCACGGGATCGACCCACTCGCCATTGATGTAGAACTTCAGGTGCTCGCGCATGGTCTTCCTCCGGTTGTTGCGCCAGACATAGCGTCTGGGCGGCCCAGCGTGAAGCGTCGACCGGCGCAATCCTCCTTCACCCAGCGGCAGCAGCAGTCGGGCGCAGGGCGGCGCCGGCAAGCAGGAACCCCGCGCCGAGGGCCACGCCGGCGATGGTGAAGGCGGTCGTCGACCCGGTCGCCGAAAGCGCGCCCGCCGCCGCGCTCGCCAGCCACAACATTGCGGGCAGCATGAGGGTTCTGGCCAGAAGCAGCGCGCTGGCGAGACCCGCGAGCGCAAGGACGAAGACGCCCGCGCCCGCCCAGTAGAAGTCCACCCCGAAGACGGTCGCGTCCGGCCCGACGATGCTCGCAAGCGCGACCAGGGCGACCACAAGGCACGCAAACCCCACACGTCCGATCCGGTCGACGGCGGAGAGACCGATTCCGAACAGGCCCAGCAGCAGCGCGCCGTCGATCACGCCGTAGAGCGCCTCCAGCCATGCCGCATCCGCCGCGTAGGGGACAAACGCAGACACGATCCGCAACGCACCGCCCACCATGGCGGCGACGGCGCCCAGTGCGACGAACCTCCTCATCGTGCGTCGCCGTAGCTGACTACCTCGAATTCGATACCGTCGGCGTCGAGAAAGTAGAAGCGCCGGCCAGGCTCGTAGTCGCCGTGATTGAAGGGGCGCAGGCCCGCGTCGCGCACGCGCTGTTCGGCAGCCTCCAGATCGGCGACGACGATGCCGATGTGGTTCAGTCCGCCGCGGACCGCACCAGTGGGCGCGCCCTCGGCAACGGGGCGTTCGGGCGAATAGATGGCGAGATAGTCGTCATCGTCGCCCACGTGAATGGTGTCGCCGCCACGCGCGGATTTTCCTTGCCAGCGCACGCGCCAGCCGAACACCGCGCAGATCATCGCCGCGGTGCGGGCCGGATCGCTCACGGTGACATTCAAGTGTTCCAGTTTTGCGGTCATGGGGCGTGTCGCCTCGTCTTGCTTCGGGCAGGAAGGTCAGGCTAATTGCTCAAGCTAACTTGAGGTCAAGCATTTTCATGAAGCCTCGTCCGGCATTGCGGCCCACGGATCTTCTCGCCATCGGCGATCTCGCCGCCCGCACCGGCTTGAGCGTGTCGGCGATCCGGTTCTACGAGGCGCGGGGCCTGGTGGCGCCGATCCGCAATCGCAGCGGTCAGCGGCGTTTCCTGCGGTCCGACATCCGCCGGCTCTCGTTCGTGGTGATCGCCCAGCAGCTTGGCCTGTCGATCGAGGAGATCGCGAAGCTGCTGGCCGGCCTGCCGCAGGGGCGGACGCCGACGCTTAAGGACTGGACCGCACTCAGTCGGGGATTCCGGGCAACGCTCGATGCGCGCATCGCGTCGCTGCAGCGTCTCAGGGACAACCTCGACGGCTGCATCGGTTGCGGCTGCCTCTCGCTGAAGAAGTGCCAGCTCTACAACCCTGACGATCGCGCGCGGCGTCTCGGCGCCGGCCCGCGCTACCTTCTCGGGGACCGGCCGGGCTGACCGGCCCTTCCGCATGGCGGCCGCGATATGCTAGGTCGCACACCTTCGGAGTCCCCCATGCAATACCGCCAACTCGGGCGCACGGATGTGCGCGTGTCTTCCGTCTGCCTCGGCACCATGACGTGGGGGGAGCAGAACACCGAGGCCGAGGGCCACGCACAGATGGATCTGGCGCGGGACCGCGGCATCAATTTCCTCGACACCGCCGAGATGTACGCCGTGCCGCCCCGGCCGGAGACGCAAGGCAACACCGAGCGCATCATCGGCACGTGGCTGAAGGCGCGCGGCGGGCGCGACAAGGTGGTGATCGCCACCAAGATCTCCGGCCGCAGCCCCATGACATGGACGCGGCAGGGCGGGGTCTCGGCCAACGACGGCCCGGTGGACGGCGGCCTCACCCGCCAAACGCGCCAGCAGGTCGACTATGCCGTCGCCGCCAGCCTCAAGCGGCTGCAGACCGACTACATCGATCTCTACCAACTGCACTGGCCGGATCGGCCCTATGCCGGCTTCGGGTTCCAGACCTACCGCGACTACGAGGGCGAATGGCTGGCGTTCGAGGACATCCTGGACTCGCTCGATGCGCACGTGAAGGCGGGCCGCATTCGTCATGTCGGCGTCTCGAACGAAAGCCCCTGGGGCGTCATGCGCTTCATCGCCGAGAGCAACGCCCGCGGCCTGCCGCGGATGGTCTCGATCCAGAACGCCTACAATCTTGTGAACCGCGTGTTCGAGACGGGCGGTCTCGCCGAGATCGCCATGCGCGAGCAGGTGGGCCTGCTGGCGTACTCGCCGCTGGCGCAGGGCTACCTCACGGGCAAGTACCGCGACGGCGCGATGCCGGAGGGCTCCCGCAAGCGCCTCTTCCAGCGCCTGCAGCGCTACGAGGGGCCGGGCGCGCAGGAGACAATCGCCGCCTACCTGGATCTCGCCGCGGAGCTTGGCATGGAGCCCGCACACCTCGCGCTCAAGTTCGTCGACGCCCAGCCGTGGGTCACTTCCACCATCATCGGCGCCACCTCGATGGCGCAACTGGAGACTGACCTCGCCGCCTTCGAGCTGACCTGGACCGACGAGCTGCAGAAGCGCGTGGATGACCTGCACAAGGCGCACCCGAATCCGTGCCCGTAACCCACTGCGCCAGGCTCATCCTTCGACAAGCTCAGGGTGAGATGAGACAGTGTCCCCGGTATTGGCTGAACCCCTCACCCTGAGCTTGTCGAAGGGCGAGGGGTGGTATCGATGGCAAGTCATGTCCCTCCGCCTCTTCGCCGCGCTAGACATCCCCGATCTCGTGGCCGAGCGCCTGATCGCGCAGATGCGCGGCGTGCCGGGCGCCAGGTGGCGCCCGCGCGACAACCTGCACCTCACGCTGCGCTTCTTCGATGAGGTGGCCGAACCCGTGGCGGAGGATCTCGATGCCGCGCTGGAGGAGGTGGCGGTGGCGACGGCGCCCTTCACGGTCATGCTGCGCGGGGCCAGTCATTTCGGCAGCGAGGAGCCGCACGCGCTGTGGGCGGGCGTGGCGCCCAGCGAGCCCCTGCGCGCGCTGGCGGCGGACTGCGAACGCGCGGCGCGCCGCTGCGGGCTGAAGCACGAAGCGCGCAAGTTCGTGCCGCACGTGACGCTGGCGTACCTGCACGCCACGATGCTGGAACGGGTGATCGCGTTCGAGAAGCGGCTCGCGCTCTACGAGAGCGAGCCGTGGCTCGTCGGCGGCTTCTTCATGTACTCAAGCCATGTGCGCCGGAACGCGCCGAGCCTTTACCGTGAAGAGGCGAGCTACCAGTTCCTGGCATGATGGACGGACAAACAAAAAGCCCCGGCGTCGCCGCCGGGGCTTTCCGAGTTCAGCGGTGGCTGAGGCTTACGACGTGCGTTCCGGCGCGGACGTCGCGGGCTTCGTGGCCGAGACCGGCTCGCTCGGCGCGCGGGCGGCGCCCACCATGCAGCAGCGGGCCTTGATCTCGAGCACGCGCGTGGCGAAGCGGCACGACGTGTCGTCGAGGTCGCGCATCACGGTCGGGCCGCCGGCGCGGTAGGTGTAGCGCGACTGCGCGCAGCCCACGAGCGTGTAGCCCTGGCCGCAGGACGCGGTGTCGGTGCGGTTGAACGTGCGGGTTTCGCAGTACACGCCGTCCTGGCGGGCCAGCGCCGCTTCGGCGGTGGTCTGGGCGCGGCCGGCCGCGTCGACGCCCTGCTGGGCGATGGCGCGGGTGGCGTTGTCGCGGGTGATGCCGGCGGTGTTCACCTTGCAGATGTCGGTCTTCGCATTGTCGCCGATGGCGCAATACTGTTCGAGCGACTTGTTGCCGGTGCGGCCGGTGGCGCAGGCGGCCGCGATACACGCGACGCCGACGACGACGAGGAGACGTACAAGTTTCATCAGTAACCCTTTCTGGATTTCGCGCCGGACGCTAGTTTCGCAGGCGCAACGAAACAAACGTCCTCGCGTGACAGGGGAATTCCTGCCGCAGGAGAAAAACGCAGCACAGCGCGCGGCCGAGGCGAGCAACGACGTGAAAAAAACACGCCGCGCCAAGCGTTTGTGGCAAAGTTAACCGCAGGTGGAAAGTCAAACGATGCTTCCTGAACGAATATTCATTTTGACGGGTGCGGGAACATCTGCCGAATCAGGTTTGGGAACTTTCCGCGACGAGGGCGGACTCTGGACGCAGGCCAATCTCGAAGACGTCGCAAGCATAGACGGGTACCACCGCGATCCGGAACTTGTGCTCGACTTCTACAACATGCGCCGGAAGAATCTCGCGGGCGCCGCCCCCAACGCTGCCCACTTCGCGCTGGCGGCGCTTCAGGACGCCTGGAAGGCGCAGGGTGGGGCGGTGTTTCTCTGCACGCAGAACGTCGACGATCTCCACGAGCGCGCGGGCGCCGCCGATGTGGTCCACATGCACGGGGAGCTGACGAAGGCCCGCTGCGAGTCCTGCGAGGCGGTGTTTGCGTGGGTGGAGGACCTCACCGTCTCCACCCGCTGCCCGGCCTGCGGCGTGTCCGGCTTCGTGCGCCCGCACATCGGGTGGTTCGGGGAGATGCCGTTCGAGATGGAGCGGATCTACGAGGAACTGGCGCTGGCGGACATGTTCGTGGCCATCGGCACGAGCGGGGCGGTGTACCCTGCGGCGGGCTTCGTCACCGCCGCCCGCCAGGCCGGGGCGCGCACGCTGGAGATCAACCTCGCGCCCTCCGACACTGCCGACGCCTTCGACGACGCCCGCTACGGCCCCGCCACCCAGGCCGTCCCCGCCTGGGTGGAGGCCATGATCGCGGGGGAGGAGGAGGATTGACCCGTCACATCTCCGCCCCAAGCCTGCGCCATTGTCCCCCAGATCCCGGAGTCCGCCCATGAACCGCCTCGCCGTCGCCGCTGTCGCCGCCACACTGGCGCTTGCCTTCGCCGGCACCGTCGCGTTCGCCCAGAGTTCCCCCGATCCGCTCGTGCTGCCGCAGAAGGGCCAGCCCTCCGACGAGGTGGTGGTGCCCGGCACGGTGCAGCGGGAGGTGCAGCTGCCGCAGGGCGATGTCCGCTCCGCCCGCCAGCGGTCCCGCGACCGCGCGCGGTTCGACCGCTGCGTGATGAAGATCAACGACCGCGACTCCGACAGCCCGGGCGCCAATCCCGTCTCCGTCGCCCCCGAGGAATACTGCGCCCAGCGCCTCGGCATGCGCGACCGCAACAGCGCCCCCGACCGCAGCGCCCGCCGCCAGTAGCGGGCGCACCGGCCCATGCGAGCAGGACCGCCGGCGCCCCCGCCGGCAGCGGTGGTTCCGCTTGCGAGACCTGGCCGGCGAGGGCGCCGGCGGTCCTGCTCACGTTCGCGCAGCACCAATAGCCGCCCGGGCCTTGCGCCTTGCGGTTTCGCGTTCGTGGCCCGTGGAGGGCCAGGGACGCGGGCGCCGCCCGCGAAAGGTGTTGGAGAAAAGAGCGACCGTCGCCCGCGTCCCCGCGATCGTTCTGCGCCGGCGCGACACGGCGGGGCATTGTGCGCCCCGAGGTGGCGGGCCGACGGCGTGCGGGGCGATGGTGTTCATGCACCGCTCCCCGGTCCCGCTGCGTTCGTCCCACCCTTGTGGGTCTGCACAGCGCTGTTCACGCTCAACCGCATCGCCCCCGCGCCGTTGAACAGCTGGATCCGGCTGCCCTCCTGCGGAAGCGATGCGCGCAATCTAACACAAGTTGGATGCTGTGGGATATGCACAGCCCCTTTTTCGGGGCGCGACGACGTCGCGAACCCGGAACCCCTACGCGCAGTGATGCGGGAAAGGCTGCAACGACGGCGCTTTTCGCAGGTGCTGTGGCGCGTATGGGCTCCGGGTTCATCGCGTGCCGCGATGCCCCGGAGCGAGGTGGAGAGGCGGGCGGGCCGGGGGCCCGCGCGCCTGCTCGCGTTCAAGCGGTGTTTGTGTGGACAGGCGCAACTTTGCGCGGGTTGGATCGCGCGCCTTCAGGCGCGCCAGGTGCTGCGGAAGAAAGGTCGCTTGCTACACCTTGATGTCCACCGCGCCGCCGTTCTCGGCGGGGGGCGGGCTTTCGTTGGCGGTGGCGCCGAGGCTCACGGCGACCATGGCGGCGCGGAGCGTGCGGTCGCCCAGCACGTAGCCGGGCTGGAAGACGTCGGCGATCGTGCCGGCGGGCGCGTCGGAGGGGATCTGCGCCACGGCCTGGTGGAGGTTGGGATCGAACTTGTCGCCACGGGCGCCGATGCGCTTGAGGCCGTGGCGGGCGAACACCTCGCCCAGCGCGGTCTCCGTCATCTCCACGCCGTCCAGCAGCGTCTTCACGTGATCGCCCGCGGCGGCGCGATCCTCCGGCGTCACGGCGGACAGCGCGCGACCGAGATTGTCGGCCACGGCGAGCAAGTCGCGCGCGAAGCGGTCGATGGCGTACACGCGCCCGTCGGCGGCCTCGCGCTCGGCGCGGCGGCGCGCGTTCTCCGTCTCGGCCAGCGCGCGCATGAGCTGGTCCTTCATCTTCGCCATCTCGGCTTCGACGTCGGCCACCGTGCGGTCGATGGCGGGCAGGTCCTGCTCGGGCGCTTCGGGGGTTTCGTTCTGCTCGGTCTGTGACATGCCACGTGTCCCTGCGTTGTTTTTTAGGTATTGCCGCGCCCGTCGAGCAGCCGCCCGACCACCTGCGCGGTATAGTCCACCACGGGGATGACGCGGGCGTAGTTGAGCCGCGTCGGCCCGATCACGCCCAGCGCCCCCACCACCTTGCGCTCCGCATTCATATAGGGGGCGACGATGAGGCTCGACCCCGAAAGCGAGAATAGCGGGTTCTCGGAGCCGATGAAGATGCGCACGCTGTCGCCGTGGCCCGCGAGGTCAAGCAGCTGGATCAGCTCGTTGTTCCGTTCGAGGTCGTCGAACAGGCGGCGCACGCGCTCGAGGTCGGCGCTGGTCTGGGGGTCCGCCAGCAGGTTGGCGCGGCCGCGCACGATGAGGGACCGCCCCGCCAGCGGGTCCTCGCCGGACCATTCCGCCAGCCCGCCCTGCACCAGCGTGGCCGCCGCGGCGTCGAGGGCCGCGCGGTCGCGCGCCAGCGCCTGGTCGGCCTCGGCGCGGGCCTCGGCCAGCGTCTTTCCCTTGAAGCGGGCGTTCAGGTAGTTGGTCGCCTCCGCCATGATGGAGGGCGTCATGTCGGGCGGGGTCTTTAGCAGGCGGTTCTCCACCTGGCCGTCCTCGAACACCAGCACCATCAGCGCCTGGCCGGGGCCCACGGCCACGATCTCGGCGTGCTTCACCGGCGCCTCGCGCGTCGGCGTCAGCACGAGGCCCGCGCCGCCGGCCAGGCCGGACAGCAGTTCCGACGCGCCCGCCAGCACCTGCTCCTTGGTCTGCCCCGACTGCGCGATGCGCGCCTCGATGCTGTGGCGGTCGCCTTCGCCCAGGTCGCCCAGCTCCAGCAGGCTGTCCACGAAGAAGCGCAGGCCCTGCTGCGTGGGCCGCCGGCCCGCCATGGCGTGGGGGCTGTCCAGCAGGCCCATGCCGGCAAGGTCGGCCATGGTGTTGCGGATGGAGGCCGGCGAGAGGTGCAGCGCCCCGCGCTTGGCCAGCGTGCGCGAGCCCACGGGCTCGCCGGTTTCGAGGTAGGCCTCGACGATGTCGCGGAACACATCGCGCGCGCGGCGGTCGAGGGATGTGAGGGCGTCGGTGGGCGCTGTCATGGGTGGCCGATAGGTAGCGCGCCGGTGCGAAACCGCAATGTGCGCCGGCGCCCGCCTACGGCAGGATCAGGGCCCGCAGCAGGTACGCCACCGCGGCCACCGCCGAAAGGCTTGCGATCCACAGGAGGGCGAAGGCCAGCAGGCGCTTGCCCAGCGGGCGTCGCGGGCCGCCCCGCTCGGGCGGGCCTTCAATGGTAAGTCGCATCGGCCCCCACCTTGGCCCGGAACACCCAGTACACCCACGCCGTGTAGGCCAGGATGATCGGCAGCATCGGCGCCGCCCCCCACAACATCAGCGCCAGCGCGTTGTCGGCGGCGGCGGCCTGCGCCGGCGTCATGGCGAAGGGCACGATGTAGGGCCACAGGCTGATGGCGAGGCCCAGGAACCCGATGGCGAACAGCGCCACGGCGTAGAGATACGGCTGCAGGTGCCGGCGCGTATCGGCGCCGCGCCACAACAGGAAACAGAGCGCCCCCGCCAGCAGCGGCAGCGGCGCCAGCCGCAGGAACGCGGGCCAGTCCACGGAGGTCATCGTCAGGCCCCAGCGCGCGGTGACGCGGGGATCCACGTTGAGCGTGGCGAGGCTCACCGCGCCCATCGACAGC
Organism: Alphaproteobacteria bacterium; assembly: GCA_027488965.1. Lineage (GTDB taxonomy): Bacteria > Pseudomonadota > Alphaproteobacteria > Caulobacterales > Aquidulcibacteraceae > VFBF01. The sequence continues at coordinate 35,644 of JAIYAO010000121.1, forward strand.
GCCACGACCACCGCGAGCTGCTTCACCCAGCCGCGCGCGCGCTCGAACAGGTCGCCTTGCGTCTTGAACACCAGCCAGCACGCGCCCAGCAGCGCATAGCCGGCCATCACCGCCCCCGCCACCAGCAGCGAGAACGGCGTGAGCCAGTCCAGCGGGCCGCCCACGAACACGCCGTCCCGCACCGCAAGCCCCTGCACGAAGCCGCCCAGCACCAGCCCCTGCGCGCCCGCCGCCACGATGGATCCGCCCGCGAAGGCCGCCGTCCAGAAGCGCGCGCCGCGGGCGCGGCCGTGATGGCGGAATTCAAACGCCACGCCGCGGAAGATGAGCGCCAGCAGCATCAGCGTGATCGGTCCGTAAAGCGCCGGCATCACCGTGGCGTAGGCCTTGGGAAACGCCGCAAAGAGGCCCCCGCCGCCCAGCACCAGCCACGTCTCGTTGCCGTCCCACACTGGTGCGATGGCGGCCTGCATCTGATCGCGCTCGTTCTTGTCCCGGGCGAAGGGGAAGAGGATGCCGACGCCGAGGTCGAAGCCGTCCAGCGCCACGTAGAGAAACACCGCCACCGCGATCAGCACGGCCCAGATCAGCGAGAGTTCGATCCCGAACACCATCTCACGCCTCCTGCACGCCGGCGCCCAGCGGCGTGCCGGGCGGCTCGTCCGTGCGTGGTGGCGCCTCGTCGGTCTCGGGGCCCTTGGCCACGAGGCGCAGGATGTAGAGCGCGCCGGCGCTGAACACGATGGCGTAGACGACGATGAACATGAGCAGCGACGTCGCCACCGCGCCCGCGGCCACGGGCGACACCGCATCCGCCGTGCGCAGCACGCCATAGACCACGTACGGCTGGCGGCCCACCTCCGCGGTGATCCAGCCCGCCAGCACGGCGATGAATCCCGAAGGCGCCGCGAGCACCAGCGCGCGGTGATACAGCGTCGCGCCGTCGAGGCGCTTCATCGCCCACAGCACCGCGCCCCACACGCCCAGCGCCACCATGGCGAGGCCGATGGCCACCATGATGCGGAACGCCCAGAAGGTGATGAACACCGGCGGCCGGTCCGCTTCGGGGAACGCGTCGAGGCCCTTCAGCGGCGCGGCGGGATCGCCCACGTTGACCCAGGAGCCGCCGCCGGGAATGGCGACTTCCAGATGGTTTTTCCCGGCGGTCTCGTCCGGCCAGCCGAACAGGATCAGGGGCTGCGGCCCCGACGTCCACCAGCCCTCGAGGGCGGCGACCTTCGCCGGCTGGTGGTGATGCGCCACCACGCCGCTTTCATGGCCGGCCACGATCTGCAGCGGCGCCACGATGGCCATCATCAGCACCGCCATGCGCAGGCTCATGCGGCTTTCCGGCAGTGCGCGCTTGCGCAGCAGCGCGAAGGCCGCAGCGCCCGCCACCGCCATTGCAGTTGTGAGGTACGCGGCCAGCACCATGTGCGCGAAGCGCGACGGCAGCGAAGGATTGAAGATCACCTTCACGAAGTCCGTGGCGATCATGGTGCCGTCGGCCGCGAACGCAAAACCCTGCGGCGTCTGCATCCAGCTATTGGCGGCGAGAATCCAGAACGCCGAGATTAGCGTGCCGATGGCGACCATGCACGTGGACAGAAAATGCAGCCCCGGCCCCACGTGCTTCCAGCCGAACAGCATGATGCCGAGGAACGAGGCCTCGAGGAAAAACGCGGTGAGCACCTCGTAGCCCAGCAGCGGGCCGATGACGCTGCCGGTCTGCGTGGCGAACACACTCCAGTTAGTGCCAAACTGGTAGCTCATCACCACGCCGGACACGACGCCCATGCCGAACGAGAGCGCGAAGATCTTGACCCAGAACAGGTAGAGGTTGCGGAACACCGGCCGGTTCGTGCGCAGCCACAGGCCTTCCAGCACCGCCAGATAGGACGCAAGCCCGATCGTGAACGCGGGAAAGATGATGTGGAAGCCGATCGTGAACGCGAACTGCAGCCGCGCCAGCAGAAGCGCATCCCATTCCATGGCAGCCTGGCTCCTCGTCACCGTGAGAGGGCGTGATTGGCGCCGTGAAGTCAAACGGACAAAACCGCACAACTAGTGCAGTTTTTGCGGGCAGGCGTTCGGCGCGCGTTACTCGATGCCCGCTTCCGCCAGTTTCTGGCCCAGCGCCCACTGGCCGGGGGCGCGGATGTCGGCGATTTTCCAGACGCCGTTTTCCTCCACGAGATCGTGGACGAGGATCTTGGGCTCGCCCCCGTTGTCGAAGCGCACGATGACGCCGCTGGCGGCGGCCTCGTAGGCGACGGCGCCGAGTTCGTTGGTTGTAGCGTCGAGCACGGGATCGAAATCGAGCACGGCGCCGTCCGCGCGCTTGCTCATGGCCGAGGCCGTCTGCATGCGGCGGCGCAGGTCGTCGGTGAGCGCGGCCCAGCGGTGCAGCGGCTCCACCGGCGTCGTCGCCGCGGCGTAGCGCTCATAGAGCGCGCGCACCGGCGTCTCCATCGCCGAAGGCGCGCCCGCGGGCTTCAGCGACGCCGCGATGATCGCGCGCAGGCTGTCGTCGCCGGCGCCGATGTCGTCGACGCGCCAGGCGCCGTCCACCAGCCGCATGGCGTAGGCCACTTCCTGGGGTGCGCCCATGTTGTCGAACCGCGCGACCATGCGGGCGGTATCCTCCGTGCGCTCCACCTCGGCGATGGTGACGGCCTTGATCTCCCAGTCCTGCGCGCCGACCACGGGGTCGTAGTCGATCACGGGCATGTCGAGCAGGTTGGAGTAAGTGGCGGCGCGGTTGATCTCGGCCTTCAGTTCCGGCGTGAACACGTTGCGCTCCAGCAGCGCCGGAGGCGGCGCGCCGCCCTCGATGTAGGGCGCATAGAGCGCCTGCACGGCGGCATCCGGCCCCTCCTGCGCCGGCGCGCACGCGGCCAGCAGGGCGATGGCGGCAAGGATCGAAAGCGGGCGGAACTTCATCGTGCGGGGTCCCCGGGCAGTGGACGCAGGCCGGTGCGTCGGCCAGAACCCCCTCCATAACAGGAGAACCGCCATGCGTCCCTCAGCCCGCGCGCCAGACCAGATGCGGCCCGTCACGCTGGAGACGGCGGCCTCGCGCTACGCCGAGGGCTCGTGCCTTGCGAAGTTCGGGCACACCCACGTGCTGTGCACCGCCACGGTGGAGCAGGGCGTGCCGGGCTGGCTCAAGGGGCAGGGCAAGGGCTGGGTGACGGGTGAATACGGCATGCTGCCGCGCGCCACGCACACGCGCGGGCGTCGTGAGGCCGCGCAGGGCAAGCAGTCGGGTCGCACGCAGGAAATCCAGCGGTTGATCGGGCGCGCGCTGCGCTCGGTGGTGGATACGTCGCTGCTGGGCGACCGCACCATCACGCTCGACTGCGATGTGATCCAGGCCGACGGCGGCACGCGCACGGCGGCCATCACCGGCGCGTGGGTCGCGCTGTCACGGGCGTGCGCGTACCTGATCGAGGAAGGCGTGCTGAAGAAGAACCCGGTGGTGGGCCAGGTGGGCGCGGTGTCATGCGGCGTCTATCAGGGCGTCGCCGTGCTGGACCTCGACTACGCGGAGGATTCCAACGCGGAGGTGGACGCCAACTTCGTGCTCGCCGCCGACGGCGGCATGATCGAGATCCAGGCCACGGGAGAGAAGCGGCCGTTCAGGGGCGAGGAGTTCGATGACCTGATGCGGCTGGCGCGCAAGGGCGCGGGCGAGTTGTTCGCCGCGCAGACGGCGGCGCTGGGGTAGGGCGCGGCGCCCGGCACGCGGCGCGCCACTTTGGCAGACGCAAACTTGGGTGCATTGCGGCCGTCGGGCGAATGACTCTTACGGCGACTTGCGCTTCCCCAACGTCGCCCGTCATGGTGGCGGAAATACAGGGAGAAGCGCCATGAAGGCGATGCGTCTGAAGAAGCCCGGCGGGCTGGACAATCTCTATCTCGGCGAGACCGAGGCGCCGGCGCCCGGCCCGGGCGAGATCACGGTGAAGCTGTCGGCATCGTCGCTCAACTTCCATGACTACCTCGTGGTCAAGGGCATGATCCCCGCCGAGGACGGGCGCATCCCCATGTCGGACGGCGCGGGCGTCGTCACCGCGGTGGGCACGAACGTGCGCGAGTTCGCGGTGGGCGATGCGGTGGTCTCCACCTTCTTCCCGGACTGGCTGGGCGGCGAGGCCACGCCCGAGTGGCTGCGCGCCGTGCCGGGGGACCGTGTGAACGGCTACGCCTGCGAGGCGATCACCACCACGGCCAACGCCTTCACGAAGCAGCCGAAGGGCTACACCCACGCCGAAGCCGCCACGCTCACCTGTGCGGGCCTCACCGCGTGGCGCGCGCTCGTCGTCAACGGCGCGCTCAAGGCCGGCGATGTGGTGCTGACGCAGGGCACGGGCGGGGTGTCGATCTTTGCGCTGCAGTTCGCCAAGGCGGCGGGCGCCACCGTGATCTCCACGTCTTCGTCGGCGGCGAAGCTGGAGCGGCTGAAGGCGCTCGGCGCCGATCACGTCATCAATTACCGCGAGGACGCCAACTGGGGCGATACCGCCAAGAAGCTCACCGGCGGGCGCGGCGTGGACCATGTGGTGGAGATCGGCGGCGCGGGCACCATGGCGCAGTCCATCCGCGCCTCGCGCCTCGGCGGGCACATCTCGCTGATCGGCGTGCTGGCAGGGTTTGCAGGCGACATCAGCACCGCCACGCTCATGGGCATGCAGATCCGGCTCATCGGCCTCACCGTGGGCGCCCGCCAGCACCAGCAGGACATGATCCGCGCCATCGACGCCAATGGCCTCAAGCCCGTGCTCGACCGCACGTTTCCGCTGGAAGCCCTCGCCGACGCCTTCCGCCACCAGGAAAGCAACACGCACTTCGGCAAGATCATCGTCGCGTGGTGAGGCGCTAGCGCGCCTTGCGCGCCGCGTCCGCCTCCTCCGGCGTCAGCAGCACGGTGGAGATGCTCATCTTCGCGGAGCCTTCCACGATCTCGCGCGAGTGCGAGACGTACAGGATCGAGCGGTTGTCGAGATCGACGATGCGGCGCACGGCGGTGCGCTTGAAGAAGAGGCTCTGCCGCTCGCTGAAGATTTCCTGGCCGGCGTCCCCCAGCGGCACTTTCGACAGGTCGATGGCGCCCGTGCGCTGGCACGAGACGGAGGAGTTGGACGGGTCCTCGAACCAGTTGCCCTGCCGCGCGCGGTCCAGCACGCTGCGCTCGAAGCGCGCCATGTGACACACCACGGTGGGAATGGCCGGATCGGGCAGCGCCTCGATGCGGATCTCGTTGCCGAGGAGGTCGTTGGAGAATCCCCCCACGTCCCGCTCGCTGCGCCCGCACGCGGCCAACGTGAGGAGGAGGGCGGCCATGCAGGCAATTTGGATGTGTTTCTTGTCGGCCAACTGGAGCGCCTCCTCGGTCAGACGCCCACATAGGATGCCTGCGCGCGCGTTGCGAGGCTGACTACTCCGCCGCTACGCCCTGCTGTTCCTCGGCGTCGTCGTCGGCGCCGGGTTCCCAGGTCAGGATGTCGCCGGGCTGGCACGCGAGTTCGCGGCACAGGGCGTTGAGCGTGGAGAAGCGGATGGCCTTGGCTTTGCCGGTCTTCAGGATCGAGAGGTTGGCCAGCGTGATGCCCACGCGGTCGCACAGCTCGGTCAGCGACATGCGCCGCTCCAGCAGCATGCGATCAAGGGTGACGCGGATGGCCATCAGATCGTCAGGTCCGTTTCCTCGCGCAGGCGCGCGCCTTCGCGGAACACCTCCGACAGTACGATGAGCACCAGGATGGCGCCCCAGGTCATCAGGTTCAGGTGGAAGTCGAACGACCAGTCTGTCCCTTTCGGCTCGCCGAACGCGGCGATGAGCAGGCCGGTAAGGCCCAGCAGAATGTAACGGGACAGTTCGATCGCCATCATGGTTACCCAGATGACACGCAGATGCGTGGCGTTTTCCTTACGAAACGGCTCGGCGGAGCGAAAACTGGCGAACAGGCGCCGCAGCCGGTCCACGATGATCAGGCTGCCGGCCACCGCCGCCGCCGCCGCGGCCAGGGCCGGCGCCACGATCTGCCACGGCAGGCCGCCGTCGGTGGCGAAGGAGATGTTGGCGCCGCCCGAGGACACGTGCCCGCGCCCGCCGTCCAGCATGTCGGTCGGCAGCACGCCCGCCGCGATCAGGCCCATCGCCACCGCGAACGCGATCGCGCCCAGCACGACGCCCGCCAGGGCGATCCAGAGCAGCACCCACATGACGCTGAGGGCGATCTCCAGCCAGGAGGCGACGGATCCTCGTCCGAGGGCTTTCACGGGCGTTCTGGTCCTTTGTGGTCCACAGGCGCCATCCTTGGCGCAACTTTATTGATAATCGATATAGACCAGTCAGGCCAGCGTCAAACATGTGCTGCGACGAATGACCCCGACATCCAGACGTCTCGTGGTGGCAAGCCACAACCCCGGCAAGGTCCGGGAAATCTCGGCCCTCCTCGGGCCGCTCGGCATCACGCCGGTCTCGGCCGGGGAGCTCGGCCTGCCCGAGCCTGAGGAGACCGAGCCCACCTTCGTGGGCAACGCGGTGCTGAAGGCGCGGGCGGCGGGGCTGGCGTCCGGGGAGGCGGCGCTGGCCGACGATTCGGGGCTGGAGGCCTTCGGCATCGGCGGGGCGCCGGGCATCTACTCCGCCCGGTGGGCGGGGCCGGGCAAGGATTTCCGCCTCGCCATGCAGCGGGTCTGGGACGAGTTGCAGGCGTCGGGCGCCACGGACCTGTCCGCCCGGTTCGTGTGCGTTCTGGCGCTGATCGATGCGGCGGGCGCGGTGGAGACGTTCGAGGGCGAGGTGCGCGGGTCGCTTGTCTGGCCGCCCCGGGGGGACAAGGGCTTCGGCTATGATCCGATGTTCGTGCCTGACGGCCACGCGCTCACCTTCGGCGAGATGGACCCCGTGCAGAAGCAGCCGCTGACGCACCGCGCCAAGGCCTTCGCGCAGCTGGTCGACCGGCTGCGATGACAGGCTTCGGCGTCTACGTGCACTGGCCGTACTGCACGAAGCTCTGCCCCTACTGCGACTTCAACATCTACCGCGCGCGAGACCTTGACCGCGCGCCGCTGCGCCGCGCCATCGTCGCCGACATCCACAATCACGCCGCGCGGTACGGCCGGCGTCCTGCGGACACGATCTTTCTCGGCGGCGGCACGCCGTCGCTTCTCTCCGGCGCCGACATCGCCGCACTCATCGGCGCCGTGGACGACGCGTTTGGCCTAGCCCCCGATGCCGAGATCACGCTGGAAGCAAACCCGGAAGATGCGCCGCGCTTCGCCGACCACGCGGCCGGCGGCGTGAACCGGTTCTCCATCGGCGTGCAGGCGCTGGAGGATGTCGCGCTGCGGGCGCTTGGCCGTGCGCACGATGCGGCGTCCGCGGTGGCGGCGGTGGAGGCGGCGGCGGCCACGGGCAAGCGCGTTTCGCTCGATCTCATCTACGCGCGCGAGGGCCAGGGCGTGGAGGCGTGGGCGGCGGAACTTGAAGCCGCGCTCGCCCTGCCGGCCGAACACCTCTCGCTCTACCAGCTCACCATCGAGGCGGGCACGGCGTTCGACCGGGCGGTGCGCCGCGGACGTCTTGCGCCGCCGGACGATGACCGCGCCGCGGCCCTCTACGAGATCACGCAGGCCGTATGCGACGCCGCCGGTGCGCCCGCCTACGAGATCTCCAACCACGCCCGCGGCCCCGCCGCGCGGTCGCGCCACAACGTGCTGTACTGGACGGGTGGGGACTGGATCGGCGTCGGCCCCGGCGCGCACGGGCGCATCACGCACGGCGGCGTGCGCCTCGCCACCAAGGCGCATGACCGGCCGGAGAATTACACTGCAGCCGTCTCTGCGGGCGGCGTCGGCTACGGCGATGCAACGCCGCTGTCGCGGGACGAACACGGCGAAGAGACTGTGCTCATGGGCCTGCGCCTGTCGGACGGGCTGGCGCGCGGGCCCGCGGAAGCGCTGCGCGGGCGGCCGTTCGATGCCGATGCGGTGGCCGCGTTCGGTGAAGCGGGTCTGCTGGAGGATGCGGCCGGCGTCCTGCGGCTCACGCCGCCGGGGCGTCTGCTCGCCGATCACATCGCCGCCACGCTGGCGCAATAGCGCCCGCGGCGCCAAGGTCCTCGCAAGAGCGGAGGAGACGACGATGGCGCGCATTCCCTATTTCGATCCCGCCGAAGCGACCGGTCGCGCCAAGGACTGGTACGGCAAGCTGCCGCCGCTGAACATTTTCCGGATGATGGGCCATTCCGGCGATCTGCTCGACGGCGTCGTGCGCCTGGGCAACCAGATCCTTGCGTTCACGACCATCGATCCCGTGCTGCGCGAGATCGCCATCGTCCGCGTGGGCGTGCTGTCGAAGGCCGGCTACGAGGTCTTCCAGCACGAGAACATCTGCCGCCAGCTGGGCATGGACGAGGGCAAGATCGCCGCGATCCACGCGGGGCCGGAGGCGGCGGCATTCACCGATCTCGAACGGCTGGTGATGCGCTTCACCGACGATGTGGTGCACAACGTGCGCGCCGGCGACGCCACGTTCCTGCCGCTGCAGCAGCATCTGTCGCACAAGGAGATGCAGGAACTGACGATCACCATCGGCTACTACATGCTGGCCTGCCGCTTCCTGGAGACGTTCGATGTGGACATCGAGGACAAGGCCGTGACCATCAACCTCCCGCGCTGAAGGGCCCCGCCATGATCGATTTCGCCACCGTCGAGCGTCCCGCCTCGCCGAACACCTACCTGGTCTGCACGCCGGAGCTGTGCCGCGCCGCCCGCGCCGATGAACCGTCCCCCGTGTTCAACGCCTCCACGGACGCGGTCCGCGCAGCGCTCAAGGAGATCGTGCCGGACATCGCCTTCACGGAAAGCCCCCAGGGCGTGCGCGGCAGCTACGTGGCCGTTACGTCGATCATGCGCTTCCGCGACGATGTGGATGTGCTGCTGGCGCCCACCGCGGACGGGCGCACGCAGGTGGCCATCTATTCCCGCTCCCGCGTCGGCTACAGCGATCTCGGCGCCAACAGGAAGCGCGTGCAGGGCATCCTGCAGAAGCTGCGTGCGCGGCTGGGCTAGGGTCTCCTTTTGCGACTTTGCCGCACCTTGCAGGTGGCGCAGACGCTTGCACGCCAGTTGGAAAGCTCAATATAAAAACCTCTATCCGATAGAGGTTTCCTATGGATGAACGTCTGCCGTCCTCGGCGTGGCCCACGCTGCGCCAGCTCCAGTTCCTGGCTGCCCTCGATGCGGCGGGCTCCTTCGTGCGGGCCGCCCAGGCGGTGGGCGTGACGCAGCCGACGCTGTCGGCGGGGGTGAAGGAGCTGGAAACCGTGCTCGGCGCCGTTCTGGTGGAGCGCAGCCGCACCGGCGCGGTGCTGACTCCCGCGGGGGAGGAGGCCGCGCGCGGGGCCATGGAGGCGCTGGCGCAGGTGGAGGATCTCGTGCGCGCCGTGCGCCGGGCGGGCGGGCCGCTCACCGGCCAGTTCCGGCTGGGCGCCATCCCCACCATCGCGCCCTTCCTGCTGCCCCAGGCCCTGAAGGCGCTGCGCCAACGCTTCCCGGACCTGCGCCTCGTCCTGCGGGAGGATGTCACCAGCCGGCTGGTGGATGCGCTGCGGGCCCGCACGCTCGACGCCGCCATCATCGGCCTGCCGTACGAGGCCGCCGGCATCGAGACGGAGGCGGTGGCGGACGACGAATTCCTGCTGGTCACGCCGCCCGATCACCCGCTGGCGGGCCTGAAGAACGTGTCTCCCGCCGACCTCGCCGGCGAGGATCTCCTGCTGCTGGAGGACGGCCACTGCCTGCGCGATCACGCGCTCTCCGTCTGCCGCGCGCCGCAGAGCCGCACGGCGGCGGCGGTGGGCGCCACAAGCCTGCACACCCTCGTCCAGATGGTGGCCGGCGGCATGGGCGTGACGCTGCTGCCGAAGATCGCCGCCGACAACGGCGCGGCCCGGGGGGCCGCCGTCAACACCCGGTCGTTCACGCGGCCGGTGGTGGGGCGCACCATCGGGATCGCTTGGCGGGCGGGCGGGTCGCGGGCGGAGGATGCGCGGCTGATCGCGGAGACGCTGCGCGCAGATTCCCTGCGCGAGGACGCCCTCAGGGCTGCTCGAGATCGGGCCGGTTGATCCGTCGCGCCAGGCTGGGCAGGCGCAGCACCAGCCAGAGCGCGGCCCAGATGTTGCCCAGGAAGAACAGCGGGATCGACCAGAGCGCACCGGCAAGCCACGAGCGTTCGGCCAGGAAAATCACCACCGCAAACAGGACGAAGCCGAGGTAGAGATCGACCAGCGTCACCACGCCCCACGGCAGCGTGGTGATCACGCTCACCTGGTTCATGAAGGAGCCGTGCAGGTCCCCTCCGCCGAACGACGCCCACAGGATGGCGCCGAGAAGCACCACGCCCAGCACGCCAACAACAATCCGCAATGCCATCATGGCGCGGTTCTTAGCCGGGCGGGCGGCGCGGGGCCATAGGGCGGCTGTGCGGCCAAGGCCCTCACGGATTGCGCGCCGCCGCCACCGCCGCCGCACAGTCGGCGTCTTCCGCCAGGTCCACGTTGACGAAGGGCAGGATGGCCGCCACCGGCGACAGCAGCGCCGCAAAGGCGCCGGCCACGCCCGCCTGCCCGGCGGCCGCCCCCAGATCCACGCCGACCGTGGGGTCAGCCAGGCGCCCGCCGATCCTGATCGGCGCCATCAGGCGCACCAGCCGCGGCTCCTTGGCCTTGCCTTTCAGCTCAAGATCGATGGTTTCGCTGCGCAGGTCGATGTGGCCCTTGCCGAGGGCCAGCACTACGCCCGTGTCCACTACCACAGCGCTGGCGTGCAGCACGCCGTTGCGCCCCTCGAACCCCGCCACGGCGCAGCGCAGCGGCGTGGAGGAGCGGTCCCCGCTCCACAGGAGGCCAAGCCCCCGGGTCACGTTGATGCCCAGCAACTCTGCGAACGCCTTGCGGATCTCCCCGCGCCGCGAAATCACCGTCACGACGCCATCTGCGGTGGCGGCGGCGGCGCGCACGGAGCGGCCCTGTCCGCGCAGCTTCACGCGCGCTTCCAGTGGGCCGGTGACGGCGTCCGGCTGCCCGGAACGGGCCATGAAATCCTCCACCCGCCCGCCGGTGAGCCGGAAATCCACATCCACGTCAGGCGTCTGCTTACGCGCGTCGATGCGCGCCACGCCCGTGATGGCGCCGCGCGGCAGGCTGAAGGACACGGGATCGCCGGTCAGCACGCCCTCCTGCAACGAGAGGTCGAGCGCGAACTTCGTCAGCGGCAGGTAGCGCGTCTTCACGGCGGCGGCGCGGTACTTGAGGCGCGCATCCATGTTGCGCACGCGATCGAGGTCGAGCTGCGCATCGGGCAGCAGGCGGCCTTCGGCGGCGAGGCGCGCGCCCGTGGCGCGCTGCCCGGCGGAGGCCGTTTCCCCCTCCGCGCGTTCGGGCGCCCCGCCCAGCACCACGGCGAGATCGTCGAAGTCGAGCGCGCGCGAGGTGATGTCGGCGGTCAGCATCATGCGCGGCCCGCGGTTGTCTGCGGTCATGGCGCCGGCGATGTCGGTGTCGCCGACGACGCCGGTGAGGCCCGTGAACCGGTACACCTGCCCCTCGCGCCGCAGGGCGCTGCGCAAGCGGTAGGGCGGGGTGTTGGGAAAGGAGATGCCGATCAGCGGATAGATATCCGCGAGATCAGGGCCCACGCCGTCGAGGCGGGCGGTGAAGTACGTGAGATCGAACGGGCGGTCGATGGCGCCTTCGGCGGTGACGCGCGTGGCGCCGGCGATGACGCTGGCCTTGAAGGCGTAGGGACGCGCCCGGTCGATGCTTTCCAGCGGCGGCCCGACGATGGTGGCGCTGAAGGTCTGGTTGTTGAGTTTGCCCTGCCCGGACAGCCCGAAGGCGCGGTCCGCGCCGGAGACGCTCGCGGTGGTTTCCAGCGCCGCCTCGAAGGCAAGCTTCCGCTTGCCGTCCTCGATGCGCAGCGATCCCTCCCGGATGTGCAGGCGCCTGATGGCGGGAAACTTCGCGGGCGCGTCGCGGCCCGTTTCGCGGAAGCGCCACGTGGCGCGGCCGGAGGCCTCGCGCCGGAAATAGACCTGCGGGCGGAGGAGATCGATCTCCTCGAACTCCCAGCGCCCGCCCAGCAGAGGCAGCAGGCGCACGCGCCCGCTCATGGCCTCGATGCGGAACGTGTGGCGGTCGTCCGCCCAGGCCGGGCCCGCCACGGCGATGCCGGCGGCGGTGAAGCGCGGCGTGAGCGACCAGGGATGCACCTCCAGATCGCCGGAGATGGTCACGCGCCGCTGCAGCGTGCCGGACGCGAAGGACGCGATGGGGCCGCGCAACACATTCCAGTCGATGAATGTCAGCGTGAGGACAAGCGTGAGGAGGAGCGCGCCGAGGCCGCCCGCGCCGGCGATGCCGATGCTGCGCCATGGCGCCGTGCGGGCCTGCGCGGCCGCCTTTGCAGCCAGCACTTTCGCGCGCGACGCGAGTGCGCTAGCCCGGGCGGCGGCATGCGTGCGCACTGCCGCGGCGGTCTTCTTCCAGTCGCGCGGCGTGTCCATGCCGGAGGAACACCGGGCAAGGCGCCGGTGTTCCGGCGGGCGGGCTAGACCTTGGCGACCGCCGGCGCGGGCTCATCGGCGGGGCCGTCCTCCAGCTCGCCCTCCCACTTGGCCGCGACAGCGGAGGCCACGGCGTTGCCGACCACGTTGGTGGCGCTGCGGCCCATGTCGAGGAACTGGTCGATGGCGAAGATCAGCAGCAGGCCCTCACCCGGAATGCCGAACGTGGGCAGCGTGGCGGCGATCACAACCAGTGAGGCGCGGGGCACGCCGGCGATGCCCTTGGACGTCACCATCAGCAGGCCCAGCATGGTGATGATCTGCATCGGCGTCAGCACGATGCCGTAGATCTGCGCGATGAACAGCGTGGCGAAGGTGCAGTACATCATCGAGCCGTCGAGGTTGAACGAGTAGCCCAGCGGCAAAACGAAACCCGAGATGCGGCGCGGCACGCCGAATTGGCGCAGCGCCTCGATGGTGCGCGGGAAGGCGGCTTCGGAACTCGATGTGGAGAAGGCCAGCAGGATGGGTTCGCGCAGGCCCGCGATCAGGCGCACCACGCGCGGCCCGATCATGAGGAACCCCGCCACCGCCAGCAGGATCCACAAGAGGCCCAGCGAGACGTAGAAGGAGCCCACGAACTTGCCGTAGGTGGCCAGGATCGCCAGCCCATGCTCGGCGATGGCGGCGGCGATGGCGCCGAACACCGCGATGGGCGCCACCAGCATCACGTAGCCGGTGATCTTCAGCATCACTTCCACGATCTGCTCCACCACGTGGGTGAGCAGCCGCGCTTTCTCCCCGAGCGACGCGATGGCGACGCCCACGAACACCGAGAACACCACGATCTGCAGGATCTCGTTGCGCGCCATCGCATCGGCGATGGAGGTGGGCACCACGTGGGTGATGAAATCCTTGAGGTTGAGGGCGGACGCCTTCACCGCCACTTCGGAATCCGCCGGCGGCAGCGGCAGGTTCAGCCCCGCGCCGGGCTGGAACAGCGTCACCATCACCGCGCCCAGCGTCAGCGACACCGCCGAGGCGCCGATGAACCAGACCAGGGTGCGCCCGCCGATGCGGCCCACCCGCTCTGCCGAGCCCATGTGCGCGATGCCCGCCACCAGCGTGGAGAACACCAGCGGCGCAATGATCATCTTGATCAGCCGCAGGAACACATCCGTGGCGATCTTCAGGTTCGGCACGATCTCGGCCACCTGCGCTGCGGGCAGCTGCGTGTTGATCGCCCAGCCGACCGCCACGCCGAGGATCATCGCCGCGAGGATGTAGATCGAGAAGTTGCGCGACATGAATGCTCCGTACCGCCGGCTTCAGCCGGCCCGGCGTCTGAAGGGAATGCCGGCCGAAGCCGGTGGTACGACCGTCACCTCAATCCACCAGGCGCTGGTTCAGGTACACGAACTCCAGCGCCCGCCGCCGCGCCACTTCCTGCAGGTTGGCCGCCGCAGAGTGCCCGCCGTCGATGTTCTCGTAGTAGTAGAAGGGCGTCCCCGCCGCTTCGAGCCGTGCGGCCATCTTGCGCGCGTGCGCCGGGTGGACGCGGTCGTCCTTGGTGGACGTCACGAAGAACGGCACGACGGGCGCCACCGCCGCCGGCGCCATGTTCTGGTAGGGCGACAGCTTCGCCAGCCACGCGCGCTCCTCGGGATGGGTGGGCTTGCCCTGCGCGTCGAGGCGCGGATCTCCGTACTCGTCCACCCAGGAGGCGCCGGCCAGCATGTTGGCGTCGGCATAGCCCAGCATGTCGAGCAGCGGCACCTGCACCACCGCGGCGCGGAAAAGCTCCGGGCGCTGCGTCAGCATCACGCCCATCAGCAGGCCGCCGTTGGAGCCGCCCATGATGCCGAGGCGGCGCGGGCTGGTGATCTTGCGGGCGATCAGGTCTTCGGCCACGGCGATAAAGTCGTCGTACACGGCCTGGCGTTTCAGCTTGAGCCCCGCCTGGTGCCATGCGGGGCCGAACTCGCCGCCGCCGCGGATGTTGGCCAGCACGTAGACGCCGCCGCGCTCCAGCCACAGTTTGCCGGTGATGGGCGAATAGGCCGGCGGCATGGACACCTGGAAACCGCCGTAGCCGTAAAGCAGCGTCGGCGCCGAGCCGTCGAGCGTCGTGTCGCGCTTGCGCACCACGAAGTATGGCACCTTGGTGCCGTCCTTGCTGGTGGCCTCGAACTGTTCGGACACCATGCCCGCGGCGTTGAACTGCGCCGGCACCGATTGCACCGCTGTCGCTGAACCCGTGCGCGCGTCGATGGTGTAGAGCGTGTCGGGGCGCAGGAAGTCCCGGAACACGGCGAACGCCGTCGACTCCGAAGACGATGCGCCGGCGAAGTCGATGGCGCCGTTCGGCGGCATCGCCACCTGGCTTTCCAGCCAGCTGCGGCCATCCCACGTGTAGCGCAGGATGCGGCCGCGCACGTTCTGCGTGCCGGCCACGAGCACCGCTTCCCGGGTGACGGTCACGCCCTCGATGGATTCGCGCGGCCCCGGCCCATACAGCAGCCGCACGCTCGGCGACGCGGTGGTGGCCCCGGCCAGCGTGGAGGACAGCAGCGCGCCCTGCGGGTAGGCGGTGGCGCTGCCCGGGGGCGTCCACACCTCCTCGATGGTGAAGATCAGCTCGCCCTTGTGCAGGCCCTGCAGGGTGGCGCGGCTCGGCAGGGTCACCTTCGCGGCGCCGGCGTCGGTGAGGCGGTAGCTGGCGGAGGTGAAGAACGTCACGCCCTGCGTGGCGACCACCACGTGCGTCCCGTCCTCGGATTCAAAGTCGCCCAAGAACACGCCCACGTCGCCGGCGGCGCCGCGCATGATTTCCCGCGCGCTCTCCAGCGGCTGGCCGCGCTTCAGTTCCTTGACGATGAAGGGATAGCCGGACTGGGTCAGCGATCCCGCGCCCCAGTCGGTGGCCACGTACAGCGTGTCGCCATCCTTCCAGGCGGTGCTGGCCTTCGCTTCCGGCAGCGCAAAGCCGCCGGGGACGAACGCCTTCGTCGCGATGTCGAACTCGCGCCGCACGGAGGCGTCCTTGCCGCCGTTGGACAGCGTCAGCAGGCAGCGTGCGCCGCCGCCGGGCGCGCAGTCGGCGCCCTTGAACACCCAGTTGGCGTTTTCCGCGGCGGAGAGCGCATCGACGTCCAGCAGCGTCTCCCACGCCGGCTTGCCGGCGGCGTACGTCTCGAGGCGCGCCCGGCGCCACAGGCCACGCACGTTCGTGGCGTCCTGCCAGAAATTGTAGACCCAGCCGTCGCGCACGCTGCCCAGCGCCAGGCGGTCCTTGTTGTTGACGATGGCAAGCGCCTCCGCGCGCAGCGGGGCGAAGCGCGGGTCAGCTTCCAGGTGGCCGAGGGAGCGGGCGTTCTGGGCGCGCACCCAGTCCAGCGCTTGCTTGCCCTCCACGTCTTCCATGAACTCGTAGCGGTCTTTGGTCGGGCCGGTGGCGGTCATCAGGGTGGCGCACGCTGCTGTGAAGGCGGCGAGCGCCGCCGCGGCGAGGGGAACAGGAAAACGCATCGAATGCTCCCGCAGGGGACATGGACGTGGGGTGGTGCACCTAACCGGATCGGCGCGGCGAGGGGAAGGGCTGCGCCCCCTTCGGCGCCCGTCACCGCCCGCGGGGCTACGAATCGGGCCGTGTTGGCCTATATCGGGCCTGCTCCCGCCGGGCCGCCGCGCCCGGACGGCCCCGGATGGACCCATGCGCTTCTTCAAGATGAACGGCTGCGGGAACGACTTTGTGATCTTCGACGCCCGCGCCCACGGGGCGCTGCAGCTGTCGAAGGAGCAGGCCCGCGCCATCGCCGATCGCACCGAGGGCGTCGGCTGCGACCAGGTGATCGCCATCGAGCGCTCCATCCGGGGCGACGCCTTCATGCGCATCTGGAACCACGACGGCGGCGAGGTGGCGGCCTGCGGCAACGCCGCGCGCTGCGTGGCGTCCATCCTGCTCGACGAGGCCGGCGGCGCGGGGCCCGTGAAGATCGAGACGCTGGCGGGGGTGCTGAAGGCGGAGCGCACCACGCTTGGCCAGTACACCGTGGACATGGGCTCGCCGCTGCTGAAGTGGGAGGAGATCCCGATCTCGCGGGCCATGGACACCGTGCGGCTGGACTATGACATCGAGGTCGGCCTCTTCCGCCTGTCCGGGCCCGGCGCCTGCAACATGGGCAACCCGCATGTGGTGTTTTTTCTCGACGACGTGAAATCCGCCCCCATCGCCACGCTGGGCCCGCAGGTGGAGACAGATCCGTTCTTCCCCGAGGGCGTGAACGTGGGCTTTGCGCAGATCCTTTCCCCCGCGCGCATCCGCCTGCGCGTGTGGGAGCGCGGCGCGGGGCTGACGAAGGCGTGCGGCACGGGGGCGTGCGCGGCCGTCGTCGCCGCCCACCGCGCCGGGCTTACGGGCCGCACCGTCACCGTCGAACTCGACGGCGGCGAACTCGCCATCGAATGGCGCGACAGCGACGACCGCGTGCTGATGACGGGGCCTGTGGAGCTGGAGCGGACGGGCGATCTGCTGGGCGCGGGCTAGCGGGAAGTGGAGCCGGGGCGACCTCGCCCCGGTCAGTGGCTCTCGGCGCATGCGGGCGGCGCGCCCGCGCTCCGTCGTAATGCCTCGCGCGATATGCTAAGCTCTTGCGAAAATCAGGAGCGAACAGCATGGCCTTGCAGGATGCAAACGCGGGCATTCACGCAGCGGCGATCCCCGCGCCGTCGTCCGTCACCCTCCGGCGGGGCGTGCTCGTGCTGTTCGCCGGCGCCGCGGTGCTGGGTGCGGCGGCGCTCCCGGAGGCGGCGTCCGCGGCGCGGGCCGACGCCGATCTCGTGCGTCTCATGCAGGGCATGGCGGCTCTGAAGGGCCTGATGGTGCTGGGCGCCGTCGCCGCGCTGTGGTGGCGGTTTGCGCAGCCCGTGCCGGCGCGCATGGCGGCAGGCTATGTGCTGTGCACGGCGGTGATGGCGGCGGGCGTGGTGCTGATCTGGCGGCTCAGCCACATCGGCGAAACGGCGCTCGCCTTCCACGCCGCGCTGTTCGCCATCCTGTTTCTAGCGCTGAAGGACGACGGCGCCCGCCCGGTCTACGCTTCCCGCAGATAAATCGACCGCTTAGGCCGCGCCATCACGCGCTGCACCATCGGCACGAAGGCCTCCAGCGGCATGTGGTCGTACGCGGGGTCGAATGCGTTCTGGTCGTGGCGGTGGCAGAAGCGCGCGGTGTATTCGAAGTGTGGGTGGCCGCGGTATTGCTCGCGCATGTCGCGGTCGAGGCCGAGATGGTGGAAGAAATAGTAGCCCTGGAAGATGCCGTGGTTCTCCAGCATCCAGTGGTTCTGCTCGGACACGAAGGGCTTGAGGATCGCCGCCCCGATGTCGGCGTGGTTGGTGGAGCCCAGCGTGTCGCCGATGTCGTGCAGCAGGGCGCAGACCACATACTCCTCGTCCATCCCGTCCCGGTGCGCCAGCGTGGCGGACTGGAGCGAGTGGGTGAGCCGGTCCACCGGATAGCCGCCGAAGTCCCCATCCAGCAGCATCAGGTGCGCCAGCACCCGGTCTGGCAGCGCCTTGTTGAAGGGCTGGGCATGGCGGACGATGACCGCCCAGTCCTCCTGGGTGCCCTCCGCCATGGTGCGGAATTTCGCGGTTTCCCCTGGATGGCCGTCCGCCATGGTCTCTCTCCCTATTGTTGTGCAGGATGATCGGGCTGGGCGCGCGTGGCGTCAATGCGAAGGGGACAGTCATGCGTGCGCAATGGTCACGAGCCCGCCGGGTCCTGCACGGCGCGATGGCCCTGGCCCTTGCCGGATGCGCCGCCGGCGCGCCCGCCGAGCGGGCCGGCCCGTGGGACCTGCGCGGCTGCTGGATAGAACGGCGCGGGGACACGACCGTCACCCAGCGCTGGTTTCCGCAGCGGGACCTCTCGCCCGCCCAGATGACGCGCCGGAGCGCCTGGCGCGGCGACCAGCTGACGTACGTGCCCTCGGGCGCGCCGGACGCCGTCCGCTGGCGGCTCCGGCCCGAACGGGGCGGCGATGGCTGGCGGCTGTGCCTGGAGGAGCCGTCGAAGGCCTCCGCGCCGGCCTGCTGGCGCGCCTTCTTCGGCCCGGGCGCGGCGGAGGGGGAGGACACGCGCTGGGTGGAGCTGCGCACCGGCC
>JAIYAO010000095.1 GCA_027488965.1 Alphaproteobacteria bacterium
ACCAGCGTCGTCCCCGCCCCCCCGAAGGCGTCGAGAACGATATCGCCCCGCTTGGTGACGTCCTTGATCGCGTCCTCCACGAGCGCCACCGGCTTCACGGTCGGGTGCATGGCGAGTTCCTCGCCACGCGCCGCCCCGAAGCTGTTCACGCCCGCATAGGCCCACACATTGGTGCGGTTGCGCCCGTGACGGCCCAGTTCGACGTTGTTCACCGACAAACCGTCTCCATGCTGGAACACGAAGACGAGCTCGTGCTGCGATCGATAGAGCGATCCCATCCCGCCGTTCGACTTCGTCCAGACGCAGAGGTTGCGGTAACCGGAGAACACCGCAGTCCCGGCGGCGATCATCTCGCCGGCGTGACGCCAGTCCATGCAGACGAAGGCGTAAGCCCCGCTGCGAAGGACCTGTGCAGAGGCCCCGAGGGTGTCCTTGAGAAACCCCTCGAAGTCGCTGGACGTCATCTCACCCGACGCCATCGCAAACTCGCGATGGACGCCATCCGCACGGCAATGCCCTGAGACCGGGACATTGTAGGGCGGGTCGGTGAACAGGACGTCTGCGGTCTCGCCCGCCATCAGCGCAGTGAAGGTATCGGCGCTGCGCGCGTCTCCACACACCAGCCGGTGGCGTCCGAGCCGCCAGACGTCGCCGGGCCGCGTCACCGCGGGCCCGACGGGCGCCGTGGCCGCGTCTTCCGGACCGGTCTTCTCCACGATGCTCGCCGAGGCGGCGGCGTCGAGGATCAGATCGACTTCCGCGGTCTCAAAGCCCGTAATCTCCAGGTCATACTGGAGATCGACGAGGCCCTGGAGCTCGAGGGCAAGGACCTCGCGGTCCCAGCCCGCCTTCTCTGCGAGGCGGTTGTCGGCGAGGATGTAAGCCCGCTTGTCGGCCTCACTCATCGCCGCGAGCCGCACGACCGGCACCGTCTCCATGCCCAGCACCTTCGCGGCCGCGACCCGCCCATGACCGGCAAGGATCATGTTCTGGTCGTCCACGATCACCGGGTTGGTGAAGCCGAAGCGTTCGATCGAGGCGGCAATCTGCCGGATCTGGCGCTTCGAATGCGTGCGGGCATTGTTCTTGTAAGGCGTGAGCGCTGCGACTGGCAGGCGCTCACGCGTATCAGCCATATGCATGGCCACTACTCCTTGATTCCAATTTTCAAAGAGCAACGACCGCGAAAGCGGCCGTTACAGCGAAAAGAGCGCTGGTAGGGTGCATGAGCGGGCATCACGCCCGAACCCGGAGTCGAGGCCGGAAACACCAGGACTGACCCTCTTGCGGTCAGCCTCCAGACCGCCAGGCATCACGCCCTGGTCTGTCCGTCGGCACACTGCAGGGCGAGGTCCATCACGGATCGGCGAACCACCGCACCTCCGGCATGACGCCATCCGGTGCTGCATGATCCGCTCGCCACTGCAGCTGCGGGACTGCAATGGAAATATAGCTGTTCACAGGGTCAGCATCAAGCAACGCAGCTAGCGTGCACGCTGCACGAGCCAGTCCATCAGGCCTGCATCAAGAGCCTGTGCTGCAAGCTTTTCACCACACCAGATCTGGATGTCATCGTCATGGGTTGCGGGCCATTTCCCCTCCGGGGTGTGGCAAGCGAAGATCATGCGCGCGCAGTCGGTGCGCGCGCGATAGAGGTCCATGTACCGGGAAAGCACTGGCGGTTTCGCGCGCGACTTCACCTGCACGAAGATGCGCTCACCAGTGACGGGCTGTGTGACGATGAGATCGATATCTGCCTCCACGCCGCCCAGCACGCTCACCCGCCGCCAGCCGCTGCGCGCAAAGATCAGATCGACCAGCAGTTCGAAGTCACGCTCGTGAAGTCGCTGAATGAGGCCCTCGATGGCGCCCAAAAGCGCCCGTCGCGCCGCCAGCGCGGCGGTGACGGCCGGCTCGTGCTCGGCATTGATTCGGCGCAGGAGGTAGGCCTCCTCGCGGACCCGGCATACCGACATGCGGTAGCCGGCGGTCTGCGTGAGACCGCCATGCAGCTCATCAACCAGCAGCGGCGCTCCCGCGAGGTCGGTATCGCGCCACCGCGTCTGCAGGGGCCGTGCGCGGGCGCCGTGGCTTTCGCCGTCCCCGTCGTCCAGCCAGACCGTTCCCTCCCCCGCCAACGCCCACCAGAGGCGGCCTTCGGCGAAGGTGACCCAGAGCCCGCCCGCCGGCAGCTCGGTGAAGTCCTGGAGTTCCTGTGTGAATACGCCCGCTTTCGGATGCCCGGCATAAACGGCCCGAACCGCCGCCCAATCTCCTGCCGTGGCAAGCGCATGGGAGATCGCAGCGTGCCCCAGCTCCAGACGGTTGTTGTCGCGGGCGCTTTTCCACCAGCGCCCGTTGGGGCCGAGCTTGATGTAGCGCACGGCAGGCGGGCTGATTTTCTCCACGCATTTGCATCCTATGAGTCACGAACCGACCATGTGGACGCCATGCGTCCGGCACGAAGTCAACGCGGATTGTGACTCATCGTCTGTAGATCAATCGGCTGCAGTTCCGGACGTCCATGGCGATGGATGTCCGCCAGCTCCTCTCCCGCAATGTCCTACGCCTCCGCCACGAACGCGGCTGGTCGCAGGAAGCGCTGGCCGAAGAGTCCGGCCTGCACCGGACCTATGTGTCCGGCATCGAGCGCGCCGCCCGCAATCCCACGGTGACCATTGTTGCCCGGTTGGCGAAGGCCTTGGCCGTGCCAGTAGCGGAGCTGTTCCGGACCAAGTAGCGCACGCAGCGGAAGCTGACGGCCTGTCGCAAGTTTTGGTGGAGGGATCGCACGCCGCGAAAGCCTGCGTGAGGCCGATGACGGGCGACGCCTTCCAAGTCTCCCGGCCATGCCTTGATGGCCGCCGACAGCCTGTTCTCGGCCGACGCGGGGTCGGCACGAGGACGCAGCGCAGATTGCGGTCCAGATGCCGGCTTACGGTGGCCAGGCCCGGCCGTTGAAGTCTTTCGCGCACGCGTCGATGCTCGGCAAATGCGGCGGGCTTGTCGCTCCTTGCGCCGAAGATGGTGGAGCAACCGACGCGTCACGCGCGTCCCAATTGCATCGCCGCGTATCGCCACGCATCGGCAGCATCATGCGGTCGCAAGCATTCAGGTTTCCCATTCGCTGCTGTGGGCCGCCTGATGCGCGCAGCCCAATTCCCTGAAACCTGATGCACCATTCCCTGTTCCACAACCGCGCGTTTTGCACGAGTCACGTCTTTTATTCATATTTTTCCGGAGTTTACGGGGCGGATACACGGTCAGACGCGAGGGCGGGCTCACCATCTACCCTGAAAACATAGTCGAAACAGGGAACCGGGTCTTGTGATCCGCCGGAGCTATTGCCGGGCCGCCCCCGGAAACCGCGCCTCCACTGGCGTCCCCTGTCGCGCCACGGCCCGCGCCACGCCATGCGTCACGCCCACCAGCACCGCGCCTGACGCACGCCGCCACACGTGGACATCGGCGCCGCTGTCGCCGGCGTAGACGAAGCCTTCGGGAAAGGCGCCGGCAAGGACCGCAGCCTTCCTGCGCCCGGTCAGGTTGGCGGCCCCGTCGCTGCCCCACACGCGCGCGAACAGCCCCAGGTGCGCGGCGACGGCCTGCGCAATGCGCTCGTCGGCGCCGGTGGCCAGGTGCAGCGCCCGCCCCAGCGCGGCCTGCGCGCGCAGATAAGCCAGCACATCGGCGCGCCAGGGCAGACCCGCCACATCGATGGCGGCGAGCGCCGAGAGCCGCCGCTTGAACGCTGCGCGCCCGGCCATCAGCGCCGGCAGGATGAGGAGAAGCGCCAGCGGGCGCGCCTTCAGGGACGCCGCGACCGCAAGCCACGTCACGTCCGCGGCGATCAGCGTGCCGTCCATGTCCACCACGAGCGGCAGGGATGTCGTCTGCGTCACGCCGGTTCCCGCCGCCTCAGCCCGCCCGCTCCATGCCACGTCCCGCACGCCGCCGCCACGGCCGGCGACCATGACAGCCCCCTTGACCGCGC
The DNA here is from genome assembly GCA_027488965.1 of Alphaproteobacteria bacterium. Taxonomy (GTDB): domain Bacteria; phylum Pseudomonadota; class Alphaproteobacteria; order Caulobacterales; family Aquidulcibacteraceae; genus VFBF01. Next base: position 3,995 of record JAIYAO010000095.1, read on the forward strand.
CCTTTGCGACGCCCCCGCCGGGCCGCTAGACACAGGCCATGATCCCCGCACCGCCGCCCCGTCGCCCCGCCGTGTTCTTCGACCGCGACGGCACGCTGAACGCCGACGCCGGCTACACCTGGAAGCCGGAGGATCTCGTCTGGCTGCCCGGCGCACGCGAGGCGGTGAAGGCCGTGAACGATGCGGGCTGGCTCGCCATCGTGGTGACGAACCAGTCGGGCGTGGCGCGCGGGCTCTATGGCGAGGCGGAGGTGGCGGCCTTCCATGCGCGCATGCAGGACGAGCTGCGCGTCGTGGGCGCGCACATCGACGCCTTCTACGCCTGCCCGTACCACAGCGAAGGGCCAGAGGGCCCCTACCGCATCGACAATCACCCGGACCGCAAGCCCAATCCCGGCCTGATCCGGCGCGCGATGCTGGAGCATCCCGTCGAGCGCGCGCGCTCCATCGTGCTGGGCGATCACGCCCGCGATGTGGAGGCCGCCGTCGCCGCCGGCCTTCGGGGCGAACTGGTGAAGCCGGGCGAGCTGCTGGCCGCGGTGCAGCGGGCGCTTGCTGCGCCCGCGCCGGCGGCGGCGGCGCGTGTGGGAGGCGCATTGCTGGCGGAGTGCGCCGCACGAGCGCGGGCGTGGCTGTTCGACGACGCGTTCCCGCTCTGGGCCGCGCGCGGCTTCGATGCTGCGGCGGGCTGTTTCCACGAACGTATCGGTCAGGACGGCGCCCCCCACGCCGGCGCCATGCGCCGCGTGCGGGTGCAGGCGCGCCAGACCTACGTGTTCGCCGCCGCCGGCCGCCTCGACTGGGACGGCCCGTGGGCTGAGCTTGTCGATCTTGGCGTGCGCACGCTGTTCGACCGCGCGCTGCGCGCCGATGGCGGCACGCGCCACCTGCTCGGCCCGGACGGCGCGGCGGCCGACGACCGGCGCGACCTCTACGACAGCGCATTCGTGGCGTTCGCGCTGGCGCAGGCGGCGGGTGCACGGCCGGCGCACGCCGAACGGTGCATCGGCGCCGCTGCATCCTTGATGGACTGGATCGGGACGCACTGGACGCATCCCGCGGGCGGCTTCCGCGAAGGCGAGGTGGCCGCACAGCCGCCGCGCCGGCAGAACCCCCACATGCACCTGCTGGAGGCGGTGCTGGCGCTCCACGACGCCACTGGAGATGCGCGCTGGCTGGCGCAGGCGACGGACATCGGCCTCCTCTTCCGCGACCGGATGTTCGCGCCGCATCACGGCGTGATCGCGGAACTGTTCGACGAAACCCTGCGCCCGCTGCCCGACGCCGACGGCCGCATCGTGGAGCCGGGGCACCAGTTCGAGTGGGCGTGGCTGCTCGACCGGCTGGCGCGCGCGGGCGGCCCGGAGATGCGCCGTGAGGGCGAGCGGCTTCGCGTGCATGGCGAGCTCTACGGCGTCGATGCGCGCACGCACGCCGCCGTCGACGAGGTGTACGCCGAAGGTGCGCCGCGGACGCCCACCGCGCGTCTGTGGCCGCAGACCGAACGGATCAAGGCCAATGTGGTCCGCTTCGAACGCACCGGCGACGAGGAAGCCGCGCAGGCCGCCACCGACGCGTTCGATGTGCTGATGCGGTTCTGCGATACGCCTGTGCGGGGACTCTGGTGGGACCGGCTGGAGGCCGACGGCGCCTTCCGCGACGAGCCCGCGCCCGCGAGTTCGTTCTACCACATCGTGCTGGCGCTGGAGGAGCTGATCCGGGTGGGTGCGGTGCAGCATCGCCCCTGACGCAACGGCGCCTCGCGCTTTGCCCACAAAGCGTGGAATCGATTTGCATAATTCCGGGTCATGGAGGAGGCTCCCGCCAGCGTTTCCGGGGATCTCCAACATGCGTTTCGTCACCGTCCTGGGTGTTGCCGCCGCCGTGGCCCTGACGCTGGGCGCGGCCCCTGCCCGGGCCGAACCGCGCATTCTCCAGCAACCGGCCATCAGCCGCGACCTCATCGCCTTCGGCTACGCCGGCGACATCTGGACCGTGCCGCGCGCGGGCGGCGCCGCCACACGGATCACCACCGGGCTCGGCGTGGAAAGCGGGCCGGCCTTCTCGCCCGATGGCGCCACCCTCACCTTCACCGGCGAGTACGACGGCAACACCGACGTCTTCACCGTGCCGGTGCGCGGCGGCATCCCGCAGCGCATCACCTACCATCCTGGGGTGGACGTGGCGCTGGGCTGGTCGGCCGATGGCGGCCAGATCCTGTTCCGCTCCAACCGCACGGCGGCGAGCCGCTACACGCAGATCTTCACGGTGTCCGCCCGCGGCGGGCCGGCCACGCCGTTGCCGCTGCCGATGGCGCATGCGGGCCAGATTTCGCCCGATGGTCGCCAGTACGCCTACAACCCGATCGCGCCTGCGTTCGGATTCAACTTCACCAACTATGTGTCATGGGGCAACTACCGCGGCGGCCAGGCCAGCACGATCCGCATCATCGATCTCGCCAGCCTCGACTCTGTGCTCGTGCCCAACGAGATCTATGCGGACATCTCCCCCGCGTGGGCGGGCGGCAAGGTGTACTTCCTCTCCGGCCGCAACGGGCCGCTCTCGGTGTACAGCTACGATCCCGCAAGCCGCGCCGTCACGCTGGTGCACCGCAACGAGGGCCCCGAGATCCGCTCGCTGGCGAGCGACGGCCAGACGCTTGTGTTCGACCGCCTCGGCGAAATCTTCACGCTGGCGCCGGGCGGGCAGCCGCAACGGGTGGCCATCGAGGTGACCGGCGACATGCCGGATGTGCGTCCGCGCATGCTGAACGTGGCCGACCAGGTGCGCGCCGTGGCGGTCTCGTCCACGGGCCTTCGCGCCGCGGTGGAGGCGCACGGCGAAATTCTCACAGCGCCCGTCAAGCGCGGCCCGGTGCGCAACCTCACCAACACCGCCGGCGTGATGGAACGCGAGCCCGCGTGGAGCCCGGACGGGCAATCGGTGGCGTACTTCTCCGAGGAGAGCGGCGCCTATGCGCTGCACGTGGCGCCGCAGACGGACGAAGGCCCCACGCGCACGTTTTCGCTGGGAACCGATCCGACATACTATTTCGATCCGCTCTGGTCGCCCGATTCAAAGCGCATCGCCTTCTGGGACAATCGCCTGCGCACGCACGTGCTTGACCTTACGACGGGGCGGGTGACGCAAGCCGGCGCGCCCGATGCGTTCGGCGGCTTCGCCGACCAGACGCACGCCATGGCGTGGTCGCCGGACTCGCGATGGCTGGCGTGGACGCGCCATCTGGAGAACCGCCTACACGGCGTGATGCTGTTCTCCACCGAGCGCGGAACATCCATGCAGGTCACCGACCCGATGGGCGATGCACGGTTCCCCGCGTTCGACCGCAACGGCAAGTATCTCTACTTCCTGGGCAGCAACAACGCCGGCATGACGGCCCACCGGCTGGACATGACCAGCAACCTCTACCAGCCCACCCGCGCCATCTACGCCATCGCGCTGACCGCGGAGACGCCCTCGCCGCTGCCGCCGCTGAGCGATGACGAAAAGACTGCTGCCGAAGAGCGCGCAAGCACCGAGCAGAAGGCCGACGCCACGCCCGCCGGTCGCGGACGCTCAGCGGCGACGGCGCCAACCGCCACGGTCATCGACTTGTGGGGCCGCGACCTCGCCGCCATCGCCGCGCGCACCGTGGCGCTGCCGATCACGCCGGGCCCCTACAGCGACCTGCAGGCCGGCAAGCCGGGCACGCTCTACTTCCTCGCGGACGGATTCGCCGGCGACCCCACAGCGAACGGCCCGAGCGCCACGCTCAACCGCTTCACGCTGGAGGACCGCAAGGTCGAACGCGTCGCCGACCAGATGGTGAGCTATGAACTCACCGCGGATGGCGAGAAGGTGCTGCTGGCGCAACGGACGCCGCTGGCGCCAGACGCAGCGCCCGGCGCCACGCCGGCGAGGACCCGCTACAGCATCGTTCCCGCAAAGCCCGCCGCAGGCGGCGCAGCTCCCAAGGCGGACGAGACCACGCTCTCGCTCGACGGGCTTGAGGTGCGCGTCGATCCCCGTGCGGAGTGGGCGCAGATGTTCCGCGAGGTGTGGCGCATCCAGCGCGCCTACTTCTACGATCCGGGCTTCCACGGCTTCGACACCGCCGCCGCCGAGGCGCGGCTGGCGCCCTATGCCGCGGCCGTCCAGTCCCGCGCCGACCTGAACTACGTGTTCCAGGAAATGCTCACGGGCTTTTCGGTGGGCCACCTGCGCGGCTCCGGCGGCGCGATCCCTTCGGCGCGGCGCGTGAGCGGCGGCCTGCTGGGCGCCGACTACGTGGTCCGCAACGGCAAGTGGTGCATCGCCAAGATCTATCGCGGCGCCGTATGGACGCCGAACGTGAAGGCGCCGCTGGCCCAGCCCGGCCTCAATGTGCGCGAGGGCGACTGCATCGCCGCCATCAACCGCACGCCGGTGGACGCCGCGACCGACATCCAGCAGCCGCTGGAAGGCATGGCCGACCGGGCGATCACGCTGACGCTGACGGGTGCTGCCGGCGCACGCGACGTCACCGTGACGCCCGTGGCCAGCGAAGCGGACCTGCGCAACCTCGACTGGATCGAGGCCAACCGCCGCCGCGTGGACCAGCTCTCCGGCGGCAAGCTGGCCTACGTCTATCTGCCCAACACGGGCGCGGGCGGCTTCACCGCGTTCAACCGCTACTACTTCGCCCAGACCGACAAGCAGGGCGTGGTGATCGACGAGCGGTTCAACGGGGGCGGCCAGATGGCCGACTACATCATCGAGGTGCTGGGCCGGAAGCTGCAGAGCTACTGGTCGCCGCGCTACGGCGGCATCGAGCGCACGCCGGCGGCCGCCATCCTGGGGCCGAAGGTGATGATCGCCAACGAGACGTCCGGCTCCGGCGGGGACGCGCTGCCGTGGCTGTTCAAGCGCAACAAGCTGGGCCCGCTGGTGGGCAAGCGCACCTGGGGCGGCCTTGTGGGCATCGGACCCACGCCCCTGCTCATGGACGGCGCGCAGGTCACCTCGCCCAACGTGGGCTTCTTCACGCCGGAAGGCGAATGGGAGGTGGAGAACTTCGGCGTCGCCCCCGACGTGGTGGTGGAGCAGGACCCGAAGGCCGTGGCCGCCGGACGCGATCCGCAGCTGGAGACGGCGGTGACGATGGCGCTGGACATGCTCAAGACGACGCCGGCGCAGACGCCGCGGCGGCCCGCCTATCCGCGCTACCCGCTGCCCCCGGCGACGCGCTGAGCGCCGCCGCCGGCGGGCGCGAGGCCAGGCTCAGATCTTCTCGCTCACGCGGATCGCCACCTTGCAGCCGAACTTGATGGCGCCCGACAGCACGCCGAACCCCGGCGCGTTGCGGGCGCCCTCGACGATGGCGGTGTCGCGGTGCTCCAGTTCGTCGGCGCGAAACTTCTCGACGATGGTCTTCAGCTCGGGATCGACGCCATCGAGATCGCGGGCCTGTTCGGCGTAGTGCTCCTCGATGGCTTCCTCCACCGCCGCGGTGCAGGCGTGGGCCGCCTTCTCCCCCATCAGCGCGGTGGCGGCGCCGAGGCCGAAGCCCATGATCCGCCACAGCGGCGCCAGCGCGGTGGGGCGCACGCCGCGCTCCACGATGAGGCGGTCGAAGGTGTCGAGATGGGTCTTTTCGCCCGCCTCCATCTCCGCGATGAGGCCGGCGATGCGATCCCGGCCCTCCTGGTTGCGGAACACCGCCAGCTGGCCACGGTAGATCTGCACCGCGCCGTACTCCCCCGCGTGGTCGACGCGGATCATCTCGTGCAGGCGGCGTTCGGCGCCGCGGTCTCCGGGAGCGGTGGGGCGGCTGCGTTCAGTCATGCTCTGGTCTCGCAATGGGCCGTGCGGCGGCGAAGAAACTGAAGCCGGCGAGGCCGGCCGACACAAGCGCGTTCCACCCCGCCATCGAGAGGCCCGCCACGGGGTCGCGCCACGCCGCCTCGTCACACGGGACGGCCTTCACCGATCCGGCGAGCGCCTTGGCGATGTCGTCGGCGGAGATGGCGCCGGTGGCGACGTTGGCGCAGGTGGTGGGGCCGGGCCAGAACTTCCATTCCACGCCGGCGTGGTAGGCGGCCACCGCGGCCCCGGCAAGAAACGCCCCGCCGATCAGCGCGTTGGCGCCGCGGGGCAGCAGCGGGTTCGGCCACAGCCGCGGCAGGACCAGCGCCGCCGCCGCCATGGCGATGGCCGCCCAGTACACTTCCCGCTGCCGCAGGCACAGCGCGCAAGGCCGGTAGCCCGCCGCCTCGAAGGCGTGCGCAGTGGCCAGCATCGCCGCCGACGCGATCAGCGCAACGAGCGGCCAGTGCCGGCGCGGAAGTTCCACAACACCCATGCCCCCAGCCTATCGCCAAAAGCCGTCCGGGGCCGCTGCGGCGCACTGCCACTGCGGACGCCCCCGCTCACGCCGCTTGCCCTTCCCGCCCGATTGGGCGATGGGGGCCGTCCACGGGGGATACCGATGTTCTGGCAGCTTGCGGGCGTTTTTCTGGCGGCGGCGGCGTCCGCCTCCATCCTGCCCGGCACCACCGAGATCGCCATGGCCGCCGTGCTGGGGTTGGGATCGGTCGCCATCCTCCCCGTGGTGGCGGTGGCGACGGCGGGCAGCGTAGCGGGCTCCGGCGCGCAATGGGCGCTGGGCCGCTTCCTGGCCCGCTTCAAGGACCACAAGCGCTTCCCCCTCAAGCAGGCCGACTACGACAAGTACGCGGTCTGGTTCCAGAAGTACGGCGTGTGGGCGCTGTCCATGTCCTGGCTGCCGGGCGTGGGCGATGTGCTGACGCTGGTGGGCGGCCTGTTCCGGACGCCGTTCTTCCTGTCGATGCTGCTCGTGGGCATCGCCAAGGGCCTGCGCTTTGCGATCTTCGCCTATGCGTTCGTCACGGGGCTGCCATGGCTGCTGCGCCTGTTCGAAATCGAGGCCCCCGCCGCGGGCTGAGGCGCGAATAATTGATTTCCTGTCGGTTTCCCACGCACTAATCCTGCCGCCCTATTTGGCTGGGGAAACTCGATGAGGTCCACTCTGGTTTTGTTCGCACTGGTTGCAGCTTGTACCCCATACGCTCCACCTGACGGTACATATCGCTTGGTTCGGACCAGCTTGGTAGCCAGCGATCCACTCGTCCAGATTGCTACCTTTGACTCTCCGGAAGGCGCGTCGTTCAATCAACAGAACTGCGAGATAGCGCGCGAGCTGTTCCAGTCGCAGCCGGGTATCGTGACTCGCTTTGTATGCGAGAAGGCGTGAGGCGGGACTAAATCCCTGCTGTTGAAGGTCCGCATTTGACAGGGCCGGGCGACGTCCTTACCCGTCCCGCCTCCACCGGTGTGGCCGATTGGCGGAATTGGCAGACGCGGCAGACTCAAAATCTGTTGCCCGAAAGGGCGTCTCGGTTCGACCCCGAGATCGGCCACCAGCCGGGGATCACGATGGCGGCGGCGGCTTGAGGCCCGGGACCATCCGCCAGAGCACGTCGTTGTCGTCCACGAACATGTGCTTCACCACCGCCCCGATGTGCAGCGCGATGAGCGCCACGGCGATGTAGCCGGCGGCGGCGTGGCCCAGGTAGAGCTGGCCCGCCAGCGCATCGCTCTTCGGCAGCGGCAGCGACGGCCACGGCGCCCCCCACACCTCGATCGGCCGCGCGCGCGTGGACGCCGACGACATCGCCCACCCGCCCAGCGGCGCGCCGATCATGATGGCGTAGAAGCCCCAGTGCGTGAGACCCGCCATAAACCGCTCCCAGCCCGGCAAGTCCGCCGGCAGCGGCGGCGGCCTGTGCGTGAGCCGCCAGCCGAGGCGCGCGAGGCTGAGCAGCAGGATGGTGATGCCGAGGGATTTGTGCAGCGCGTTCGCCGCCCCCTTCTCCGCCCGCGGCAGGCCTTCGAGGCTGAAGCCCAGCGTGAGCTGCCAAATCAGCGCAAGCGCGATGATCCAGTGCAGCGCCATGGCGACGGCGGTGTAGCGGGCGGGTGGTGTCGCAGGGGATGTCATGGGGGCTCACGATCAGGACCGGCGCGTGCGGCGTCAACCCGGTGCGGGGGCATGCTTGCATTCCGTGACGTGACACGGCCTACGGTGGTTCCGTAATGGAGACCCGCCTGTGCAGCTGATCAGCCAGACCGCCCGCGAAGCCAACCCCGGCCCGGCCCATACGCCGATCCACCGCTTCGACAGCCCCCAGCGCCTGACGGACGCCACGCTCTTCACCCAGGGCCAGCCGTGGGATCTCTTCCGCCAGCTGCGGGAGCGCGCGCCGGTTTCGTGGCACGAGGAAGACTACGGCGGCGGCCTTGTGGGGCCGGGCTTCTGGGCGCTTACGCGCTACGCCGAAGTGATGCAGGTCAACGCCGATCACCAGCGGTTCTCCTCGCAGGCCGGCGGCATCCTCATGGTCACGCCGAAGGCGGAACTGGGCCACCCGCTGCTGACCCGCGCCTCGCTCGACGCCATGATCAACCTCGATGCGCCCGCCCACCTCGAACTGCGGCGCGAGCACATGCCCTATTTCACGCCCGCCTATCTCAACAAGCTGAAGGTGAAGGTGGCCGAGGAGATCACGCGGCTGCTGGACGGCCTCGACGGCGGGGCCGAGATCGATCTCGTGGAGACATTCTCCTCGCGCCTGCCGCTGTTCACCCTGTGCGAGATTCTCGGCGTGCCGGAGAGCGACCGCGCCCGATTCCTCGACTGGATGCACTACCTCGAACGCGCGCAGGACCTGGCGCTGCGCCAGCGCGCCGGCGGCGTGACGCCGACGGTGGAGCTGATGCACTTCATCCAGGACTTCAACACCAACGTCGAAGAGATGTTCGCCTACGGCCAGCGCATGCTGAAGATGCGCCGCGACGATCCGCAGGACGATCTCATGACCGCCATCGCGCGCGCGAAGCTCGACGGCGACCTGCTGAGTGACGAATACCTCGACGGCTCCTGGCTGCTCATCGTGTTCGCCGGCAACGACACCACGCGCAACACCCTGTCCGGCGCCATGAAGCTGCTGACGGAGTTCCCCGACCAGAAGGCCCGCCTGCTCGCCCAGCCCGACCTCATGGGCAACGCCGCCAACGAGTTCATCCGCATGGTGAGCCCGGTGATGTACATGCGCCGCACCGCGCTGGCGGACGCCGAGGTGGGCGGCCAGACGATCGCGGCGGGCGAAAAGGTGGTGATGTGGTACGGCGCGGCCAACCGCGACCCCGCCGTGTTCGCCGATCCCGACGCGCTCCAGGTGGACCGCGCCAACGCCGACAAGCACATCGCTTTCGGCTTCGGCCCGCACGTGTGCATCGGCAAGCGCGTGGCGCAGATCCAGCTTGAAGAAGCCTACCGCCAGATCCTTGCGCGCTACCCCAAGGCGGAATGGACCGGCGACATCGAAATCGCGCCCAACAATTTCGTCCACGCGATTTCGCGCCTCGGCGTGCGGCTGACCTAGCGGTCGACCGCCGCCGCCGCCATGCGCGCAAGCCTGCGCACGGCGCGACGGAAAGCGGCTTCATCCGCGGCTTCGTTCATCAGCGCTTTCGCCGCCGCGGCGATGACGGCCGCGAAGCCGTCGGCGTCGCCCTCCTGCCGCGACAAGTCGATCTCGCCGCCGGCGGCGGCGGCGCGCGCACGGTCGGCCAGCAGCGTGCGGAAGGCGCGGTCGAGGTCACGGGCGGTTTCGGCGGTAAGCGCCTCGTCGGCGGTCATCAGGTCCTTGCCGTGCGGCGACCCGTGCAACAGTGCGAAGAACACCAGCTCCTTGCCCAGCACCGTGGCCTCCAGGTTGTCGGCGAAGGGCGCCCCCTCCGTCCATGCCCCGGCAGCAGCGGCCATGGCGCGGTCCCGCAGCAACCGCGCCAGCGCGCGCAGCATGTCCGGTTTCGACCGGAACGAAAGATACAGCGCCGGGCGCGAGACGCCGGCCTCGGCGGCGATGTCGGCCATGGACGCCCGACGGAACCCGTATCGCGCGAACACCACGAGGGCCGCGTCGAGCAGGCGGGCGCGTTTGGGATCATCGGCGGCGTTTGACATATTCGACATAAACTGTCAGATCGCCAATCGAAGAACAAGGGAGCAGACGCATGAGCGATCGGGGCACGGTGCTGGTCACGGGCGGATCGGGCTACATCGCCGGCTTCTGCATCGCGCAGCTTCTCAACGAGGGCTGGCAGGTGCGGGCCACGCTGCGGTCGCTGTCGCGGGAGCCGCAGGTGCGCAAGTCGCTGGAACCCCTGTGCAAGCCGGACGACCGGCTCTCCTTCCACACCGCCGACCTGAACGCCGACGCCGGCTGGCCGAAAGCGGTGGAGGGCGCGCAGTACGTGATGCATGTGGCCTCGCCGTTGCCGTCGAGTGATCCGAAGAGCGCCGACGACCTCATCATCCCCGCCCGCGACGGCACGCTGCGCGTGCTGAAGGCCGCGCGCGACGCCGGCGTGAAGCGCGTGGTGGAGACGTCCTCCGTCGCCGCTATCGCCTACGGCCGCGGCGGGCGCGAGACCGCGCACACCGAGGCCGACTGGTCCGACGATGCGAACCTCAAGGACATCGGCCCCTACGAACGCTCCAAGACCATCGCCGAACGCGCCGCATGGGACTGGCACAAGCGCGAGGGCGGCGGGATGGAGCTGTGCATGGTCAATCCCGGCGCAGTGCTGGGGCCTGTGCTCGGCGCCGACTTTTCAGCGTCGTTGGAAATCGTGAAGCTGATCCTCGAAGGCGCGCTGCCCGCGTGCCCGCGCTTCGGCTTCCCCATCGTCGATGTGCGCGACGTGGCCGACCTTCACTACCGCGCGATGCTCGCGCCCAACGCGGCCGGCCAGCGCTACATCGCAGCGAACGGCTACTACTGGATGAAGGATGTGGCGGCGGTGCTCAAGGCGGGCCTGCCCGACCGCGCCTCGAAGATTCCCACCAGCGAGTTGCCGGACCTGATGCTGCGCCTGTCGGCGCTGTTCAATCCGGTGGTGCGCGGACGTCTGTTCGAACTCGGCAAGAAGCGCGACGCGACTTCGGCGAAGGCGCAATCGGAACTCGGCTGGACGCCCCGCGCGCCGCAGGACTCGATCATGGATGCAGCGCGCAGCATGATCGCCCTGAAGATCGTCTAGGTTCCGCGCAGGAACATTTCCCCGGTGTCATCGTTACTTCCCTGTCGGCGCGACGCCGCGGGAGACGTGCCCATGTCCATAGAAACACTGGTTATCTGGTTGCTGATTGGCGCGATCGCCGGCTGGCTTGCGGGGCTTGTGGTGAAGGGCGGCGGCTTCGGCCTCGTCGGCAACATCGTCGTCGGCATCCTCGGCGCCGTGGTGGGCGGATGGATCTTCCCGCAGTTCGGCGTGACGCTCGGCGGCGGCATCGTCGACACCATCCTCTTCGCAACGGGCGGGGCCGTCGTGCTGCTGCTGGTGGTGGGCGTGCTCAGGCGCGCGTAAGCGCCGGCGTCACCTGCCCACGCGGTTTTTCACCAGATCGTCCACCACGGCGGGATCCGCCAGCGTGCTGGTGTCGCCCAGGCTGCCCAGTTCGTTCTCGGCGATCTTGCGCAGGATGCGGCGCATGATCTTGCCGGAGCGCGTCTTCGGCAGGCCGGGTGCGAACTGGATCGCGTCGGGCGTGGCGATAGGGCCGATCTCCTTGCGCACCCAGCCCACCAGTTCGCGGCGAAGGTCTTCGTCGGGGGCGGTGTCGGCGTTTAGCGTGACGAACGCGTAGATGCCCTGGCCCTTGATGTCGTGCGGGAAGCCGACGACCGCAGCCTCCGCCACATGCTTGTGCGCCACCAGCGCACTTTCCACCTCCGCCGTGCCGAGCCGGTGGCCCGAGACGTTGATCACATCGTCCACGCGGCCGGTGATCCAGTAGTAGCCGTCCTCGTCGCGGCGGCAGCCGTCGCCGGTGAAGTACATGCCGGGATAGGCGCGGAAGTAGGTGTCGAAGAAGCGCGCGTGATCGCCATACACGGTGCGCATCTGGCCGGGCCAGGAATCGAGCAGCACGAGATTGCCGGCGGCGGCGCCTTCGAGGAATTTCCCGTCCGCATCGACAAGAGCGGGCTTCACGCCGAAGAACGGCCGCGTGGCGGAGCCCGGCTTCATCGCCGTGGCGCCGGGCAGGTTGCCGATCAGGCACCCGCCCGTCTCGGTCTGCCACCAGGTGTCGACGATGGGGCAACGCCCGTCGCCCACCACGCGGTGATACCAGAGCCACGCTTCGGGATTGATCGGTTCGCCCACGGTGCCCAGCAGCCGCAGCGATGCACGGCTCGTGCGCTTCACAGGGTCCTCGCCTTCCCGCATCAGCGCGCGCAGGGCGGTGGGGGCGGTGTAGAAGATGGTCACCTTGTGCTTGTCGATCACCTCCCAGAAGCGCGACGAGGTGGGATAGTTGGGCACGCCCTCGAACATCACCGCGGTCGCGCCGTTCGCGAGCGGCCCGTAGACGATGTAGGTGTGGCCCGTGACCCACCCCACATCGGCGGTGCACCAGTAGACGTCGTCCTCCTTCAGGTCGAACACGTACTCATGCGTCATCGCCGCATAGACGAGATAGCCGCCCGAGGTGTGCAGCACGCCCTTCGGCTTGCCGGTCGAGCCCGACGTGTAGAGGATGAACAGCGGATCTTCCGCGCCCATGGGCTCGGGCGCGCAGTCGGCGCCCACCAGCATCGCCTCCATCTCGTAGCGAAAGTCGCGCCCCGCCTGCATCGCCACCGCCGCACCCGTTCGCGTGACCACGAGCACGCGCTCCACGGACGGGCAGTGGGCCAGCGCTGCATCGGTGTTGGCCTTCAGCGGGATGGCCTTGCCGCCGCGCACGCCTTCGTCGGCGGTGATGACGAGCTTTGAGTCGCAATCGTTGATGCGGTTGGCGAGACTCTCCGGCGAGAAACCGCCGAACACCACCGAATGGATCGCCCCGATCCGCGCGCAGGCGAGCATGGCGCAGGCCGCTTCGGGAATCATCGGCATGTAGATCGTCACCCGGTCGCCCCTGCCGACGCCGTGCGCCTTCAGCACGTTGGCCATGCGGCACACATCGGCGTGGAGCTGGCGATAGGTGATGGCGCGCGACTGGGCGGGATCGTCGCCTTCCCAAAGGATCGCAGTCTTGTCGCCGCGTTCGGCGAGGTGGCGGTCGAGGCAGTTGGCGGCCACGTTGAGGACGCCGTCCGTGTACCAGCCGATGCGGAAATCGGCTTCGTGGAAGGAGCAGTCCTTCACCCTGCGATAGGGCGAAATCCAGTCGAGCCGCTGGCCGTGGTGGCCCCAGAAAGCTTCGGGGTCCTCAAGTGCGGCCGCATGCATGCTGCGATAGGCGATGTCGTCCACGAGCGCGTCCCTGGCGAACGCTTCGGGCACGGGGATGAGGGTCTCGGACATGGGGCCTCCGCTTTTCTGCGCACCTTGGAAGCGCGGAGGCCCGTTTGCAAATCGCGCCGGACGCGCTGAACGCGTCTAGCGCTCCTCCTCGTCGCTGGCGCCGTCTTCCAGGTCGATCTCGTCGTCGGGAAACTCTTCGTCGTCGTCGATGTCGAGCATCGGCGCGTCGGCGACCACGTCCTCCTCCAGATCGGCCTCTTCCTCAGAGAAGCCTTCCGGCAACGCGTCGGGGGATGCGGGGCCCTCCTCCTCTTCGCCGTCCTCGGTGAGGATCGCGGGCGCATCGGCTTCCGCGGCGTCGAGTTCCGGGGTCTCCTCGATTTCCGCTTCTTCGCCGTCCTCCGTCTCCTTGGCGACGACTTCTTCCTCGTCGTCCTCGAAGTCGCGCTGGTAGGTGGGGGTCCGCGCCGCCTTGACGCGCTTCAGCTTGACGACCTCATCGCCCGGATCGAACGCCGTTTGGCACTTTGGACAGACCGCGGGGCGCTTCCTCAGATCGTAGAATTTTGCAGCGCAGTTGGGACACAGCTGCTTCTCACCCAGTTCGGCCTTCGGCACGCACGCACTCCCGGAAAACGAGGGCGCCGCTTGCCACCATCGGGGGGCCCTGTCAAAAGCTTTGTCGCTCCACGCCATCCCCCCTCGGAAAGCTTGCCCCATGCGACTTCTGGCGCGCGCCTCCGGGCCGATCCAGGGGCGGACCCGTCCGCCCGGCGACAAGTCGATCTCCCACCGCGCCCTGATTCTCGGCGCGCTGGCGGAGGGAACCACCGAGATCGACGGCCTGCTGGAGGGCGAGGACGTGCTGGCCACGGCCGCCGCCATGCGCGCGTTCGGCGCCGAGGTGACGCAGGCAGGCGCCGGGCGCTGGCGGGTGACCGGGCGCGGCGGGCTCGCCGAGCCGGCGGCTCCCATCGACTTCGGCAACTCCGGCACCGGCGTGCGGCTGACCATGGGCGCGGGCGCAGCCTTCCCGCTCACCGCCGTGTACACCGGCGACCGCAGCCTTTCGCGCCGGCCCATGGCCCGCATCCTCGACCCGCTGGAAGCCATGGGCGCGCGCACGCTCTCGCGCACCGGGGGGCTCCTGCCGGCGACGGTGCGGGGCGGGACGCTTTCGCCCATCGCGTACGACAGCCCGCACGCGTCGGCGCAGATCAAGTCCGCGATCCTGCTGGCGGCGCTGGGCGCCGACGGCGTCACCCGCGTCAGCGAGCCGAAGGCCTCGCGCGACCATACCGAGCGGATGCTGGCGGCCTTCGGCGCCACGGTCCGCAGCGAGACCCGCGCCGACGGGCGCCACCTTGTGTCCGTGACCGGGCGCCCGAAGCTGCGCGCCTGCCCCGTCACCGTGCCGGCCGATCCCTCGTCGGCGGCGTTCGCGGCGGCGGCGGCGCTGATCGTGCCCGGCTCCGATCTCATCCTGGAGGACGTGGGCCTCAACCCGCTGCGCGCCGGCTTCTTCGACACCATCGCCGACATGGGCGCAGGCGCGCAGGTGCTGGACCGCGGCGAGACCGGCGGCGAGAGCGCCGGCATGATCCGCGTGCGCCACGCCGCCTTGCGGGGCGTCGCCCCGCCGGACCAGCGCAGCGCCGCGATGATCGACGAATTCCCCATCCTCGCTGCGCTGGCCGCCTTCGCCGACGGCGAGACGGTGCTGAGCGGCGCGGCCGAACTGCGCGTGAAGGAGAGCGACCGCATCGCGCTGATGGTGGAAGGCCTGCGCGCGTGCGGCGTCGACTGCGAGGAACGCCCCGACGGCCTGGTGATCCACGGGCGCGGGGCCGGCGGCGTGCCGGGCGGCGCCGAGGTGCGCACCCACGGCGACCACCGCATCGCCATGAGCTTCCTGGTGCTGGGGCTCGCCGCCCGCGCGCCCGTCATCGTCGATGAAGCGGAAATGATCGCCACGAGCTTCCCCGATTTCACCGGCTTCATGCGCGCCCTGGGCGCCGACATCGCCGAGGCGTGAGCCGGCGCCGCCGGCGCGAGGGATGTCGCGCGGCGTGTTGTATTGCAGGTGCCCAGCCTTCGTCATTCCGGGGCACGCGGCACGCGTGAACCCGGAATCCAGCCCGGCCTGAGAGAGAGTTCTGGATTCCGGGTTCGGCCTTCGCCCGCCCCGGAATGACGAACGGCGGTACGGGTCTAACTTGAATCCGCAAACGCCACCGGCGCAGGCGCGAACTCCGGCGCGTCACATCCCACCGCCGCCACACCCGTCGGCGCCACCACGCAGAGACACCGCACCCGCGTCCACCCGCGCGCGCGGCGCCCGAGATGCTTCAGCGCCGCGAACGGATCGAGCGCCAGCCACGCCATGAGATCGATCCGCGCGTACACCGTGGCGAGACTTTCGCCCGGACGACGCAGCTTTTCACCGCGCGCCCGCATCATCTCGAGGCCGCGCGCAAACAGGAACAGCTGCACGAGAGTGAACCCGCGCACGCGCGCCAACGCGCCTGCCGGCGCGCAGAGCACGGCCAGCAGAAGCACGATGAGGCGGGTGAGCGTGGCGATGGTCAACTGGTTGCGTCCTTTCGTGATCGAAGAGGCGCACAGTCTACCACGGGATTTCAGGTGTAGGATTGGAGGGGCTTGTCCCCATCTACCTGCGGCGATGTTTGTGAAGGATGCCTGCGGTCGCAGTCGGTATGAAAACGGCTGCGTGCAAAGGCGAAATGTTGCCGCGCCGCACCCCCGCCGCCTGCGCAGACACCGCCCCACTTCCCGCATTCCAAGGCAGGGACAAGCCCCCGCTATCCATGCATCCCCCGGAGCACGGGTGCCCCCGCCCATGCCGCGATCTACGACAGGGTCACGCGCCCTGTTCGTTTGTGCCCGGTCTGGGCGTTGGCAAAGCGTTCGCGCCCGGTTTCGCTCCCTCGGGACGGCGTATCTCATTCAACTATTTCGCCAACGTGTCCCACGTCTGACGAACGGCGTCTTCGCCGAGGATTACCGAAGCGCTCTTGACCCTGTTCTCTCCTTGCCCCTGCGTTAGCTGCGCCAATCGAACGGACCCTCGAACGGCCTTCGCTCCGACTAGCTCGCGTAACCGCAGCGATGACTTACCGTCGGCACTGTCGCCCAACGCTTCAATGCTCTCGGCTGAATAGTAGTTGACGCTGACAGTCTCCCCCGCCGGAACGACAAATGCCCCAGCAGGATCCAGTCCCTCGTTGGATGATTTTGCGAGGCGAACTTTCGGCGATGACGGCACGTCTATTTCTAGAACAGCTGCGTTCCGGAACATCGCCGCCTGCTTGCCGAAGTTCTGAATAATCAGGGTTGCGCGAACCCGCGTTGGATCGACTTGCTCAATCTCGGAGCGCAACAATTCCAAAAACTCGTCCAACTTTGCGAGGTCGTCGTTTTGCGCCTCCCTGGCTGCAGAAAGAACTTCGCGCAGATGTTGGGGAACCATGTATATGAATAGTCTTCTATGAATGTTCGTTCTTATCTTATCCATATCTTCTTGGCCATTGTCCGCCTTCTCACGAATTTCAGACAAGTCGTAAAACCTGTAATCGCCCAGTGAAATACGCGTCTGGGGGCCAGAAGACCAACCCTCGGGATGACGCTGATAGCGCTGATACTGAGCGTCACTAAACACACTCGAGAAAAACGGCTTACTGGCGCTCAACGCAAGCTTGACATAAGTTTCAGAATCTTCGTTTGCAAAACGCAGGATACGTTTTCGCAGCTCGTCTTCTGAAACCCCAGTTGAGTTGTCCAAGGCGTCGAGCATCGAGGCGAATGTAGATTTTGAGCGTTCAATTCGCGCCTTGTGATACT
This sequence comes from Alphaproteobacteria bacterium, assembly GCA_027488965.1. Lineage (GTDB taxonomy): Bacteria > Pseudomonadota > Alphaproteobacteria > Caulobacterales > Aquidulcibacteraceae > VFBF01. The sequence goes on from JAIYAO010000095.1 coordinate 21,176, forward strand.
CTGCTTCTTCAAGCCACTTGCGAGCATCTTGGATCGTCACTTGCTTGGTTGACGAAAAATCCTTGAGGATCAGAGTAATGGCATCATATGTTTGTTCGAGTTGGGCGCTCGGTCGAAATATCGATCCCGTCGCCCCCAACCCCTCAAAAGCAATCGTCGCAATTTCGACCTGAGGTCGAGGGCGTTCCAGCAAGTCATTTGTCAACCATGTAGCGAAAGCCGTTAGGAGAATTGAGGTGGGGATCGTCACCAAGCTGGACGAAAAGTTCCGAGGCTTATTCTCTTCCATGTCCCCACCCCCCTTAGCGGCCCGACTAAAAGTTAACACGGGCAGATTGGCTCGACAACAAACGGGTAGATGCATCGATAGTTCTTCCGACATCATCGCATCTAAACTGAGTGGGTTCGACGGTGAGCGGTTGGTGTGGAGGCGTCAAAGTCGATCGGGTCAGCATACCCAATTCGCGCGATCTCAAGGACCTGACTACATCATGGTCGACCCACTCTTCACCGTCGCAGCGAATGCATTAAATGGCCATGGGCGAACTCACGCCCGTCAAACCTTTTCCGGTGACACATACTCTCCGGATATGTCACCAAGCCCCCTATGATCATAGCCATCGACGGCACCACGGCTTCCGGCAAGGGCACGCTCGCGCGGCAGGTGGCGCAGCGCTACGGGCTCAAGCGGCTCGACACCGGGGCGATCTACCGGGCGGTGGCGCTGGCGCTGCTCGATGCGGGGGCCGACCCCGCCGATCAAGCCACGGCCGCGGCGGCGGCGCAGGCGCTCGACCTTGAGGCCATCGACGAGGACCGGATCCGCTCCGGCCCGGTGGGGGCGGCGGCGTCCGTGGTGGCGGCGCACCCGGGGGTGCGGGCGGCCCTGCTGGAGGCCCAGCGCCGCTTCGCGGCCCACCCGGACGGCGCGGTGCTGGACGGGCGCGACATCGGCACGGTGGTGTGCCCCGGCGCCGACGTGAAGCTGTTCGTGGTGGCCGACCTCTCCGTCCGCGCCGCCCGGCGCTGGAAGGAACTGACGGACCGGGGCGAATCGCGCACTCTCGAAGAGGTGGCGGCGGACATCGCCGCGCGGGACAAGCGGGACGCCGAACGGCCCAGCGCGCCCACCGCCCGCGCCCCCGACGCCCACTTGCTCGACACCACCGCCCTCTCTATAGAGGCGATGGCGGCGGCCGCCTGTCGCATCATCGACGCGGTTCTCCAAACCTGAAGGTTTTTGGCCGGAAGCCCATCGCCCCGTCGCGGGCAGGGCGCGCCGGCCATTTCCGCGTTTTCGACGTCGTCCGTCGGCCCCCGCCACCCACCACACCCAGACCCGGGGGATGTCTCCCGGGCCTGAGACCGCCGGAGCCAACCGGCTGGCCTGCACGCATCAACACCGGAGTTTCGCTTTCACATGACCCAAGCCGCCCTTGCCTCCAATCCCTCGCGGGACGATTTCGCCGCCATGCTCGATTCGAGCCTCACCGGGCGCGGCATCGTCGAAGGACGCGTCGTCCCCGCCACCGTCACCGCCGTCGAAAAGGACGCCGTGGTGGTCGACCTGGGCCTCAAGACCGAAGGGCGCATCCCGCTCCGCGAATTCATCACCGACGACCGCAACGAGACCCCGAAGGTCGGCGACATCGTCGAAGTCTATCTCGACCGCATCGAGAACGCGCTGGGCGACGCCGTCGTCAGCCGCGAGAAGGCCCGCCGCGAAGAAGCCTGGACGCGCCTCGAAAAGAACTTCGCCAAGCAGGAGCCCGTGATGGGCGCGCTCGTGGGCCGCGTGAAAGGCGGCTTCACCGTCGACCTCGGCGGCGCCAACGCGTTCCTGCCCGGTTCGCAGGTCGATATCCGCCCCGTCCGCGACGTCGGGCCCCTGATGCACATCGTGCAGCCGTTCGCGATCCTGAAGATGGACCGCGCGCGCGGCAACATCGTCGTCTCGCGCCGCGCCGTGCTGGAAGAAACCCGCGCCGCCGAGCGCTCTGAAATCGTCGGCCAGCTGCAGGAAGGCGAAGTGCGCGACGGCGTGGTGAAGAACATCACCGACTACGGCGCGTTCGTGGACCTCGGCGGCATCGACGGCCTGCTGCACGTCACCGACATGAGCTGGAAGCGCGTTTCGCATCCGTCGCAGGTGCTCAACGTCGGCGACACGGTGAAAGTGCAGATCGTCAAGATCAACCCCGACACGCAACGCATCTCGCTGGGC
>JAIYAO010000134.1 GCA_027488965.1 Alphaproteobacteria bacterium
GCACTCGCCGCTTTCATCAGCCAAGACTAGGCCCAAAGTCCGCTTCGGGCCAACACCAGCCCCCTACGGCGCTTCAACACTCGCAAGCCACGCCGCGTTGTGCGCCGCCGCCTCTTCCTCCAGCACCCCCAGCGTCACCTCGACAGCCACGCCGCGCAGCCTTGAAATGCCGACGCCGGCCGCGAACGGGTGCGGATCGAAGTTGGCCACCACCACGCGCGCCACGCGGGCGCCGCCTAGGAGTTCCGAGCAGCTCACGCCGCCGGAGGAGCGCTGCGCGCAGGGCTCCAGCGTGACATAGGCGGTGCAGCCGCGCGCGGCCTCGCCCGCCTGCAGCAGCGCCACTTCCTCCGCGTGCGGGCGCCCGCCGTCGCCGGTGGCGCCCTCGCCGATCACGACGCCTTGGGGATCCACGATCACGCAGCCCACCGACGGGTTCGACCCCGTGCGGCCCGCCTGCGCGATGGCGAGATCGAGCGCGCGGCGCATGAAGGCTTCGTCGGTGGTCATGCTGGCAACGGCAGCGGCTGCGCGCGCGCCGCATCCAGATACCGCGCGGCCTTCACGTGAAGCGCGCCATCGAGATCGAGCAGCAGCGGATTGCCGGTGGGGATCTCCACTTCGGTGATCCGGTCGTCGGGCACGGCGAACAGCAGCTTCACAATGGCGCGCAGCGAATTGCCGTGCGCGGCGATGATGAGGTTGCGCCCGGCCTTCAGCGCGGGCGCGATCTCGGCGTCCCAGTAGGGCGTCACGCGTGCGAGCGTGTCCTTCAGCGATTCCGTGGCCGGGATGGCGACGCCGGCGTAGCGGCGGTCCTGCGAGAGATCCCATTCGCCGCCCGGCGCCAGCGGCGGGGGCGGGATGTCGTAGGAGCGGCGCCAGACCTTCACCTGCGCCTCGCCGTGGCGGGCGGAGGTTTCCGCCTTGTCCAGCCCGGTCAGTCCACCGTAGTGGCGCTCGTTCAGCCGCCAGTCCTTCGTGACCGGCAGCCACGCCTGCCCCATGGCCTCGATGGCGATCTGGCCGGTGCGGATCGCCCGCGTCTGCACCGAGGTGTAGAGCCGGTCGAACGGCACGCCGCTGTCGGCCAGCAGCCGCCCGGACTGGCTGGCCTGCGCCTCGCCCTCCGGCGTCAGGTCCACGTCCACCCAGCCGGTGAAGCGGTTTTCGAGATTCCACTGGCTCTGGCCGTGGCGGAGAAGGGCTAAGGTGGGCATGGGACGTCCGAGTAAAGGGCGGCGGTACTGCATGCAATCGCCGCGGCGTTAACCCCGTTCATTGCCCGCCCCTGCGGCGGCGTCTAGAACCCGCCAGCAACCCCCAGGATGCCCATGCTTCCCCAGAGTTTCCCTCGGCCGGCGACCGAACTCGCGTCCAACACCCTCGCTTTCGAGACCACGCCGCTGGTGAAGGCCACCGGGTTCCGGGAGTACGACGCGCGCTGGTGGTTCGGGGCGCCGGGATCGTCCAAGGCGCCGGAGCTGAATGCGCTGGGGGTGGAGGCGCTGGGCCTGGGCCTGGCCACCCTGCTCCACCGGATGGACGTGGCCCCGAAGATCGTGGTGGGGCACGACTATCGGGCGTATTCGCTGTCCATCAAGCAGGCGCTGACGCTGGGCCTGATCCAGGGCGGCTGCGAGGTGATCGACATCGGCCTCGCGCTCTCGCCCACCGCCTACTTCGCGCAATTCGCGCTCGATGCGCCGGCGGTGGCGATGGTGACGGCCTCGCACAACGAGAACGGCTGGACCGGCGTGAAGATGGGCGCCCAGCGCCCGTTGACGTTCGGGCCCGACGAGATGGGCAAGCTCAAGGAGATCGTGCTCGGCGCGGATTTCGAACCGCGGCCCGGCGGCTCGCTCTCGCGCGTGGCCGACATGCGCGAGCGCTACATCGCCGACATCGCCTCGAAGGTGAAGCTGTCGCGCCCGATCCGGGTGGTGGCGGCCTGCGGCAACGGCACGGCGGGCGCGTTTGCCCCTGAAGCACTGCGCCGCATCGGCGCCGAGGTGATCGAGGTCGATTGCGAGCTGGACTGGCGCTTCCCGCACTACAACGCCAACCCCGAGGACGCCGAGATGCTGCACGCCATGGCCGACGCCGTGCGCACGCACGGCGCCGAACTGGCGCTGGGCTTCGACGGCGACGGCGACCGCTGCGGCGTGGTGGATGACGAGGGCGAGGAAATCTTCGCCGACAAGGTGGGGCTGATGCTCGCCCGCGATCTTTCCGGCCACATCCCCAACGCCACGTTCGTGGTCGATGTGAAATCCACCGGCCTCTACGCCGTCGATCCTGTGCTGAAAGCCAATGGGGCGAAGGTCGATTACTGGAAGACCGGCCATTCCTACATCAAGCGCCGCACCACGGAGCTGAAGGCGGTCGCCGGCTTCGAGAAGAGCGGCCACTTCTTCTTCCGCGATCCCATCGGCTACGGCTACGACGACGGCATCGTGGCCGCGGCCGCCGTGCTCGCAATGCTTGATCGCAATCCGGGCAAGAAGATCTCGGACCTGCGCAAGGCGCTCCCGGTCTCGTACACCTCGCTAACCATGAGCCCGCATTGCGCGGACGAGACCAAGTACGGCATCGTGGAACAGGTGGTGGCCGACTACGAAAGGCTTGCGAAGGACGGCGGGAAAATCCTCGGCCGCGCGATCCGCGACGTGAACACCGTGAACGGCGCGCGCGTGACGCTGGAGGACGGCTCCTGGGTGCTGGTGCGCGCCTCCTCCAACAAGCCGGAGCTTGTCACCGTCGTGGAAAGCATGGCGAGCGATGCCGACATGAAGGCGCTGTTCCGCGAGGAAGTGAAGCCGCGCCTCGCCGCATTCGCCGACGTCGGCGCCTACAACCAGGAGATCTGACGTGCGCGTGACCATGATCGGCACC
>JAIYAO010000042.1 GCA_027488965.1 Alphaproteobacteria bacterium
AGCTTGAGCGGTTCGTTCAGGCGCCGCTTGAAGGAGGGAAACCCGGCAACCTCGAATTGCACGCTTACGCGATTGAACGCAGGGCGATTCCAGATCGCCGACATGTCTTCGCGCGCAAGCTCGATACGCCCGATCTTGAGGACGCGCGTTTCAGCTGGACGCGATGGGTCGGGATCACCCAAGTCCGCCCACGATCGTCCCCGCGTAAAGGACGGGCCTTGTTTCCACATCCGTCCCTGATACTCCCAGCCATCGCCAGCGGCCGGAGTCAGCCGCGCACTGAAGGCGTGCCCATCCGACCGGATACACGTGGCGGCCTGATCCGAGCGCTGCACCGCAAGACCATTGCGTCGTGCCGGCGCCTCGGCGACCAGCCCGCAATACACCGGCGCTCCCTGCCGCAGCGGGTCACTGAATCCTTCCTCGACCCAGAGCGGAAACATCAGCTGGCCCTCGGCGAGCTTCGTATCGGGTTCGGCAGACGCAAGTCGACGCGGGGGCGTTGGGACGATCTGGAGATCGGCAACGCGATCGGACGGAGAGAATCTTGCCTGCGCGGCAATATCGGCGCGTTGAACCTCGAAAGCTGGGCGCATCGGGTTGCTGTCCGGCGTCTGGAAGATGACCGGCCCGTCTGGACACCAGTTTGCGGGGTCTATCGCGGCATGGGCCACACCCGACCACAGAGCGGCGGCTCCAACCCAGCAAAGCAATGTTCGGCGCATGCCAGCCCCTGGGGTTTGCCACCACGAAGGGATCAGCCCTTCAACAACTCCGCCATCGTCCGCCCCAGCGCCGCCGGGTGCGGGGCGACCTTGATGCCGGCGGCTTCCATGGCGGCGATCTTGCTCTCCGCGTCGCCCTTGCCGCCGGAGATGATCGCGCCGGCGTGGCCCATGCGGCGTCCCGGGGGCGCGGTGCGTCCGGCGATGAAGCCCACCGTCGGCTTCTTGCGGCCCTTCTTCGCCTCGTCGGCCAGGAACTGCGCGGCGTCCTCTTCGGCCGAACCGCCGATTTCGCCGATCATCACGATGGAGGTGGTTTCGGGGTCGGCCAGGAACATTTCCAGCATGTCGATGAATTCCGTGCCCTTCACGGGATCGCCGCCGATGCCCACCGCCGTGGTCTGGCCAAGTCCCTCGTTCGACGTCTGGAACACCGCCTCGTAGGTCAGCGTGCCAGAGCGCGAAACGATGCCGACGTTGCCCTTCTTGAAGATCGACCCCGGCATGATCCCGATCTTGCACTCGTTCGGCGTCAAAACGCCGGGGCAGTTCGGCCCGATGAGGCGCGACTTCGAGCCCTTCAGCTTGGCCACCACGCGCACCATGTCCAGCACCGGGATGCCTTCCGTGATCGTCACAATGAGCGGGATCTCCGCATCGATGGCCTCCTCGATCGCCGCGGCAGCGCCCGCGGGCGGCACGTAGATCACCGTCGCGTCCGCGCCGGCCTTCTCTTTCGCTTCCGCCACGGAGTTGAACACCGGCAGGCCGAGGTGCGTGCCCCCGCCCTTCCCCGGGCTGACGCCCCCCGTCATCCGCGTGCCGTAGGCGATGGCCTGCTCGGAGTGGAACGTGCCGTTCTTGCCGGTGAAACCCTGGCAGATGACACGCGTCGACGCGTTCACGAGAATGGACATGGGAGAGGGACCGCCGCCGCTGGATTGAACGTGGGTGAGGAATGCGGGGCGTTCGTAGCGCAGCGGACGGGAAAGGCAAACCCAGCCCGGCGTGCGTTCAGTCCCGCAGAGTCGGCAGGAACGCCGGCGCGCGGCGCGCCTTGGTGCGCTGCTCGAAGGCATAGGCGAAGCCGATCAGCTTCGCTTCCGTCCATGCCGGACCGAAGAACGAGAGACCCACCGGCAGCCCGCGCACCTGCCCCATGGGCACGGTGACGTGCGGGTAGCCCGCGACGGCCGCGAAATCGGAGGCGGAACTCACGAAATGGTCCCCCAGCACGGGATCGATGGGCCATGCCGGCGAGCCCGTGGGCGCCACGATGGCGTCCAGACGGTGCTGGGCCACCATCCGGTCGATGCCTTCGGCGCCGGCGATGCGCAGCGACTTGGCGCGCGCCTCGATGTAGGCGGGATCGGCGAGCCCCTTGGTGGCCTCCGCCTGCTCGAAGTACTCTTGCCCGAACAACGCAAGCTCCCGCGGCTCGGCCTTGTTGAAGGCGATGAGGTCGGCCAGCGTGCGCGCCGGCGATTGCGCGGGCGTCGTGGTGGCCAGGTAGGCATTCATGCCGTGCTTCATCTCGGCGAGCAGCACGGTGAACTCCGCGGCGCCCATGGCGCCGCGGTCCGGCGCTTCGGTGATCTCCACCAGTTCAGCGCCGCCCGCGCGCAGCGCCGCCAGCGCCTGCTCGAACGCGGCGTTGGTGGCCAAGTTGTTGCCTGCAAGGAACCGCGCCACGCCGAGACGCCGCCCGCGCAGCGCGTCCGGGTCCAGCGCGCGCGTGTAGTCCGTGCGGCGCGCGTCGGCGGACGCGGTGGCGGCGTCGGCGGGATCGCTGCCCGCCATCACGGTGAGCAGAGCTGCCGCATCGGCCACAGTGCGCGTCATCGGCCCGGGCGTGTCCTGGCTGGCGCTGATGGGAATGATGTGCGTGCGCGACAGCAGGCCCACCGTCGGCTTGATGCCCACCAGTGCGTGGATGGAGGCCGGGCAGACGATGGAGCCGTCCGTCTCGGTGCCCAGCGCCGCCGCCGCGAGGTTCGCCGCGATCGCCGCGCCAGAGCCGGAACTGGAGCCGCAGGCCGACCGGTCGAGCACGTAGGGGTTGCGCGTCTGGCCGCCGAGCGCGCTCCAGCCGCTGATGGAGTTCGCGCCGCGCAGGTTGGCCCACTCCGACAGGTTGGTCTTGCCGAGGATGACCGCGCCGGCGGCGCGCAATCGCGCCACGATGGGCGCATCGCGGCCCGTGAGGTTCGCTGTGAGCGCGAGCGAGCCTGCGGTGGTGGGTACGGGGTCCGCGGTTTCGATGTTGTCCTTGATCAGCACGGGCACGCCGTGCAGCGGGCCGCGCACCTTGCCGGCGCGCCGTTCGGCGTCCAGCGCCCGGGCCTGGGCGCGGGCTTCGGGATTGACGGCGATGACGCTGCGCAGCGCCGGACCGCGCCGGTCGAGGGCCTCGATGCGCGACAGATAGGCTGTGACAAGCCGCTCCGACGTGGTCTTGCCGGCGGTCATGTCCGCCTGCAGGTCGGCAATGGCGCGTTCCTCGATCCAGGCGGCGGGCGCAGCGAGCGCCGGCGACGCGGGCGCCATGGTGAGCAGCATCGCCGCGAGAGCCGCCAGCGCCGCACGTCCGGTGTTCAAGATGCCCATGGATCGCCCCGTTCCGAAGTCAGGCGCGGACCGTAGGGCGCCGATCCGGCGCCGTCACGGGGCCCGGCGTCGCAGGCGCGGCCGCCCGCCCGGCCGGTTCAGGGCAGCCCTGCGTTTTCGCCCCGGCGCCGGCGGGCGCTGCAATAACAGCCGCTTGCGGCGGGCCGTGACTCCAGCGTGACGGTTTGCCGACGCAGGCGTCACGCCGCTGTGGCCGGCGCGTCAAACGAATCGCCTAGCGGGCGCGGCGGTGAATGGCGGCGCCCAAGTCCGCCGGATTGCCGGAGAGATCCCATGAAAACCACCGTCACCGTCCTCGCGTCGGTCCTCGCCGCCGCCACGTTCGCCACCGAAGCGCAGGCGCGCGACGTGGCCGTCTCCACGCGCGGCGTGGACTTCGGCGACGCGCAATCAGTCGACGCCTTCCACCGCACGCTCGCCCGCGCCGCGGAAGACGCGTGCACCACGCCCGGCCGCCGTGACCTGACCCTGCGCCGCGTCGAGGACCAGTGCCGGGCAGAAGCGCTCGCCGACGCCGTCGCCGAACTCGACCGGCCGGTGCTGACGGCGCTGAACGAGGCGCTCGACGCGCGCCTGCGGCTGCGTCCGGCGCGCCCGGCGCTGGACGGTGCGGCGCTGGCCGCCGCGGAGTCTGCCGCGCGCCCGCTCCGCGCCGAAATCGCAGGCGAGACCGCCCTGCGGTAGGCGCCGTGGACGAAACGGGGGCGGCGCGCGCACAGCCCGCGCGCGCCGTCGCCAGCTTAGCCCATGATGAAAGCGTTGAGCTTGTTGCCGTCGGGATCGCGGAAGTAGGCGGCATAAAAGCCGCTGTCGCCGCGCGGACCGGGCGGGCCTTCGCACGTGCCGCCGTGAGCGAGTGCGATCTCGTGCAGGCGGTGGACCTGGTCCTTGTCCTTCGCTTCAAGCGCAACCATCACGCCGTTGCCGACACTGGCGGGGTTGCCGTCGAAGGGCTTCGTCAGTCCGATGCCCGGCGCACCGCCCGGTGCGCCCCAGGCGATGAACTCGCCGAACTCCATCATGCGCCCGACGCCCATCTCCGAGGCGATGGCGTCATAGAACGTGGCGGCGCGGGCGAGATCCTTGGTGCCGAGCGTAACGTATCCGATCATGCGGGTCTCCCTTTCAAGCCGATGTGCAACGCGGCCGCTCCGGTGTGACGATCACGTCTCCGGGCCGTCCATACTTTCCGGTGATGTCGGCGCGTCGTGACGCCAGGCCCCGACCGGGCGCAATGGCAAGCCGTTCCCCGGATACATCGCCGACGGCCGGTCAGCCAGCATGGTCTTTCGCGGTGGGACTCGACGGCGCGGGCGCCGCGCCTATCTAGGACCCATGACATCGCCCCTGGACCGCCGACGCCTGTTGCACCTCCTCGCCGGCGGGCTCGCCGTGACGGCCTGCTCGGAGAACCCCGCCACGGGCCGCTCCCAATTCGCCTTCGTGCCCGATGACGTTCTCGCGCAGATGGCGCAGACGGCCTGGGCCGACATCCAGCGCCAGATCCCGCGTGCGGACGATCCGCGCCTGCAGCGGCGCCTGGAACAGATCGGCACGCGCGTGGTCGACCGCGCGGGCGATCAGGTCCCTGCGCAGGCGTGGGAGTTCGTCGTGTTCGACAGCCCCGAGATCAACGCCTTCGTGCTGCCGGGCGGCAAGGTGGGGTTCTTCCGCGGCCTGATCGAGGCGACCGGCGGCGACGATGCGGCGATCGCGGCGGTGATGGGCCATGAGATCGGCCACGTCTCAGCCCGCCACGCCGCAGAGCGGATGAGCCAGCAGCTCGCCGTGCAGGCGGGCGTGCAGCTGGCGGCCATCGCGCTGGCGGAAGACCTCGGCGAGTTCGCTGACGACGCGGCGGCGGCGCTGGGCGCGGGCCTCGTGTACGGCGTCGTGCTGCCCTACTCGCGGCGACACGAACTGGAGGCCGATCGCCTCGGGCTCCGCTACATGGCGGCCGCCGATTATCCGCCCACCGCGGCGCTCAACTTCTGGCAAACCATGATCGCGCGCAACGCGGACCGTCCCCGCCCCCTGGAGTTCCTCTCCACGCATCCGGCGGACGATGAGCGGCTGGCGGCGCTCAAGGCGGAGATCGCGCTGCTGTAGGGGCGCTCAGGGCCTTGGCGCATTCAGACAGACACGCGGTGGGCTTCGCTTCACCCCTTCACGGCCTTCACGATCTTCCGCGCGGCGTCTTCCAGATCATCCGCCGGGATCACGTTCAGCCCGCTCTCCGCGATGATCTTCTTGCCCAGTTCCACATTCGTGCCTTCTAGGCGGACGACGAGCGGCACCTTCAGGCCCACCGTCTTCACCGCGGCGATCACGCCGTTGGCGATCACGTCGCACTTCATGATGCCGCCGAAGATGTTGATCAGGATGCCCTTCACCTTCGGGTCGGCGGTGATGATCTTGAACGCGGCCGTGACCTTCTCCTCGTTGGCGCCGCCGCCTACGTCGAGGAAGTTCGCGGGCTCAGCGCCGAACAGCTTTATGATGTCCATCGTCGCCATGGCGAGGCCCGCGCCGTTCACCATGCAGCCGATGTCGCCGTCGAGCGCGATGTAGGCGAGGTCGTACTTCGACGCCTCGATTTCCTTCTCGTCCTCTTCGCCGAGATCGCGCAGCTCGGCCCATTCGGGGTGGCGGTACGCGGCGTTGGAATCGAAGCTGATCTTGGCGTCCAGCAGCTTCAGGTGGTTGTCCTTCGTGACGATGAGCGGGTTGATCTCCAGCAGGCTCATGTCCTCGGCCACGAACATCGTGTAGAGCTTCTTCACCACATCGACGCACTCGGCTTCGAGATGCCCGGTGAGGCCGAGCACGGCGGCCACCTTCTTGGCGTCCGCATCCGTGGCGCCGACGCGCGGATCGGTGGCGATGGTGTGCACGCGCTCGGGCGTGTCGTGGGCGACCTTCTCGATATCCATGCCGCCGTCCGGCGAGGCGATGAAGGAAATGCCGCCGCTTTCGCGGTCCACCAGCGCGGAGAGATAGAGTTCACGCTCGATGTCGCTGCCGTCCTCGATGTAGAGGCGGTTGACGACGCGGCCGGCGGGGCCCGTCTGGATGGTGACGAGGGTGGAGCCCAGCATCTGCTCGGCGAACACACCCACGTCTTCCGGCTTGAACGCAAGGCGCACGCCGCCCTTGTCGCCCGCCTTCGCTTCCTTGAACTTGCCCTTGCCGCGCCCGCCCGCGTGGATCTGGCTTTTGACCACCCATAGCGGCCCGCCCAGCTTCGCGGCGGCCTCGATGGCCTCCTGCGGCGTGAACGCCGGGAAGCCCGCCGACACCGGGAGGCCGTACTTCTTGTAGATGGCCTTGCCCTGATACTCGTGGATGTTCATCGGACGGGTCCTTGGTGCGGGTGTGGAGGGTTCGCGCCGGGTATCGCAAGGCCGGGTGAAGGGGGCAAGGCCTAGAGCGGCAGCAGCGTGGCCCCCGCCCCTCCTGCACCGACCACCAACACAACCAGCCACGCGGGCGCCTTCGCCCACTGAAGCAGCGCAAAGCCCGCCGCCGCGATCGCCGCATCGGCGGGCGAGGCGACGCCCGATGTGATGACCGGATCCCACAGCGCCGCCGCCAACACGCCGACCACCGCCGCATTGGCGCCGCGCACGAACGCCATGGCGCGCGGACGCCGCTTCAGCGCCTCCCACAGCGGCAACGCGCCCGCCACCAGCAGCAATCCCGGCAGGAACAGGAACGCGAGCGCGAGCAGACCGCCGGTCCATCCCGGCATCGGCCCCCCTGCGGCGCCCAGATACGCCGCGAACGCAAACAACGGCCCCGGCAGCGCCTGTGCTGCGCCGTATCCCGCGAGGAACGCGTCGGGCGTGAGCCAGCCGCGCGCTACAGTCTCCGCCTCCAGCAACGGCAGCACCACGTGGCCGCCGCCGAACACCAGCGCGCCCGCGCGGTAGAACGAATCCATGATGGCGAACACGCCGCCCTGCGCTGCGAGCAACGGCAGCGAGATCAGCAAGACGAAGAACAGCGCCAGCAACGCCCAGCCGGCCCCCATCCCCCCACTGCGTGGGAAGAGTGCTTCCGCGCCGTTTCTTCCCCCGCTTGCGGGGGAAGTCCCCGGCGAAGCCGGGGGATGGGGGCCCCGCGCCACAAGCACAGCGACAAGCCCGCCCGCGAAGATCACCGCCGGCTGCACCCACACCGTCGCCACGAGCAACGATACCGCGAGCGCCGCAAGCGCCAGCGCGCGCGTGAACGTGTCCTTGCACAGGTTGCGGGCCATGCCGAACACCGCGTGCGCGACGATGGACACGGCCACAAGCTTCAGCCCATGCGCGATGGCCTGACCTTCAGGCGAAGCGAACCAGTCCGCGCCGTAGGCCACCGCGATCATCAGCGCCGCAGACGGCGCGGTGAACCCCAGCCACGCCGCAAGGCCGCCCAGCGCGCCCGCGCGCTTCAGGCCCAGCGCGAAGCCCACCTGGCTCGACGCGGGGCCCGGCAGGAACTGGCACAGCGCCACGAGATCGGCGTAGCCGGCCTCGTCGATCCATTTCCGGCGCGCCACGAACGCCTCGCGGAAGTAGCCCAGATGCGCCACCGGCCCGCCGAAGGACGTAAGCCCGAGGCGCAGGAAGACGAGGAAGACATCAAGCGCAGCCATGGTCAGACCGTCGGCGCCGGGCGCAGCGGCTCTTCACCCGAATCGTCATCTCCGTAGGCAATGTCCGCCGCCGCCACGCTTGTGGCCTGCTGCGGCGCGACCGATTCCTTCGACGTCTGCACAGAGGGTTCACGCGCGCTGCGCCGGTGCACCATGAACGCCGCGAGGCCCGCAGCGCCCAGGCCGGCAAACCAGAACATCGCCTCCCGGCCCGCCGCCTCCACCGCCACGCCCAGCAACAGCGGGCCGACGATGGAGCCCGTGGCCCACACGAACAGCAGCCCGCTCGCCGCCTGCGCGAGACGGCCAGGCTCCGCACGATCGGCCATGTGCGCGGTGGCGATGCCGTAGAACGACAGGCCCCCCGCCCCCCAAAGCGCAAACAACAACGCCGCGGCCGGGAACGGCAACGCGCCGCCGAACACCGCCAGCGCAATGGCTGAGACCGCCGCAAGCGCGGCCAGTGCAAACATCACCGTGCGCCGGTCGATGCGGTCCGACAGCTTGCCCGCCGGCCACTGCAGCAGCAGCGAGCCGAGCCACGCCGATGCCTGAAAGGCCGACGCCTGCGCCACGCCGAAATGCTCCTGCGCGTAGAGCGGCGCGAGCGTCATCACGCCCGCATTGATGAAGCCCGCAAAGAACGCCGCGGTGACGGCCGCCGGCGCCACGTTGAACTGGCTGCGCAGCGCCAGCGGCTGGGCGCGCGGCGGCTCCGGCTGCGGCTGCGTGGTCATCGTGATGGGCACCACCGCCAGCGCCTGCAGCGCGCCGGCGATCATCAGCGGCACGGCCGATTCCATCGGCGCGCCGAACGCAAGGAACGGCCCCAGCGTGAGCGCGGCCTTGGTGAGCACCTGATAGACGCCCATGGCGCCGCCGCGCTCCTCGCGCTTCACCGAGGCGCTCATCCAGGAATCCACCGCCACGAACACCAGCGCGGTGGCCCCGCCCATCACCGCGCGCAGCACGCCCCACGAGATCGCATCGGAGGCCGCAAACAGCATCAGTGTGGCCGCCGTCACCACCGAGGCCGACGCCGCAAACACCCGGATGTGGCCCACCCGCGCCAGCATCGTTGGCCCGAACCAGGCGCCCGCCATGAAGCCGGCGGAGTACATGGCGCCCACGAACCCGATGGCGCCGCCGCCCATTCCGTCGGCATGCATGGCCAGCGGCAGCTGCACGCCCATCAGCCCCTGCGCGGCCTGCAGGATCGTGATCGCGGCGATCAGCGAGAAAATGGCGCGGAGCGAGGTCATCCCGGGGCGTTGTATCGGGGTTTTCCGACGGATTCGCTACACTTGGACCGGTCGCCTGGGCTGCACGGACGGTCCGACAGGCGGGGTCTGCCTCTTTTCGAACGCAATTGGGGCCTAGACGCCCTTCATCGTGTGACGGCCCAAGACTTGGCCCGGCCCCCGCGAGGGCGCCTGCTAGCTCCAACCCCCAATTGCATCGATACGTCCGACGGACCGCGCCATCGTGCGCGTCCCGTCCCTTTTTAGAATGTTAGGAAATCCCATGACGACGGGAACAGTGAAATGGTTCAACCCCGACAAGGGCTTCGGCTTCATCCAGCCCGATAACGGCGGCAAGGATGTGTTCGTGCACATCAGCGCCGTCGAGGCCGCTGGCATGCGCAGCCTGGGCGAAGGCCAGAAGGTCGAGTTCGAAGAAACCGCCGACAAGCGGACCGGCAAGGCTGCTGCGAGCAACCTTCGCGCCGTCTGAACTCTTCTGCACTGAATGAGTTGGCAGCCCCCGTGCGGTGATGCGCGGGGGCTGTTTTGCGTCTAGTTTAGCCGCACGGTCTGGGCCGCGCCGGCAGGGCCCACGTCGAACGCCGCGGCCGCGAACGGCGGCGGGCCGAAGCGCGCCGGCGCATCGTTGGAGAAGGCGTAGGGCTCCGTGGGGATGCCCATCAGGCCGGCATCGAGCTTTCCGTCGCCGTCCCGGTCGAGATAGAGCCTCACCGCGTAGCGCCCGGGCGCCACGCCCGGAAACACCACCGCCACAGGCCCCGCCCCTTTCCCCGCCGGCGCGCGCGACCGATGCCTGGCCGGCCCCGCCTCCCAGCCCGCCGCATCGACCAGGGTGGCGTACACCGTGCCCGTCCGCCCGCGCAGGTTCTCCACGGTGATGGTCACCGCCCCGCCCTGCGCCGCCGCGGGCACTGCGAGCGCCCATATCGCCAGCACCGCCGCCATCGTCTTCCACATGCGCGCCTCCTTCGTCATCGCCTGCCCCCTCAACCGAAGAACACCCGCCACATCAGGCGGCCGGGAATGAATGTGAACGCGCCCGCGATCAGCAGGCCGCCGAGAAACAGGCTGGTCATCGACCGGCGGTGGCGGGCCACGTCGCCGCGCCGCACCGCCGCCACGGCCATCGGCAGCGCGATGATCGTCCAGCCGGACAGCGCGTGGATGAGGCTGAGCGCGTCCCCATTCAGCCCGCGGATCAGGAACGAGCTCACGGCCGTCACCGCCATGGCGGCCACCCACGTCCAGCCCAGCGTCTTGTGCAGCCCCACGCCCTTGGGGCGCAGCATGATCACCGCGCCGATGGCCAGCGCCGCGACGGCGGCCGCGAGATGGACATGGATCGCCAGGCCCTGCCGCGCCAGCAGCGCGAGATCGGGCGTGCGCAGGCGCCAGTCCCGCCCGGCGATCGTGGCGATGTCATAAGGGCTCGCCACCATGGCGACGGCGACCACAGCGAGCGCGATCCCCGTGCCCGCAAGCAAAGGCAGCACCCTGCGGCGTCCATCGGCGACGGGCTTGCTGGCGGTGGGGGTCATGCGGCATCTCCTGCGACGTTGTCCGGTGCGTCCGTCCTGGACGCCCCACCGCCCGGATGCCCGCCCGCATGCGTGAACCGACCGCAGATCTTCGTGAGCCGCATGGCCCTGCCGTTCGCGCTTCGTGGATGGCGGGGATGTTTTCGCGGGAGCGGCTGCGCGGATACGCGGTGGCTTCCGCCGCCGGCATGTTCATGGCGCTGGTCAACGCCTTCGGCATGAACGATGCGCCGCTGCTCAAGCGTCTGATCTACTGGGTGCCGCTGATGGTGGCCGGCGCCGTCATCGGCAACGCCGCCGGCGCCATGGTGGCGCGCCAGCCGAAGATCGGGGAAAGCCGGCTGGCGATCTGGGCGGCGGTAACGACCATCGTCACCATCCCGGCCACGCTGCTGGTCTGGGCCGTGACCGGCTTCATGTTCCGCGGCGGCGTGCAGCTGGCGGCCCTGCCCTACTACGTGGGCGCCGTGCTGCCGGTGTCGGCGGCCATGTCGGCGATCATGATGCTGGTCAACGCGCCGGGCGCGGCCACGCATGCGCCGGCGGCGGGGGCTGCCCCCCGGCCCGTGCCCTTCGCGCGCCGGCTGCCGGCGAAGATTATGGGCGGCGCCATCTGGGCGGTCTCGGCGGAAGACCACTACCTGCGCATCCACACCTCCAAGGGCGCCGACATGGTGCTGATGCGCCTGGCCGACGCCATGGCCGAACTCGACGGCCTGGAGGGCGCGCAGGTGCACCGCTCCTGGTGGGTGGCGCGGGACGGCGTGGCCGAAGTGAAGCGCGACGGCGCGCGCGTGACGCTAGTGCTGAAGGACGGCGCCGAGGCGCCGGTGAGCCGGCCCAACGTGAAGCCGCTGCGCGAGGCGGGGTGGTTCTAGGCGGGCTTGTGGGAGCGTACGGCGGTCCAGTCGATGATCGTCACGGCGCCGACCGCGCCGTCCCCAAGCGCGATGGACGGCGCGATATCATTCCGCCGCAACGAGCTCCTCGTGCGCGAGGTCGTCAGTCGCGTAGGCCGCGGCTGTGAGCATTCATGGGGCCAAGATACCACGGCGCCGCAGCCCTACCCCACCATCCGCAGCACGCCTTCGCGCGCGAGCGCCAGCGTCTGCTTCAGTTCCGGGGCGAGATCGAGATCGGGCTCCGTCAGCAGGGTGTACTTCACGGTGTTGTCGGCCATGTCGCCCGACAGCGCGGTGACGAGATCGACCAGCACGTTGTAGGCGCCGCGCGTGCGCTCGTGTTTCGTCACCGGGTCCTTCGGCGAGACGGCGGCGAACGCCGCGCAGCTGACGAGCTTGTTGGCGGGGTTCACGTACACCGTGCCCGTGATCACCTGGCAGCCTTCGGACCAGTTGTTCACGTCGCCCGCCATCCCGCGCCCGCCCCAGTGGATGTTGATCGTGGGCTCCGGGCGCAGGCCCCTGTCGAGATCGGCGTCGTCGAGCTTCCTGTCGGCGCCCGCGCGGATGATGAGCACGCCCGGACCTTTCGGTCGCAACGCGAGGTACGTCCGCTTGTGCCAGCCGAAGTGATAGTCGTGCTGGCCGGGCACGAGGTGTGGCGGGCCGTCGGGATGCTGGCTGGCGCCAGGCTCCGTGGAGCCCTGGAACTTGAACACAAGGCCCTTGATCAGCAGCACGAAGATGTCGTCGAACTTGTTGTTGGCTTCGTTGCGCCGCACGCCGATGAGGTGAATGCCGGACGGGCCGGAATCCCAGTTGGCCACCTTGCGCGTGTCGGACGCGCCGGCGAATGCGTTGACCTTCTCCAGCACGCGGCCGGGTGCGGCGAGATACTTCTGCTTCACGCCGTTGAGCAGGCCGAGCCACGCCTCGTACTCGCCCACGCGCGGCGCCCAGTCGGGCTGCGCGCCGGCGGCGAGCCAGCGTTGCAGGTGCGCCTGCGTCTGCGGGCCGAAGCGGCCGTCCGGCAAACACGCCTGGCCCTCGATGGAGCGCACGTACTCCTGGAAAAGGCGGATGGCCGAATGCGTGCGGTAGCCGCAGATGCCGTCCACATCGCCGCCGGGAAAGAAGCCGAGCGCCTTCAGCCCCTGCTGCACCTGCGCGATGGTCATGGCGCCGGCGGGCGCGGGCGCCATGCGCACCGTGGCCACCTTGTCGAGACCGGGAGACACATCCGCCAGCTTCAGCCGCGTGGTGCGCTCCACCTCGCCGAGATACGCCGCGCACGCCTGGTCCGGCACATCAGCATCGACGCAGCCGAGCGCGATCATCTGCCCTGCAGGCGGAGAGATCGGCGCCGGCGGCTGCACGGGCGGTGACGGCGGCGCCAGCGGCGGCGCGGGCGGCGGGGGCGCTGCGGGCTCCGGCGCGTCGTCGGCGATGTCCTCCACCTCGCCGTGGCGCAGATAACCCTCGTACTTCCGCCCGCCGGGGACATCGGCGTAGAAGCGCATCCAGTCGCCGTTCCAGTACACCGTATCGAGCCGCCGCAGCCGCTGGCCGCGCGCCAGCGTCACGAGCGCGAGCGCATCCGCTTCCGGGTACTCCCGCAGCACCGCTTCCGTCTGCGCGACCTGGAACAGGTCGGTGTAGAGGCTGTAGTCCGTCGCCATGCTCGATCTCCCCGCGCCAAGGTATCGAGCCCGGGCGCCGGGCGGTCAAGCACGGGCCTACCGCGCGGCGGGCGCAGGCGTGGCCGGCGCGGGCGTACGGAAATTCCAGTCCATCTCCGCGGCGAGCCAGATGGCGCTGGCGTAAACCGCCACGTTCTGGCGCAGCTGCGCGGGATCGATCTTGTCGAGCGTGTCGTCGGGCGTGTGGTGCAGGTCGAAGTAGTCGAGGCCGTTCTGGCTGAACTCCAGCATTGGCACGCCGGCGGCGCGCAGCGGCCCGAGGTCGGGTCCGCCGTTGCCGGTGTTGTCGCCCGGGATCACCTTGAGCGGCGCGATGGCGCCATGCAGTGCGCGCACGTAGGGCAGCGCGCCCTCCCCCACCCGTGACCGCAGGCGCCACACGGGGCCGGCGCCGAAATCGCTCTCCGCGGCGACCACATGGTTGGCAACTTCGCCCGCGTGTTCGCGCGCGTACGCCACGCCGCCGTGGATGCCCGTCTCTTCGGCGCCGAACATCACCACGCGGATGGTGCGGCGCGGGCGGCGCGGCAGATCGCGGATAAGCTTTGCGGCGGCGGTGGTGATGGCGATGCCGGCGCCGTCGTCCACCGCGCCGGTGCCCTGGTCCCACGAGTCGAGGTGGCCGCCGATCAGCACGATCTCCTGCGGCGCCTCACGCCCCACGATCTCGCCGACCACGTTGCCGGACGGCGCATTCTCCCGCGTCTCGACAGAAATCTCGAGCTTGAGGCGCACCGGCCCGCGGGCCATCAGCCGCGTGAGCTGGTCCGCATCGGGCGGCGACATGGCGGCCGCCGGCAGCGCCGTGCCCGCGGGCTGGCGCGCGTTGCCGCCCTGGTGGGCGAAGCGGTGCGTGTGGGTGCCCACGGAACGGATCACGCATGCCAGCGCGCCCTTGCGCTGCGCGGCGGGCGCGCACTGGCCGCGCTTGGCGACGCCCGCGCCATAGCCCGAACCGTCCTGCGTGCGCACGGTGGCTTCATCGATGAACACGATCCTGCCGCGCACGGCCTCCTCCGGCGCGGCGTTGAGCGCGGCCATGGACGCAAAGCGCACGACTTCCGCCGCCACGCCGCCCGCCGGCGTCGGCGCAGAGCCGCCGAGCGCTGCGATCACGAGTCTTTGTTCGCCGCCGTCGGCGCCGATGACGGTGGCGCGCTCGAGCGTGCGCGCCCAGTACGGGATCGTGAACGGCTCCACGCGCACGTTCTGGAAGCCGAGGCTCCTCAATTTCGCCACGCCCCACGCCCGCGCGCGCGCTTCCGCATCCGAGCCGGCGAGGCGCGGGCCGATCTCGGTGGTGAGGCTTTCCACGATCTCGTAGGCCAGATCGCTCTCCAGCGCCGCAGCGCGCAGGCGCTCCACCGTCTGCTGGGCGGCGGGCGGCACGGGGGCCACGACCGGCGGCGCAGGCGGATTGAGGATGGCTGACGGCGCCGGCGCCTGGGGCGGCGCCGTCTGGGCTGCGGCGGTGGACACGAGGAAAGCGGCGGCGAGGGGGAGAAGAATGCGCATGCACCGACCTAGCCCACAGCGCCGCGCCAGCGCAACGCGGCGCCGCGAAATCGGGGAATGGCCGCCGCCTTTTTTGCGATTGCGCCGCGCAGCACTTCGACGCATCGTACTTGCCGCTACGGGAGAGGCGGATGGCGTTCACGGGCTTCGGGAAGGAATTCTTCGCGTTCTTCCGGGAGCTTGCGGCCAACAACGACCGCGCGTGGTTCGAGGCGAACAAGCAACGCTACAAGGACGTGGTGGTGGCGCCCGTCGGCGTGTTCATCACCGCGCTTGCGCCGAAGCTGCGCAAGGTGAGCCCGCACTTCGTGGCCGATCCGCGCCCCGTGGGCGGCTCCATGTTCCGCATCCATCGCGACACGCGCTTCGCCAAGGACAAGGCGCCCTACAAGACGCACACGGGCGTGCAGTTTCGCCATGCCGCCGGCAAGGACGCGCACGCGCCGGGCTTTTACCTGCACCTTGAACCCAAACGCGTGTTCTACGGCGGCGGCGTGTGGGAGCCGCCGCCCACGCTGCTCGCCGCCGTGCGCACGCGCATCGCGGAGGAACCGGGCGTGTGGAGGAAGGCCGTCGGCGCGGCGTCGCTGGTGGAGACCTTCGGCGGCCTGCAGGCGGGCGACCCGCTTGCGCGCGCGCCGCGCGGCTTCGCCCCCGACCATCCGCTGATCGACGACATCCGCAAGCGCAGTTTCTTCGTCAGCGTCGACGCCACCGAAAACGACGCCGGCAAACCCGGCTTCCTGCACGACGTCGCCGAAGCCTACCTCGCCGCCAAACCCGTGATGCGTTTCCTCACGCAGGCGGCGGGGCAGGAGTTCTGAAGCGGTCGCGATTGTCCGCTATCAGGACGGTGCACCGAACTGCGTCGCGTCGGCAGACGCTGGGTTTTCGACAGGGCCACGATTGGAAAACTGACCGGAAAGAGCGCCTTCTGGGGCACCCGCACGACGGACTGATTCCGGCGGGATTTCGCCGGAGGCAGCCGTAGCTCTCTATGACAGCAATGTCGGCTTTCTGGGTCATTCCCGACACGCCGCGCCAATGCGTCCAAATTCAAAGAAAATTTGCCGAAGCGGACACTATCAGCCCGCGCCCAGTGCCTTCAGTGCCCAGTCCGCGCCTAGGATCAATCCCGCCGTGACAAAGCCGCTGAGGATGGTGAGGCCGAAGCGAGCGCCAAAGCGGATGCCCGCAGTAGAACGGCCGAATGCCAGAGCCGCGACGCCGATAGCCGCCACGATCCCGCCCAGGGTGAGGAACCCCGCCGTGGCGGAGAGGCCGGGCATGTAGGACAGGGCTGCCCCAATCGGGAACGCGAGCAGCCCGAGAAAAAGGACAAAGCCAACGCCAAGTCGGAGCACCTCCCCCGGATTGCCACTGCCGCGACCGAGTTCGCTGACGGCTTCAGTTAGACCAAACAGCAACATAAGGATCGCCACCGGGACGGCCGCGCGCAAGCCCTGCGCCCACCAGCCGCCATCGCTGGGCAGGACGCCCGCCAGTACCGCGCCCGACAGTGCGCCAAAGCCGACAACAATAACAACGCCGACTGCCTCGCCGCGATACTCACGCCGCCACCAGCTTCGCGCCACAGCGAACACGAACACCATCCCCAACGCGAACAGCGGCCGCCAGACTGGGTCCAGCGTCAGGGACCAGTTCAGCCGCGAGTTTAGCCAGTCGATTGCCGGCTGAATCAACGGCTCCACTACCGCGCCCAGCACCGCCATCACCCGGTTATAGCCATCCACGATCCATTGCAGCGCGGGCACAAGCTGGTGATCGACAAACACGGTTTCCGAAATCGCCAGGATCGACGGCCCGCTCACAAACAGGGCAAGGGCGGTGGGAAACCAGCCCAGATCCTTGATCGCATCCCACAGCGTCAAGCTTTCGGGTTTTGCCTCTTCCGCCATCGCCCCCTTCCGCGTGTGAGCGGACGATACTCCAGCGCATAGACAATTTCTATCCGGTGGATTTCCAAAGGAAGCTATGCCCAAATAACGCAATTGACGACACGGTTCTGTTTGCCGGTTTTCCGACGCAAACCAGACATTCGCATGCGACAGTCTGAGCGGACGAGAGGGGCCAGCTGTACCCGGTCCCCACAGGCGCCCTGACGGGCTGAATCGCCCACGACCTGCCGTTCGGGCACGTGGGCAATGCCTCCCCAAGCAGCCCGTCCCCCGCGGGCGCACGCCGACGCCCCCCACTGGACGCGGCTCCCGACCCGTGGCCGAGTGCGCGAAACACCACGCGGGGGAAAACGCACGTGAAGCTGTGGAAGACCATCGTCGCCGTCACCGGCGGCGCGCTGCTGCTGGGCGCGGTGGGTGCGGGCGCGTGGCTGTGGACGCCGCCGGCGCCGGCGTTCGACGCTGCAGCCGCGCGGGTGCAGGCCGCCGTCTACGAGGCGCGGGTGATCCGCGACGCCTTCGGCGTGCCCCACATCTACGGCCAGCGCCACGCCGACGTGGCGTTCGGACTGGCATATGCGCATGCGGAGGACGACTGGGCGACCATCGAGGAGACGGTGCACCAGAACCGCGGCACGCTGGCGCTGCTGAAGGGCGCGGACGCGGCGCCCTCGGACTTCATCATGCGCGCGCTGGGCAACATCGAGGCGACGGCGGCCGGCTACGACACCGTCGTCAGCCCTGCGGGGCGCGCGGTGGCGGAGGGCTACGCGGCGGGGCTGAACCTGTGGTGCGCGGAGAACCCCGGCAGCGGCTGCGCGCGCACGGCGCCGGTGGTCGGGCGCGCGATCGTGGCGGGCTACGCCAACCGCTCGCCGTTCTTCTACGGGCTGGACAGGACGCTGCTGGGGGTGATCGAGGGTGACGGACCGCCGGCGGCGACGAAAGCGGCGCGCGCCATCCTGCATGGCGCAGCGCCGGAGGTGGAGCTGGGCTCCAACGCCATCGCCGTGGCGCCGCGGCGGTCGGCGGACGGGCACACGCGGCTGGCCGTCAATTCGCACCAGCCGTTCACGGGGCCGGTGGCGTGGTACGAGGCGCGGCTGAAATCCGAGGAAGGCATCGATCTCATCGGCGGCGTGTTCCCGGGCTCGCCGCTGATCCTGCATGGCGCGGGGCCCGCGATGGGCTGGGCCGCAACCGTGAACCATCCCGACGTGGCCGACGTGTTCAGGCTCGCGGTCGATGACGAGAAGAAGCCGACGCGCTACCGCATGGACGGCGCGTGGAAGCCGCTCGCGCAGTTTCCCATCCGCTTCCGCGTGAAGCTGTGGGGGCCGTTCAGCCTGCCGGTGACGCGCACGGGCTACCGCAGCGAACACGGCCCCGCCTTCGTCACGCCGCGCGGCGTCTTCGCCGTGAGCTACGCGGGCGACGGCGAGATCCGCCACATCGACCAGTACATCGCCATGAACACCGCAAAGAGCGTGGCCGACTGGCGCGCGGCGCAGATCGCGTTCAACGCCACGCCCTCCATCAACTACGTGGTCGCCGACAGCGCAGGCCACATCGGCTACTTCTGGAATGCGCGTATGCCCGTGCGCGCGGAAGGCTTCGACCGCACGCAGGTGCTGGCGGGCGATGTGAGCGCGACCCTGTGGAAAGGCTTCGAGCCGGTGGCGCGGCTGCCGGCGGTGAGCGATCCCGTCTCCGGCTACGTGCTGAGCGCCAACCACTCCCCGCTCCTGGCCTCCGCGCCGGGCGACAACCCGAAGGCCGACGCGTTTCCCCAAAGCTTCGGGCTCGACACGCTGGTCACCAACCGCTCCCTGCGCGCGCAGGCGCTCTATGGCGGCGACGCCTCCATCACGCGAGAGGAGTTCTTCGCCTACAAGATGGACCACCGCTACGACGAGCGCGCCAACGTGCGCACCATGGTGAGCGAACTGGTGGCGATGGGCGACGGGGGCGACGGCGACCTGCGCGCCGCGCTTGACCTGCTGGCCTCATGGGACGGCGCGGCGGATGCGGGCAACCGTGCGGCGGCGCTCGCGATCCGCACCGGCCAGGTGGCCATGGGCGGCCAGATCCACGATGCGGCCACGCCCGCGCAGAAGCTTGCCGCGCTGCGCACGGTAATGGGCCAGCTGAAGGCCGCCTACGGGCGGATCGATCCCACCTGGGGCGAGGTCTCGCGGTTGCGGCGCGGGGCGCAGAGCTGGCCGCTAAACGGCGGGCCCGACACGCTGCGCGCGATCTACGCCGACGGCGACTTCGCCAAGGACGGCTTCCTCACCGCCATCGCCGGCGACACCTACAT
The DNA here is from genome assembly GCA_027488965.1 of Alphaproteobacteria bacterium. Lineage (GTDB taxonomy): Bacteria > Pseudomonadota > Alphaproteobacteria > Caulobacterales > Aquidulcibacteraceae > VFBF01. The sequence goes on from JAIYAO010000042.1 coordinate 19,155, forward strand.
CGTCATGGCCGACTGGGCGCCCGACGGCGCGTTGCGCCTCGACACCATCCACCAGTTCGGCGCAGCGACGCTCAACGCCGCCTCCCCCCACTTCGCCGACCAGGCGCCGCTGTTTGCGCGCGAGACCTACCGCACGCCGCCGATGACGCTCGATGCCGTGCTGAAGGAGAAAACCCGCGACTACCGGCCCGGGAAATAGCCGTTCATGTTTTGTCCCCTGCGACACCGCTTTTGCTGAAGCGCCCTCTCTCGCGCCGGCTGACCCTTGGAGACGACCCGCCATACCGCAGTGTCGCCTGCAGATTTTCAGGTGGAAGACTTCCCGACGACTTGCCATGCCCTGTCGCGTGTCGCAGCAGAGCTGTCTGATAACGGGCAGGCGTACCGCCGAAATCTTCCGACGCCCAAGTAACTCACGGATGTCACATTCCCGTCAAGCGCGATTCGGCGTCATGAACTTCACAGCTGCACGATGCGCGGCGCGCCGTGCGTGGGCGGGCGCTCCACCAGCAGCGCGGTGAGCGCCCAAACGAGCGCATCGGCGCGATCGCGCAGGCCTCCATTGCTCAGGCCCCCATTGCTCAGGCCGCCGCCATCGCCCGCCGACAGCGCCATCAACTCCTCCTCCAGCGCCACGAACGCCGCGCAGTGCGTGATGCGGCCCTGTTCGTAGAGCGCAGCCACAGGCTCTGCGCGCACGCGCTTGCCGTCGCGCGCGTGCACGAGATGCACCGCGCACGGCGCCTCGGCGCTGGCGAGCGTGGTGCGCACCATGGCGCCGCCCTGGTTGGCTTCCGCGATGATGCGGCGCGCGCCGAACTCCGCCGCGGCCGCGGCCACGCGCTGCGCCCAGCCGAGCGGCGAGAGACCGCGGGCCGTGCGATCAGCCAGCACGAAGCCCTGCCGCCCCACGCGCCCCGCCACCACGATGCCGCACGCCGCGCCCTCCTCCCCCGCCGGGGGATCGACCGCCACCACCACCTCGTCGAACGCCGGCGGCGCCGCCCCGCGCGCGGCGATGAAATCCTTGGCCCGCCACAGCGCGCCATCGTTCTCCACCATCACGCCGCCCAGCTCCTGCGCCGCAAAGCGCGTGCCGCCGTAGAGATCCTCGAGGCCATCGAGGAACGCGGGCGCAAGGTGGGCGGCGTTCGCCGCGGTGGGCGCCTGCGTGGTGACGGTTGAGCCTTCGGCGCGCAGCTGGCGCAGCGCCGCGATCGTCTTCGGCGTCGTCGTCACCACGAGGCGCGGCGCCGATCCGCGGCGCAGCCCCATGCGCAGGATGCGCAGCGTGTGCGCGGGATCCTTCCACGCGCAGAACTCATCGGCCCACGCGTGATCGAACTGCGGCCCGCGCAGACGCTCCGGCTCCTGCGCGGAAAACGCATACGCCACCGCACCGCTGGCGAACACGAGCCGCTGGCGGCCCGCCTCGAACCGCGGCGGCGCCCGATGCGGCAGGTGCGCGAGGCCAGAGGGCCCGTCGACCATCACCTCGCGCACATCGCGCAGCGTGGCGCCGATGAGCGCAATGCGCACGTGGGCGCCTTCCGCCGCCCGCGCCGCGATCCACTCCGCGCCCGCGCGCGTCTTGCCCGCGCCGCGCCCGCCCTGGAACAGCCACGTGCGCCACGCGCCCTCCGGCGGCACCTGCGCGGCGTGCGCGACCGTGCGCCAGCGCGCGTCCGCCTCTTCGGGGGTGATGTCCGACGGCGTCTCCTGTGGTTCAACCGCGCGCGCAAAGCGCGTCTTCGAAATATTGTTGCGCGAACGCCAGAGTGCGAACGTGCCTTTGTTGAGGCCATGGAGTTCGCAGACGACCGAGTCGGTGTCGCCCGCCAGCCACTGCTTGACCGCCGCCTCGTAGGACTCGCGCGGCCGATGGATGCGCTTCAGGATCGGCCCGCGCACGGCGGGCGCAGCGCCCGTCTGGCGCCGCTGCAGGCCGCACTCGCCCGCGCGCTTGTAGATCGCGCTCATGCTCATGCCGATGCGCTGCGAGATCGCCGACGCGCTTTCGCCCGCGGCGTACGAGGCCATGGCGTCCTGCCACTCGGCCTCGCTGAAGAGGCGGAACGGTTTTCGTGGAGAGGGGGATGTGTGTGTCATGCCCCGATGATGGGGCCGAACCGTCACCCCCCGGATTGGAGGGCGTGTTTTTGGTCGAAACCCCTTTGAAACCGGCGTTTCGGACGGGGATAAGGCGTGTCACTATCCTCCTATTTTCTCCGTTTCCGCGGTCCGCGAGGGCAGCGCGTTCGTGCAGCGGCGCCCATCAGCGCCCTTTCCCCGGCCCGCACCGCGAACACCCCACCCGTCGCGCGCTCACGCGCGCGCCACCCTCCCCATCGAGGGGAGGGAGACCTGGCGGCGTCACCGCGCGATCACGGGCGCAACCGTCCCAAGCACAGTCACCCTCCCTCCCCTCGATGGGGAGGGTGGCCTGAGCATAGCGAAGGCCGGGTGGGGCGCGCGCGGGATGATGGGGCGAATGGAGCGAGAGGAAGGCTTGTTCAAGCAGCGACGCCCATCCGCGTCCAGCCAAACAGGACCCAGTTGCACCGTCCGAACAGACAAAGTAGGGACGGCATTGCGATGGCTGGGGAGATATCGTGTTTTCGGGGACACTAAGCCGCGATTTCGTCGCGGCCTACGGCGGCTTGGCGAAGGTTCTGGGCATCGCGCTCGGCGCAGTCGCCATCTTCAACTGGCTCATGCGGGCCTTTACGCTGTCACCGAGCAGCATTCTGGAAGCGCTGCTCACCGCCTATCATCAAATTTTCGACCCGCTGTTTGAGGTCCTGTTCGGCTGGCTGCCCTTCGCTATTCCGCCCGAATGGAAGGACGGGCTGGTCTTGTGGGTGGTGCTTGGCGGCGGCGTGGCGCGGTCGCTCTGGATCCTCAGGCAGACACAGATCGAGACCGAAGACACCGATGAATCCGAGAGCAGTCTGCTGCTGCCCAAGAACCTGATCCTTTTCGCACTCGTGCTGGTTGTCGCGAACCTTCTGTGGCCCCTTTTTCTGCCCGCGATGTTCATGGCGCCATTCGTGTATCGCGCGACCGTTCACCACTATCGAGAGGAGGAGCGGTTTGGGGGCATATTCGGCGGCGTGTTCGGCACCACGCAAAAGCTGGCGCGCAAGAGTAGTGTCACCGTGGCGCGAAAGACACTTGTGGAGTCCAACTGGACGTCCGGTAAGACGAAGGTTCTCCACGACATGGAGTACAAGTTCGACCTGCGCATGGTCTGGTTCTTCCAAGTGGTCGGCCTCGTCGTGGCCAGCGCCGTGCTGGTGCTGGCAAATGCCGCCTCCGCATAAGCTTGGGGTTAAGTGATATCTCGGGACCAAGTGTAATACTGCCCAGCCAGCGCCTCACTATACATCCGCCGCTGCATCCGGCACGTCGTCCAGATTGAACGCACACCGCAGCTCTACCAGGTCGCCCACAAGCTGTGTGAAAGGTTTGTCGGCGTGGGTCGGCATTCACCTGCAGCAACGTACGGATTTGGCGATCTAGCGTGGCATTCCAGAGCTGGTCGCCGTTCAATCCGCCAGGGGCCGGATGCGTGCCGTTGTCCAGTTGATGACAAGCACCGAACTCTCGAGGTCGTTTGTCGCCTGTATCGCCTCGATGACGCGCTGGGCGACGCGCGGCCAGTCCCGACCTTTCAGCCGCAGCAGGACGTAGCCAACGGCCGGTTGTCCGCTCCGCAGGATAAGCTCGCCGAAGTCACGGTCCTGCGCGATCACGATGCGGCCTTGCGCCACCGCGGCCGCAAGCACGGCGTCATCGCTCGCCGACCGCATGGTTTCAACGCTGCGGACGATGTCGAACCCGGCACGCTCCAGTGCGTCAGCGACAGGATCGGGACAACTTTCGTCGGCGAGAAACCTGTACATGAAGCGCCCCGGTTCGGTTTGACGCGTGCAGCGGTCACGGCGTTCCGGTTACCAAAGTGTTTCGAAGCTATTCGGCCGCAGTGAGACCTTCGTGGCTCAGGTAGTGTGCGGCATAGGTGGCGGCGGCGCGGACATCTTCGACGCTCAGATGGCGGTGCCCCTCGATGATCTCGTCTGCCGTGAGGCCCTCGCCGAGGTACTCTAGGATCAGTTCCACGGTGATCCGTGTACCCTTGATGCAGGGCTTGCCGCTCATGATGGCGGGATCGCGGGAGATGCGGTCGAAGGCGTTCATGAAATAAGACTAGCACAATCGTGCCTGAAATGCACGCCGCCCCTACCCCCTACACATCCACCGCGGCATCGAGGGCATTGTCCTGGATGAACTCGCGCCGCGGCTCCACCACGTCGCCCATGAGCTTGGTGAAGAGGTCGTCGGCGTCGTCGGCGTGGTCGACCTTCACCTGCAGCAGCGTGCGGAATTCGGGGTCGAGGGTGGTTTCCCAGAGCTGGTCGGCGTTCATTTCGCCGAGGCCCTTGTAGCGCTGGATCGACAGGCCCTTGCGGCCGGCCGAGAGCACGGCGGAGAGCAGCGAGAGCGGGCCGTAGATGGCCTGCGTTTCCTTCGGGCCGCGCAGCTCGCCGGGGGTGGCGTAGGTTTCGGCGAGGCTCGCGTGGCGGTCCGCGAGGCGGCGCGCGTCGGCGGCGCCGAGCAGCGGACGGTCGAGCACGGTGCGCTCGGTGACGCCGCGCACGAGGCGTTCGAGCACGAGCGCGTGGTCGGTGTCGAAGAAGCCCTTCCACGTGGCCTCGCCTTCCTCGGCGATGCGGTTGAGGCGCTCGGCGGTGAGCGTCGCTTCCTTTTCGCCCGCGCCCGCGTTGAGCGCGCCGGCGATGGCGGCCTGTTCGAGCACGGCGTCGGTGGCGCGCTGGTGGAGGCGGTCGATGTGGGCCTTCACGCCGGCGGCCTCGCGCACGAGGCGGCGCAGGTCCTCGCCGGAAAGCTGCTCGCCGGAGCCGAGCGCGAGCACCTCGCCGTCGGTGCCCTGGTCGACGAGGAAGGCCTGCATCTCGGCCTCGTCCTTGAGGTAGCGGCCGGACTTGCCCTTCGTGGCTTTGTAGAGCGGCGGCTGGGCGATGTAGATGTGGCCGCGATCCAGCAGCTCCGGCATCTGGCGATAGAAAAACGTGAGCAGCAGCGTCCTGATGTGCGCCCCGTCCACATCCGCGTCCGTCATGATAATGATCTTGTGATACCGCAGCTTCGCAATGTTGAAGTCATCGCGGCCGATGCCGGCGCCGAGGGCGGTGATGAGCGTGCCGACCTGATCGGAGGCGAGCATCTTGTCGAAGCGGGCGCGTTCGACGTTGAGGATCTTGCCGCGCAGCGGGAGCACGGCCTGGTTCTCGCGGTTGCGGCCCTGCTTGGCGGAGCCGCCGGCGGAATCACCCTCGACGATGAAGAGTTCGGATTTGGCGGGGTCCTTCTCCTGGCAGTCGGCCAGCTTGCCGGGCAGCGAGGCGACATCGAGCACGTTCTTGCGGCGCGCGAGATCACGGACCTTGCGGGCGGCTTCGCGCGCGGCGGCGGCGTCGACGATCTTCTGCATGACGATCTTGGCGGGGCCGGGATTCTCCTCGAACCAGCGGGAAACTGCTTCGGATATGAGGTTTTCCACCACCGGACGGACTTCGGAGGAGACGAGCTTCTCCTTGGTCTGGCTGGAGAACTTCGGATCTGGCACCTTCACGGAGAGCACGCAGGTGAGCCCCTCGCGCGCATCGTCGCCGGTGATGTCGACCTTCTCCTTCTTGGCCATGCCCGACGTCTGCATGTACGTGTTGACCACGCGGGTGAGCGCGCCGCGGAAGCCGGCAAGGTGCGTGCCGCCGTCCTTCTGCGGAATGTTGTTCGTGAAGCACAGCATCGTCTCGTGGTAGCCGTCGTTCCACTGGAGCGAGGCTTCCACCGTGATGCCGTCGCGTTCGCCGATGGTGTAGATGGCGTCGGGGACGACGGCGGTGCGCGAGCGGTCGAGGTGCTGCACGTAGGCACGCACGCCGCCCTCGTAGAAGAGGGTTTCCTCGTACAGTTCGGGGCCGCGCAGGTCGCGGAAGACGATCTTGACGCCGCTGTTGAGGAACGCGAGTTCGCGCAGGCGGTGCTCGATGGTTTTGCGGTCGAACTCCACCTGCGCGAAGATGGTGGGGCTCGGCAGGAAGCGCACGCCGGTGCCGCGCTTGCCGCCGGAGTCGCCGGTGACGGCGAGCGGCGCCTCGGCTTCGCCCATGCGGAAGCGCATCTGGTGGGTCTTGCCGTCGCGCCAGACGGTGAGGTCGAGGTGCTCCGACAGCGCGTTGACCACGGAGACGCCCACGCCGTGGAGGCCGCCGGAGACCTTGTAGGAGTTCTGGTCGAATTTTCCGCCCGCATGGAGCTGGGTCATGATCACCTCGGCGGCGGAGACGCCCTCCTCGGTATGGATGTCGGTGGGGATGCCGCGCCCGTCGTCGGTCACTTCCGCGGAGCCGTCTGCGTGGAGCGTCACCTCCACGTTCTTGGCGTGCCCCGCCAGCGCCTCGTCGATGGCGTTGTCGACGACCTCGTACACCATGTGGTGCAGGCCCGACCCGTCATCGGTATCCCCGATATACATCCCCGGCCGCTTCCTGACGGCGTCGAGACCCTTGAGGACCTTGATGGAGTCCGCGCCGTAGTCGGTGTTCGGCGCCGGCTGGGGTGCGGGGGCGGTCATGGGACTCGAATCGCTGTGGAAGGCCAGCTTTCAATGTAGGGACTCAGGGCTCGAAAGTCCCGAAAATCCGGCGCCGAAAACAGTATTCCTGCTATGCGTCCGCCCCTTGCGCCCCAAGGCAGAGCCAGGGAAGTTTCAGCTCCGGAAAATCGGCCTTCGTGGGGGCGAACTTCCCCGGTTCGTCGAGGGCGCCGAGGTGGATGTGGATCTCCTCGGGCAGGTTGTCGCCCTCGAACGTCAGCGTCGATCCGCAGGCGCCGCAAAAGCCCCGCCAGGCGCCCGGGGAGGACTCGAACCGTGTGGGCGCGCCTGCGACAAACCGGACATCCGCGCGCCGGAAATCCGCATAGGCGGCGACCGGCGCGCCGGTGTGCCTGCGGCAGCTGCCGCAATGGCAGAACGCCACCAGCAAAGGCGCCGCCGTCGCCTCGAACCGCACCGCGCCGCACAGACAGCCTCCGCCGATCATCATGCGCCCCTCCTACACCCCCACCATCTGCGCGCGCGCACCGAAGGCCTCGAAGAGGCCGATCTCGGTGCCCGTGAGCCACGCCTGGCCCGGCAGGGCGAGCAGTTCCTCATAGAGGGCGGCGCGGCGGGCGGGATCCAGGTGGGCGGCGGCTTCGTCCAGCAGCAACAGCGCGGGGCCCGCGCCGGGATCGTCCGCCAGCGCGCGCCCGTGCGCGAGAATGAGGCCCAGCAGCAGCGCCTTCTGTTCGCCGGTGGAGCATTGGTCGGCCGGCATGTCCTTGGGCGCATGACGCACGAGCAGGTCGGACCGGTGCGGGCCCTCAAGGGTGCGCCCGGCTTTCGCGTCTCGGGCGCGACCGCGCAGCAGCGTCTCCAGGAATTCGTCCTCGATGTCGGCGCTGGCGCGGCCTTCGGCGAAGGCAGCCTCCAGCGCCCCTTCCAGGGCGATCTTCGCTTTCGGGAAGGCGCCATCGGGGCGCTGTGCGATGGTCTCGCGCAGGCGCTCCAGCGTTTCGAGCCGCGCCGCCGCCATGGCGCACCCGTTCGCGGCCATCTCGCGCTCCAGCGCGTGCAGCCAGGCGGCGTCGCCCACCTCCTCGTTCAGCAGCCGCTGCCGTTCGCGCATGGCGCGCTCGTAGGCGGCCGCCGTCTGGCCATGTTCCGGCGCACGGCCGAGGACGAGACGGTCGAAGAAGCGGCGGCGATCGCCGGCGGCGCCCGCGAACAGCCGATCCATCGCCGGCGTCAGCCATGACAGGCGCGCCGCGCGCGCCAGCTCGCTTGCGGACGCGGCCCGGCCATCGATGCGCGCGACGCGACGGACGCCGGCGTCGGTGCGCTCGGCGCCGACGCCCAGCGCCAGCGTCTCGCCATCGGCGACCATACGTGCGGAGATCGTCCAGGGGCGTGGGCGTAGTGCTGCGCCATCGGCGCCGCCGCGCGCCACGTCCATCAACCCGGCGCCGCGCAGTCCCCTGCCCGGCGCCAGCATGGTCAGCGCTTCAAGAATGTTGGTCTTGCCCGCGCCGTTGGGCCCGTGGAGACAGACCGGGCGCGCATCGAGGTCCAGATCGAGGGCGGCGTGGCTGCGGAAGTCCGTGAGCGTCAGCCGCGCGCAGTGGAGGCGTGGCGTCACACCCGCAGCGGCATGAGCACGTAAAGCGCATTCGGATCGCTTTCGTCGCGCACCAGCGTGGGCGAGCCGGAATCGGCGAACTCGAACTGCACGGACTCGCCTTCGATCTGGCCCGCCACATCGAGGAGGTACCGGGCGTTGAAGCCGATCTCCATGGGCTCCGAATCGTACTCCGCCGGGATGTCCTCGGTGGCGAGGCCCGCGTCGGGGTTATTGACGGTCAGCGTCAGACGATCGCCGTCCAGCGCCATCTTCACCGAGCGCGAGCGCTCCGCCGACACCGTGGCGACGCGATCCACCGCTTCGGCGAATGCGGCATTGTCGACGCGCAGGATGCGGTTGTTCTGCTTGGGAATGACCCGCGCATACTCCGGGAACGACCCGTCGATCAACTTCGAGGTAAGCACCGCATCGCCGAGCTGGAAGCGGATCTTCTGGTCGGACGCGGCGATTTCCACCGGGCCGCTCGCATCGTCGAGCAGGCGGTGCAGTTCGGCGATCGTCTTGCGCGGGACGATGACGCCCGGCATGCCCTGCGCGCCATCGGGCGCCGGCGCATCGGCGAGCGCGAGGCGGTGGCCGTCGGTGGCGACGCCGCGCAGCTTGGGTCCGTCGTCGGTCACCGCGGTGTGCAGGTAGATTCCGTTCAGGTAGTAGCGCGTCTCTTCCGTCGAGATGGCGAAGCGCGTTTTGTTGATCAGCCGCTTGAGTTCACCGGGGTGAATTTCGAACCGCGTGGCCAGCGCATCGACGGGCATCAGCGGGAAGTCCTGCGCCGGCAGCACGGGCAAGTTGAGCCGCGCCTTGCCCGCCCACACCGACAGCCGCGCATCGTCCCCACCGAGATCGAGCTTCACGGAGGCGCCGTCCGGCAGCTTGCGGACGAAGTCGTACAGGTATTGCGCCGGCGCCGAGGTGGAGCCCGCGCGCTCGACGGTGGCGAACGCGTCCTCGGCGATCTCGATGTCGAGGTCGGTGGCGGTGAGGCGCAACGCGCTGTCCTGCGCACTCAGGAGCACGTTGGACAGGATGGGGATCGTGTTGCGGCGCTCGACGACGCTCTGGACGTGGGTGAGCGCCTTGAGCAGCGTCGCCCGTTCGATCGTCAACCGCATGGACGCATCCGTATCTGCCTGGCCGCACCCTCCCCGTCGGAAGGGTGCCCCGCGCGACTCAAGGCCGTGCGGGGCGAAAAACTAGCAGAACCCGGCGTCTGCGGAAGCCCTTTGGGGCTTGCCGCCCACGGGCCGCCTGCCTCGCGCTCATGACGTCGGAGCGGCAGCCCCCGCCTCCCCCGCCCTAGGTGAGGGCGGGGCCTGGCGCGGGCGCTAGTGGCTCGGCGCCTGGCCCTGCGGCTGGCGGAGCAGCTTCATGATCTCTTCCACGTCCCGCCGCATGTCCGGGGACTCGGTGAGCAGCCGCGTCACCTTGCGCTTGCTGAAAAGCACGGTCGTGTGATCGAAGCCGCCGAAGAGTCGCGCGATGTTCGGGAGGCTGAGGGTGGTCAGCTTGGTGCTCAGGTACATGGCGATCTGCCGGGGATGGGACACCTGCTTCTCGCGGGTGCGGCGCAGCAGGTCCTGGACGGTCATGCCGTGGTAGCGCGCCACGGCGGCCTTGATCATGTCCACCGTCACTTTCCGCTCCCTTTCCGCGATGCGGGACCGCAGCGCCGTTTCAGCCGCTTCCAGCGTGATGACCGATCGTGCGGCGAGCCATTCCACCATGAGCTGGCGCACCGCGCCGTCCAGTTCCCGGCCCGTGACCGGCATCCGCTGGGCGATCATGTCGAGGGCGGCGGGCGCCACGCTGAAGCCGGGCTGCTCGGCGGCGTAGGCGGCCACGCGGGTCTCCAGAATCCGCCGGCGAAGGTCCTCGTCCGGCAGGGCGATCTCGCACTCGGTGGCGCACTTCAGGTGGTGGGCCAGCCGCTCGCCGAAGACCGACAGGCCCGATTGGCCTGTCACCGCTGTCAATACGACGAAGCCCCCCCGGTCAAAGACCGACATGATGGTGTCGTACAGCTCTTCCTCGGTCTGCTTGCGGCCGGCGACGCGCGGCACGTCGTCGATGATCAGCAGGTCGGCTTCGCGGACATGGGCCTTGAAGGCCGTGGTGTCGCGCTTGCGGACGGTATCGACGAAATCCTCGGTGAACTTCTGGCCATTGATCAGGCGTACGCAGAGGCCCGGATTCTGCGCCACCGCCTCGTTGGCGATGGCTTCCACCAGCAGCGTCTTGCCGACGCCGGGCTCACCGCGGACCAGCACCATGCGGAGGTTGGCGCTGCGGGCGGCGATGAGCCGGCCGAGCATCACGGCCTTGTCGTTGGCCGGGCCGACGCACAGCGTGTCGAAGGTGCCGCTCCACGCCGACCGGGCGGGTGCGGTGGCCGCGGGGGCGGCGCCCACGGACGGTTCCGCCGCGGGCTCCAGCCGCCGCGCCCGGATGGAGTCCAGGGCTTTCTGGTTCAGCTCCCGCATCACGCAGATGCGGATGGGCTTGTAGACGCGGGTATGGGCGCTCATGCGCCGGGCGATCTGGTCCTTGGCCTCGGTGTTGAGCCAGTTGGACTGGGTGCCGCCGTCGCGGGCGAGAAAGATGCGCTCGTCCTCTTCGTCCAGCGCCAGCTCGAGCCGGTCGATGTAGGCCCGGAACTGGGCCTCGCCGAAGTGAGTGCGCAACTCGTCCTTGCTGAGCGCCCAGGCGCGGAGCGCCTCCATGGCCGGACGGCCGGACTCGTTGCTTGGTTTGCGTGCGTGATCTTGGTCCATAAGCCCCTCGGATTTCGGTGCGGCCGCAGGTGCGGCCTCGAAGTCCAGAGCAGACACAACCTCAGCGTGCCCCGCCGCAGCGTGGCCCGCCAAACGTCTTCAACAGCCCGATGAAACGTTTGTGGCGGTAGTCGTCAGCCCCTGTCTTAAAACCCTATGAAAGGGCAGAACGGCAGTCAAGAAACGTACATTATCGCACAAAACCGACCGCAAAGCCTTGGGGCCCAAGGTGTGACATTTTTTGGTACGAATCGGGCCAGCGGTCTAAACCCTTGTCTCCGTTGGGGTTGGGCCAACACGCCTCACGGGCGAAAAAATCGCGTGAACTGCGTTAATTTTGTTAAGAATGCTTAACGCAAATAGACCAAAACAGACACAATTGTGAGCGCTGCGAAACTCGCAACGCGCGGACTAATCCTCAGGTTGTAGGTGTGCCGTTCCGGCCTAGGCCGGACGGGTTCCCGCCAAGGCCTTCACGCGCTGGGCCAGCCGCGACACCTTGCGCGAGCCCGTATTGCGGTGGAGCACGCCCTTGGTGACAGCGCGCCGGGTTTCGGACTCGGCGTTCTTGAACGCCGCCGCCGCCGCCGCCGCATCGCCGGACGCGATCGCCTCTTCCACCTTCCGCCAGTAGGTCCGCACCCGGGAACGACGCGCGGTGTTGACCGCCGTACGGCGGGCGATCACGCGGATCGCCTTCTTGGCGGAGGAGGTATTGGCCATGTCTGGTCTCTGGAACGTGTCTGAATAGAGCCGGGGGGTATATCGGGGCGCCCCTCGCGGGTCAATCGACAGGCGCCCCCCTTGTTCGGGGGGGGGGGGCGCGCGCTCAGCGGTCGATGAATGCCGGCGGGCGCTTCTCGATAAAGGCCGCCATCCCTTCCTTCTGGTCGGCCGTGGCGAACAGGGAATGGAAGACGCGGCGCTCGAAGCGGACGCCTTCGGCGAGGGTCAGCTCGAACCCCCGGTTGATGGCTTCCTTGCACACCATCAGCGCCGGCTTGGAGAAGCCCGCGATGGTTGCGGCCGCGGCCAGCGCTTCCGCCACCAGCCGGTCCGCCGGCACCACCCGCGCCACAAGCCCCGCCTTCTCCGCCTCCGCGGCGTCCATCATCCGGCCGGTCAGGCACAGGTCCATGGCCTTGGCCTTGCCGATGGCGCGCACTAGGCGCTGCGTGCCCCCTATGCCCGGAATGACGCCGAGCTTGATCTCGGGCTGGCCGAACTTCGCAGTGTCCGCGGCAATAATCATGTCGGCCATCATGGCCAGTTCGCAGCCGCCGCCGAGCGCGAACCCCGCCACCGCCGCGATGGTGGGCTTGCGGCAGCGCGCCAGCGCATCCGCATCGGCGAAGAAGTCGGACGCGTACATCTCGCCGAAGGTCTTTTCCGACATCTCCTTGATGTCTGCACCGGCGGCGAACGCCCGCTCCGAGCCCGTCACCACGATGCAACCGACGCTCGGATCTGCATCGAGGGTCTTCAGCGCGCCATCCAGTTCGCCGAGCAGTTCGGAATTGAGCGCATTCAGCGCCTGCGGCCGGTTGAGGCGCACCAACGCCACGGCGTCGTGCCGCTCCACGATCAGCGTCTTGAGGTCCATCGTCGGCGTCCTTCGAGGCGGGTGAGATGAATGGGCATCGGCTCAGTCGAGCGCGAGCGAAGCGCTGCGCGCCACCATCCTGTAGCGCACCGAAAGCCGTCCGTCAGACCCGGGCGTGAAAGTGAGTGTCAATCGCTCGCGTCCGCGCGCGAAGGCGAGCCGATGGGCGCCGTCTTCCTCCAGCGACCAGCCCAGCGCTTCCAGCGCGGGCCGGTAGAAGCTGCGCACGGCCCCTTCGTCGGCCGCGCCTGCCGCCACCGTTTCCTCGATAGCCCCGGCGGCGCCTACGAACGTGAACGCCCGGCCGACCTGTTCTTCGAGCCCTGGCGCGAGCGGTACGTCCTCGAAGGTCGCCAGAAAGCGCGCCTGCGCAGCCGCGGCGGCCGAACCGGCAAGCGCGACGGCGAGAACGAGTGCAAAGCGCCAGGCAAGAATCACTCGCAAAGAGTACGCTGATCGTCGCAACCCCGCAAAATCGCGGCAGGACAACCGACGCCGGTCTAGATTGCGGACGGAGCGCCACCCATGAGCCGTCAGACCACGCACCTCGAACGCCACCTTGTGGCCCGCATCGGCTGGCTGCGCGCCGCCGTGCTCGGCGCCAACGACGGCATCGTCTCCACCGCAAGCCTCATCGTGGGCGTCGCCGCCGCCGCGGCGGACAAGCCCGCCATTCTCATTGCCGGTCTTGCGGGACTTGTGGCGGGCGCCATGTCCATGGCGGCGGGGGAGTACGTGTCGGTGAGCTCGCAATCCGACTCCGAAACGGCCGACCTCGCGCGCGAGCGCGTCGAACTGGACACCGACATCGACCACGAGCGCGCGGAACTGGCCGCGATCTACGAAAAGCGCGGCGTATCGCCGGAACTGGCCGTGCAGGTGGCCGACCAGCTGATGGCCAGGGATGCGCTGGGCGCGCACGCGCGCGACGAACTGGGCATTTCCGACATGACGACGGCGCGCCCGATCCAGGCGGCGTTTGCGTCCGCGCTGATGTTTTCCGTCGGCGCAGCATTGCCGCTGGCGACGGCCATGGCCGCGCCTAGAGAGACGATACCCACCGCAGTGGCGGTCGCCTCCCTCGTCTTCCTGGCGCTTCTGGGCGCTGTCAGCGCCCGCGCCGGCGGTGCAGGCATGACAAAAGCCATTGTGCGCGTCACGTTGTGGGGGGCGCTGGCGATGGCGGCGACAGCCGCGATCGGACGGTTGTCGGGCGCAGTGGTGTGAGCTGCGCCTATTCGGCCAGAAACGCCTGGGGCGCCCGCGGACCGACGCCTTCAGGCACAGGCACGTCGGTGGCGTCGTAGTCCGAATTGAGAACAAGGTCCGGGCCGGCTGAAACCTGAATGTTGCGGGCCACGATGACGGTATAGGCGGACCGGTCGGCGATGGGGGCGCTTGCGGCCACTTCCAGAACGCCGTCGCGCAGGTAGATGGTGCCCAGCATCTCGCGTGCGTCATTGCTGTTGATCACGAAGCGCCGGAGTTTGGCCTTGCCGGTCAGCAGGACGCGCTCGGCGAACAGCAGGAAGCCCGCCATCGGACCGTCGCGCGGCGCGGTCAACTCCACCTGGCTATCCCCTTCCAGCCGCATGGTGGCCAGATCGCCCACGAAGTAGAAGCCGACATTCTCGCCGCGCAGCGCGCCGCCATCGAGGACGTTGAGCGGGCCGTTCTTCATCACATAGACGCCGGGTGCGAGACTGGCTGTGGCGCCCTTGCGGACGATGAGACCGCCGCAATAGACCCCGGGCTTCAGCGATGTCGCGCCGGAGACGACGACCGGCAGCAGGTGCGTGCATGCACAGACGGCCGGTTCCGGCCTGTTGGCGAGGGGATCGGGAACGGCTGGGCAA